>JAFGWT010000218.1 GCA_016937015.1 Deltaproteobacteria bacterium | reverse complement strand
GTTCTGTGACCTGAGCAATGGCGCAGTGGATGTGGACGTTACAGCCGCTGCCACATGGACTTCCAATGCCACGGACATCGTTCCCCATCCTGTGGCCGGACTGGTCCAGGGGATGAGTGAAGGGACGGCGACAATTCGCGCCACAGTTATCAATCCGGACTCGACCAGCACCACAAAGACCCATCCGATTACTGTGACCACCGGCGAATTGATTGCGGTGCGGGTCGAATATGACGATAGTGAAATCCCGGCCGGGCGAACCAAACCCTTCATCGCCTATTGTGACTATACTGACCGAACCGACGTGCTTTGCACCCTTGACGTAAAATGGTCAAGCAGCCGCACGGATGTGGCAACCATTGACAGCCTTGGGGTGGCCACCACTCATATATCCGGCGGCCAACCTCTACTGCGCAGATGTGATGGACTTCACGTCGCTGTCCCTCGACGGCCAGTAGATCTCTGACCTTACGGGAATCCGTTGTCTAACCGGATTGACCAGTCTGTCTCTGTATCGAAATCCCAATGTCTCCGACATCACCGAGGTCTCCGAACTGGCCCAGCTGACCTCATTGGACCTGGGTTGGACGTCTGTTGCAGAGATTCCCGGTTTACAGAGGCTGACCGAACTGCAGACCATCTACATGACGAACACGAACCAGCTAATCTCTTTTCATGGGCTTCACGACCTGCCCAATCTGGCGACAATTACAATTGGCCCAGCCCTGAGCCTTGACCATTTTGGCATTGCGGCCGTATCCTCTTTACCCAGCTTAACGTCACTCGACCTGATTGGTGTAAACGTCCACGATTTGTCATATCTTGTCGAAAATGACGACTTCGCCACCGGTGATGTATTGAACCTCTATGTGGGCGCTGACACAGTGGCAAGCTGCGAGCCGGCGTTGCTGAATCAGCTAAATGAACTGAAGGACAGGGGCGTGGATGTCACTGCCAACTGCGACGGTTTTGAATAGCCCCAATGAATCCCCCATGGCGGGGCACTGGCGACCATTTCCAGAACATTCATGAAGAAACTAACCGATCCATCTGCAAAGACGTTGCCTGCACCGTCTCTACGGTGTTGCAGGAATTTCCACGCTTTTGTCCTGTGATTGTTTTTTTTGTTTCAGCCTGGCCCTTACAGCTCCCGCGGCAGTTCCCGGTGAAGACGCCGTAACAGGGTTTCGGTGGTATCCCAGTCAATACAGGCATCGGTGATGGACACCCCATATTTGAGCTTTGACAAATCCTCGGGAATGGATTGCTGACCGCCATTGAGATTGCTCTCCAGCATCACCCCCATAATCGACTGGTTGCCATTTTTCTTTTGGGCAATGATATTATCGAGCACGACCGCCTGATTTTCAGGTATCCGGTTGCTGTTGGCATGACTGCAATCAATCATAATGCGTGGCGCAAAACCGGCGTCAACGAGCCGTTTTTCGTAATCGGCGACATGTTCGGCGCTGTAATTGGGTGATGTGCCGCCACGAAGAATGACATGCGTATTGGGATTGCCAGTGGTCCTGATAACAGACACTCTGCCCTGGGGATTGATGCTGACAAAATTGTGGGGGGAAGCAACGGACTGCATGGCATTAATGGCAATGTCAATGTTGCCGTCTGTACCGTTTTTAAATCCGACCGTTGCCGTCAAAGCACTGGCCATCTTGCGATGGCTCTGGGACTCGGTGGTCCTCGCCCCAATCGCTGTCCACGAGAATAAATCCTGAAGATATGGTGGCGTCACAATATCGAGCGCCTCCCCTGCTGCCGGCAATCCCTTCTCTGCAATACGCGCCAGCAGCTTGCGCGACAGCGTTAACCCTTCCTCAATCTGGCAGCTGTCATCCAGAAACGGATCGATAACCAACCCCTGCCAGCCGGTGGTGGTGCGCGGTTTCTCAAAATAGACGCGCATCACTATAAACAGCCTGTCATTGAGTTCACGGGATAACCGGCGCAATCTATCGGCGTACTCGTCCGCGGCGTGAATGTCGTGAATCGAACAGGGCCCTGTCACCACCAGAAGTCGCGGATCGTCGCCGTGTAAAATTTTCTTAATGGTCGTCTGTCCTGAGCGCACAGTCGCCACCATCCCATCGGTCAGCGGAAATTGTGCCTTCAGCGCCTCGGGCGGCATAATGGGGTCTTCGCACTGAATGTTAATGTTCTCAATTTTGGATTCAGCCATATCTATCAATCCTATCCAAGTATCCGCCTGTTTAAATATCAGATATCTTTTTGCCAAATAAAGTGACTGTGCTGGCCCATCCGTGAAAACGGCAGTTGCCTGTAATATGCCCGTTCCTGCGCCATCCACTGTTCCGCCGAAACACCACTTCGAGCAAGCTCTCTGAAAAATCCATAAAAAATTCTAATCCCTGACTGCAGGATAATTTTACCTGGTTGCAAAGACAGTATGTCAGCCGTATCGTGAACACCCAGCGCATTGGGGGGAAACATCTTTTGCTTCCGAGTGGAAAAGTGGCCCAGAAGATGACCGTTCACACCCATTTTAAATGTATGCATATCGCGGTTGAACATCAGGAGCGACAGATAGCCCCCTGGTTTTACCAGAGCAGCAGCCCGTTCAATTGCAAGTGGGGCACTGGTCATCCACTCCGCAGCACCATGCATCAACACAATGTCGTATTTCAGGCCAGATGGCGCTTCCCATGTTAAAAAATCCGCGCAGTCAACCCGCACGCAGTCGCTTCCGTTTTTCGTTTTGGCAACGCGGTCCAAAGCGGTCTCAATCATTGCAGGGCTCACATCAATCAGAGAAACCGTGTGCCCCGCATCAAGACACCGGGCAGCGAATGCCCCTTCCCCACAGCCCACGTCGATTATTGAAAGTCCCGGTGTCGTGAACCCAACGCAACAATCCCGAATATCCTTTTCCAGCAATTCCAGCCGAATCCGGCCTTTCAACGAACCATACACATTACGGGAGAGCTTTTGGTGAAACCGTGAAAATTCAGGATGCATCATTGTCGCATCATTGTCGCATCATTTGCTGTGTCATTTACAGCAGCTTAAATTACAGCAATTACTGCATTTGCAATGCTGCCAAAAATGCGGATGGGCGACACTGGCAAAACGAAACCAACTCAGGTTCCCGCTATTCTTCATTCTCTTCCTCCTCGCCATTTTCTTCGGCCTCCCCCTCTTCGGCCTCTTCTCCTCCCTCTTCGCCTTCCACCTCTACGTTTTCTTCCGCTTCCTCAACGGAAGGGCCGTCCTCTTCAGCCGGCTCCGCCGCCGCCTCTTCTTCCTCCTCAGCGGACGTCACTGCACTCTCCTCAATTTCCCGTTGCGTTTTCAACGTCGCCTCCATCCGTAGCCGTTCACTTTCAGCCTGTCGTTCCTGCATTCTGTCGCTCATTTCCTTAATATTCACGCTCGGACGCGCCGTTATTGAATCCTGGTCCAACTCAGGCGCTTCTTCCGGCTCGTCGTCAGCCCCGTCATCCGGCATCATCTCCGGTGTCGGAGTCGTCACAATCGGCGGATGCGACGGAGTCACCATTACCGAAGTTGGCGGTAATTCCGGACTGACAGGGCGCGGTCTGGCGGCAGGTGACGGTCTTTGCGCGGGCCGCGCATTGCGGCGCGTCGTTACGGGTGTTCTCTGCGTTCTGTCGGTATCATTAAAAAATTTTTGCGGTCTGAATCTGGCGGTTTTAAACGTTCCCCGATAACCATACCCGTAGTACCCATCCGTCCGTTTGGCAGCTGCCAAAGCGCTGGGCATCAGAGATACCAGGGTCTGCGCCGTCGAACTTTTCTGTGCATAGCCATCAAGCAGCTTGAATGTGAAATAAAGATTGAGCCGGCTTTGAGACATCGGATCGGTAAACTGAATGTCCCCCTGGGCAGTGGCTGCAAGGTCGCTGGAAGCCATGTTCACTTTGCCAAAAGCACATTTTCCTTCATTCACGGACATCTCAAGCAAAAGAGACTTAATCGAAAATGCATCGACAGTCATTGGCCCCATGCCATCGATTACTTCTATTTTGGATTGTCCCTCCCCGAGCGAAATATCACGGCCATCCACCCACATCTTTCCGGCGGCATCGGCCATCTTTCCCGTTTCTGTCTTTATCTCAATGCCAAAATCAAGATTGCCAAACATTGGCAAAGGCAACAAATCCTTAAGGTCCCAAAACTGAATCAGATTCAGGTCCGTCGCCACAACTGAAAATGAAACCGCCTTGCCGGGTTCCACTTCTCCCGCAGCTGCGGCAGCCTTTTCCTGTTCACGCTGTTCCCGCTTCAGCTTTACCCGCTCCGCAGGTGTCAGAGTGGCCAGTTCCGCCGCTTCATCCGCGTCCGCTTCGTCATCAGAGGACAGCGGCGCTTTGTACTTGACCAGGATATTCCCCCCAAGAAAATCGGCGTCAACCTCCACATCCAAATCCCCGAAAATCAGCGACCAGATGCCCACGCGCACATTCATCTCGTCGATGTGATATCGCGGCACAATCGGTTTGGGCGCTGCCGCTGCGCTTGCGTCGCTGTCCGTATCGCCACCAGCACCGCCATTTACATCAGCAGCGTCGCTATCCGGAATATTCTTTTTCTTCAATTCCTCTTCATCCGTTGGCACTTCGATGGCCACTCCCGTGAGGGATACCGAACCAAAGGGCGAAATGGACAAATCATTTATTGTCACTTCTCTGCCAAGGACTTCAGTCAGTTTTGCCTCAGCAATGGGCAAAAACCGATCGGCCGGAAACGTCAGCGCCATAAAAAAGAGAAAGCTGCAGACAAAAAAAGCAGGATAACCAATCCACTTGATGATTCTCAACTGACGGGAACTCAGATTGATCATTACTTTTTCTCCCCTTTTTGCGGGCCAGCCGGCTGGGCAACTTTCTCATATGTGGAAATCGTCATGGAGACGCGAAACATACCCGCCACCCGTCTCTGTTTCAGCATCTGAAGTTTCGAAATGGCAATGGGAAACTGTCGTTTGTTATTTTCAACTTCTTTCATAAAACTGACTATCCCCGCAAGATCCACTTCGCTAAAAGTGACCTCCGCGCTGCGTTCAAGCCATCCACCGGGCCAGCTTTTATCATTCAGTTCCTTGGTATCCGCCTGTTCCATCCCTGTTTTGCGAACCACATTGTCCACCAGCGTGCGTATCGGCAGCGGCTTTCCCAGAGTCTCCATTTTTTGTCCGGACTGTTCATTTTCTCTGAAAATCGGCTCCATGCTAAGAACAAACTGATTTAACTCTGTCCATTCCGCAGTATCCCGTTCCAGGTCAGATATTGCGCCACCAACAAACCACGCCGTTAAAAAGCATATTAGAAGCACAAACACCACCCCCATCGCCGCAACCATTTTTTTCTCTCGCGCGGAGAGTCCCGCTAACAGATTTCTAAATACAGACGACATTCCAACTCCTGAATCCTCAACAGACTACGGACAAGTACTCTCTATCTCCATAGTATATTCCTGGCGATTGTTTACAGTGCGCACTCTGGGCAACTTAAAAGCGGTGAAGCATTCCTCAAATTCGCTCAGTTTGCTCTTGATAAGGTCCGTCGGAGACAAATCAAACCCATCATCGTCCTCCTCGCCTTCATCGAGCCTTAACTCCGCATCCACCTGTCCACGTATTTTTACATGACGCGGCTTAATATCGAGTTCGTCCACATCATGCACCACTGACTCCGGAATTCGCTTCGACAGTTCGATTAAAATGTCGTAGGCGTCCTTTACCGGCAGCGGCGACTTCGCCGCATCCCTGGGATTCATTTTCTTCTCGATGGTTATCCGGCTAACTGTTTTTTGCCCAAGTATGCGCTCGGTTTCGTTTTCAAGTTGCACCTTCACTCGCTCCGCCTGTGCAGATACCGCCATATATCTGGAGACACTGGAAAACACCCACGCCCCAACAATG
This sequence comes from Deltaproteobacteria bacterium, assembly GCA_016937015.1. Taxonomy (GTDB): domain Bacteria; phylum Myxococcota_A; class Polyangia; order JAAYKL01; family JAAYKL01; genus JAFGXQ01. The sequence goes on along the minus strand of JAFGWT010000218.1, from coordinate 6,885 downwards.
CCCAAAAAGCACAGCACCGCGATCACCACTTTCTGACGCAATGCCTCGGTATCCCCTTTAAACGTAAATTCACCGCGCCTGAAATTGAACCGTTTTGATTTGGGAATGATGCCCATCCCGGCAAGGCACATGGCCAGAACGCCATACTCAGCGCTTAATCCGGACTCAAACGGCTGCACTGCGTCTTTAAATATTCCCGGCTGATACACTTCCACCGGAATTTCCAGCTGCTCACTTAAAAAAGGCGCGATGTCCCGCATTCTGGCGCTCCCGCCGCAAAGCAGAACCTTTTGCACCGAACTGCCGCCATTGGCCATGTGGCCGTTCAAGGTCTGACGAATTTCGCGCACCAGATTGCCAAGGGCATCCTTCAGCACTGCGCCCACCCGACCGGTCAATCCCTCCCGTTCCTTAAACTCCACACCTTTACTGAATTCGGCTTCACCGGCCGAAGCCAGCAGCGCACTCAGTTCCCGGCCTCCCCGAAGCACTGTGCGGGTGGTCCGAATCTGATCACCGGCAACAATCACATTGGTTCGCTGGTGTCCCACGTCCAGAATCGCCGTTGGTCCTGCAACAGCGTTTATGTCTTCGAGATATGGTGCATAACACAGAGGTGCCGCCGACAGTTCAGCAGGATCAATATCCACTTCCTGAAGTTGTGCAAGCAACGTCGCCATTCGCTGTCTGGGAATGGCCGCAACCGTGTAGGTCACATCGTGCGGGGTCCTCGCCACTTCGGCAAAATCAAAGGCCGCATCGTCCACATCGTAGGGCAGCAAATCATCCAGCTCGAACGACAACACTTCCGCGGCGCGTTTCGATGCGTTCAACGGAATGGTGATTCGATGCATACTGACGCTTTCGCCCGGCATGGCACAGAAAATCGATGCATCATCCACGTTCAGTCTTTTTACAAGTCGCCCGGCCGCCTGCACTATGTCCGTATCAAGCGACACGCCGTTTTCGTCGAGCAATACGGGCTCGGTATCAAATTTAACAATCTCACCACCGCGAAACCCCTGTTTCACGACAATGGCTTTTACAGCATGGCTTCCAAGGTCAACACCAATAAAATGCTGTGTCATACTTATTCCTGCCTCCAGTAAAGAACCTTCCCTCCGGCCGCTGCCATGGATTGACTCGGATCAATCATACTCGGTTCCTTGGGTTCAATATCAACTACTGCATGAATCCGTTTTCTTGTTTCGCCGGTGAGGGGATTGGAAACGATTCCCTCAGAGTAAATGGAAAACACCTGACTCTTTGTGGTAAAAAGCGTGTTCGCCGCCTGTTTGTTTGCCAGCTGTATGCCAGCCAGCTGGGGACCTCCCGTCTGCGCCGCCATCAGCACTGCCAGCATGTTCTGCGGTGATTCTATCGGATTTTCAAGCCCCTTGATAAATTCCTGCACCGTGCTGTAAGGAAAAAACGTACGCATGTTTATCATGTTGTTAATCAGCGTCACCAGATTCTGAACAAAGGGCGAATAGGGGTTAAGACAGGGGTTGTTTCCGTTGGGCTCAGTGGCAATCATGCACAGACTCGCCACCAGAGTCGACGGTGCTGCAGTGTTGACGTTCACCTTTCCCGGCCCCCAGATGGTAAACGTGCGGGTCGCCGGATCGAGCGGATCGGGTTCCACAAACGCCGACCAGAAGTCGTCACCGATGCCGTGCACAAAATGCAACTCCTCCAGACTGTCAAAGGGCGCATTTTTTCGCTCATATTCCGGATTGGTCATGGAATAATACGACTCTTCACCGGCAGCGCCCGTGCACGCGTCCTCATCGGGATCCGCCCAGTCAAAAATCTCGCAAATCACCTGTTCTCTATCCACCTCGTCACGATAGTCGTCCCCTTCGAAAATGCTGTTGTACATTTCCGGCTCCATCATCGCCATCATGCTGTTAAAAACCAGCGTCTTCAGTGGACTGGTGGGGTGCGCGCCGAGATTGAGATTGAGTTTGCTCTCCTCGTCCACAATATTGAGCGAAAACTCCTCCCCGTCGGGAAGCCCCAACCCTTCCGCTTCGTCAAGACTGAAACCAAGCGCTTCCTCTGCCAGCGACCCGTCGCCCCTGTGCGTGGAGAACGGCTCCAGAATCATGTCGGCAAACTGCCAGAATGGAAAATTCAACGCTTTTTTAAACATTGGCAACGACTGAACCGACAGCAGCAACCGACTCAGGTTCACACCGGAGCGCGCCAGATATTCCGCCTTCACGGCGTCCCGGTGATTCACGGCGGTCTGCAGATACACCTTATTGCCTTCCATAAAGTCAGCGGTCATGGCGGTGAGAATAATCAGCGCGATCATCACCATGATAAGCGCCATTCCCCGTTGATTGGTCTGTTTGCCGGCCGCCATCACTTTCCCCCCACTGTCAAAGGCTGACCGGGAATAAATACCGGCACCAGCAAAATGGGCGTGCGCAACGGAATACTGATTTGCGTCCCGTAAACGACGCCTTCAAATTCGTCATCCCGCCCATCGGCGCGACTTGCCCCCCGGCGTTCGTTCACCACCAGCCTGATTCGCAGCTGAGTGGGCATCACATTGCCTTCACCGGTGGCCTGAGTCGTATCCCATTCGTCCTGCCACTCTTTGTTTGCGATGTCGTAATACTCGATATTCAGTTCAGCGACATTGTGAATGAGAATCATGGTCTGCCCCCCATTCAGCGCATCCTTATCGAGTATGGGCGAATCGCGGCGCACAAGGTTCATGATGCTGCTGTCTTCCGCATCGGCGGCCAGATAATATGATATTTCCGCCTGATCGGATTCATTCACATCGAAATACCGTCTTGTATGTGAAAAAGCCGCAAAGTCCACGCTGTCCTGATTGCCACTGTCGGTGCCAATGAAAATCGTATCGTGAGTGGCCTCCGGGCCCCGATGGTAGGACAGAAATGCGGAACTGAAATCCCGATTCATCATATCAAAGGCCACTCTCACTTCGTGGTATTTGTCCTGAGAATATTCGATAATATTGCGTGATTTTGTGGTCTGCGAAGCGGCGGCCCAGATTGAAATGCCAATCATCCCGGTGACCGCCATGGACACCATGATTTCCAGCAATGTAAACCCGCGCTGCCTTCGTAAAGCCATTGTATCAGTACTCTCCAGTGACTGTGTTCATCACGTCTTCCGCAGTGTTCATTTCCTGCATCAGCTTTAACGGCCCCTGTGACGGATGCGTCACATACTGCGTTAGCTCAAAATCCTTCTCCACCACGCCTTCCTTCCACGTCACTTTTACAGTGACCCGCCGAATCGCCTGCTCCAGCAAATCGGTGACCATCGGCATCAGCGTTGAAATCATATCCATTCCCATGCTGGCCATATCGTCCATCTGACCGCTTTGCATCATCGACTCCATCCCGGTAGCGCCCCCCGTCACCTGCGACATAATATCAGCAGCGCCCCCTTCTTCACCATCCTCCCCCATCAATGAATCCGACAGATTATCGCTCATATCCGGAAAAGTCACGGTCTCCACCTTCCAATCACACCTGAAACCATCCGGTATTTCCCCTTCAAGAAACTCGCAGCAATCCCCGGACTCAGAAACACTGCCTTCCTGGAAGCCGTCCTCAATAAAAGACAGTTCCAATTCATTCATTTTACATTTCGCCAGCTGCGTCGCCTGGGTAATGTTGCGCGCATAAGTGGTGGTGGCCACAGCGGCGAACTGCGCGGCAAATATGGCAACCAGCGACGATGAAAGCACAAGCGTGGCCACCATTATCTCGATTACGGTAAACCCCCGACGCTGATTTGGCCTGAGTGCCATTTACCGTTCCCCTTCCTGCATGTCGTCTATCTCGCCTTCGGGTTCCTTCTCCTCGTGATGAATGACCGCCCGGCCGTTCAGAGGATGAATCTCCACTGTATTGATGGTGGGTTCATCCTCATCATTGTCACTCATCTGAATAAACGTGTGCTCTGAGGTTCCCCCCGGAAAATAATACACAAAGGCGAACCCCTTATCGATAACCTCAGGGCTGTGAGGACTGAACACCTGCACGTAGCCCACATCGCCATCAAATTTGCGTTTCTTTCCCTGATTGCCGTCAATGGCGTTAAACCTGGGGCCACGATACCCCGCCCACCCGCTGCCAGCCGATGAATTCAACCCAGTGCCCCCAAGCAGGTTTTTCAAAAACGCGTCGGTCACCGGAAAGGCCGTCAGCTGACTGTCTCCCCCCTCGGTATTCCCGGTGGCAATTTTGGGCCCAATGTTGCGGAGTCGATCCTTCAGGCTGTGTTCCTCAACTGAACCGTCCGCCTGGTAAACATCTTCGGAATCCTTGCGATTCAAACCAATGCCGGTTTCATCCTCCCGGTTGAGCACCAGACGACCGGGCGCTTCCTGCAGCTGAATGCTGCGCCCTTCAAAATCAAGCACCAGACGCACGTTTATCCCTCGGGAGACCGCGCGGGAATACGCATACTTTGAGGCAGACACCAGCATCCAGGTCGCAGACCGAAGCTGCGACTGGCGGGTCGCCCCAAGCCCCAGGGCCGCACCGGTCACCATCACGCCGATGATGACCACCACAACCAGGAGTTCCATAACTGTAAACCCACGCTGTTTCATCGGCTATTCGTCTTCTCCGCCACCCTTCTCACAACCGAAGCGGCTACTGCCATCCTTGCCGGTGGAGTACACATCGGGGTCACCGCTCTCACATTCGATAACCCAGTCATTTCCCCAGGGATCGGTGGTCCTCATCTTCTTGTCCATGTAGCGGCCTTTCAGGTCGTCCATGGTGGGGCATTTTCCCTGATTCTGGGCCATGTACAGAATCACTGCGCTGCGAATCACGCAGGATTCATTCGAAGCCGTATCTTCGTTGGCCCCTTCAAGATATGACATGTACGCAATCGTTGCACCGGTACCAAGCAGACCGATGATCACGATAACAATCATAATTTCGATGAGGGTCATGCCGCGCTGTTGTTTGCGGCGGTTTCTTTTCACTTTTGATTCTGTTTTCATTGCTGAATCTCCTTAAAATTTTATAGGTTGAGCTCAACCAGATAATTCTTCACGTTATCCTCTGTTGTTGTTTCGCCATCCGGCCCCAGGGACTGTACATCCACATCTTCCGGCGCAATAGACGATGGGCAGTGCAACACATACGGCTGGCCCCATGGATCTGTCAGCGGTCTCAGATATGGCGCCCCTTCCGGTGGCGTAACCAGTTCTTCGAGATTATGGGGACATCGGCCGTAGTCCGCCCGAAACAGTCTCGCCGCATGCACAATTCGCGAAATATCGAGCTGCGCCTGACGAACGCGCCGCTTATTGGCCATCCACCCGGTAGACCAGCCCACGAACAGCACAACAGACAAAAAAATCGAGACAGCACGCACCTTAAGCGCCAGCGGTCCCAGCTTTCTGCGCCGATGTCCCTTTTTCCCAAGTATGATTTTCGATCTTCCAAACATCAGATAAACTCGTTCAGTTTCACAAGTGGCATTAACACCGCAGCGGCAATGCCTCCGGCCACAACCCCCATAATTACAATCAGCATTGGCTCCAGAATGGAAGTCAGTGCCATCACTTTGGTGTCGACCTGCGCATCATACGATGAAGACACATTGTCGAGCATGGCCTCCAGTTGCCCCGTTTTTTCCCCCACTGCAATCATATGGGTCACAACAGGTGGAAAGTATCCGGAGGCTTTTAACGGATCGGAGATGCTCTCCCCCTCCCGAATCGAACTGCTGGCATCCACCACCACTTTTTCAAGCACCACATTGCCCAAAACACCCTTGGTAATATCCATCGCGGAAAGCAGCGGCACTCCGGATGACAACAGAGTGGAAAGGGTTTTGGCAAATCTGGAAATGGCCACCATCATGGTCAGCTTTCCGAATATGGGCGCGCGCAATGTAAACCGATGCCAGGTGTATTCGCCTTTGGGCGTCTTTTTCCACTTGCGAAATCCCACAATACTCAAGGTAAGCAAAATCAGAATCAGCCACCAGAACGCGCCCATAAAATCGCTGACCGCCACCAGAATGCGGGTGTAAATCGGCAGCTCCGTATCGAAATTTTCAAAGATGGACGTTACTTTGGGCACCACCACCACCATCAGAATATTAATCACCACCACCCCCACGACCACCATGAATGCCGGATAGGCCATGGCGCCAACCACTTTGTTTTTCAACCGATCGGACGATTCGATAAAATCGGCCAGCCGCTCCAGCACCTGCTCCATGTTTCCCGAATGCTCACCGGCATTCACCATGTTGCAGTACAGGCGATCAAAGTACGCGGGATATTTTGAGAATGCATCCGACAGACTCATCCCCTGATTCACCTGGTCCCGCACATCGGTCATGGCGCTTTTCAAATCCGGTTTGTCGCTCTGATCAATCACCGCCGTCAGCGACTCCACCAGCGACACACCGGAACGGGTCAACGTCGCAAGCTGCCGGGTAAGCAACGCAATATCCGCCTTTTTGACCCGATTGAAATAGCGCCCAAAATCCACTTCGGTGGCGTCTTTGCCTTCTCCTTTTACAGAAGTGGAAATCGGCATGATGCCATCGCGCTTCAATGCTGAGCGCAACGACTTTTCATTGTCGGCATCCAAAACGCCCTTGACCGTTTTGCCATCGCTCCTGCGGAGTCCTTCGTACTTATAGAGTGGCACAGTTACATTTCCTTTATCGAAACAACTCAGTCATCGTGAGTCACTCGCAATACTTCCTCAATCGTGGTAATGCCGGACAATACCTTGCGGGCGCCGTCCTCTCGCAGGTTGACCATGCCTTCCCGCAGGGCCGTTTTCTTAATGGTATTGGAGTCCGAGTTCTTCAATACCAGCGCCCGAATTTCATCGGTAATCATCAGCATCTCGT
>JAFGWT010000217.1 GCA_016937015.1 Deltaproteobacteria bacterium | reverse complement strand
AGAATTCCTCGGCAATCTGAACCGTGTCGATGCATTCCATCAGGGCGGCGGACGGGGCCACGTATTTGACTTTGTTGCGTTGCAGGTTGCCAATGTAATGCCAGCGAATATCGGGCAAACGGGACAGTGCCCTGGCCTTGTCCCGGAGCTCCTGGGCATAGTTTTCGCCAAAATGGCGCTGCCCGGCATGGTAGGCCTCGACAATATCTTCGACGGGCTGTCGTTTGGACACCGCCACCAGGGTCACGCTGTCCGGATGGCGACCGCAGGCAATGGCGGCGTCCTCAATTTGAGCGCGAATTCGGGCAAGGTTTTCAGATACGCTCATGGCTGCAAAAATCCTTTCAGGGCGCCCTTTTCTATGAGGGCACGCACCACTTTCGAGATGGGCAGCCCCACCACGTTGTAAAAATCTCCGGTGACTTCCCTGACCAAATAGCCGCCAAGTCCCTGAATCGCATAGGCGCCGGCTTTGTCGTCGGCATCGCCGGTGGCCAGGTATGCATCGATTTCGGCATCACTGAGATGATGAAATGTCACCTGAGTTTCGCTGTGGGTGACGGTCCATTCCATCCCCAGCCGGCCGATGGTCCAGCCGGTCACGACCGTATGCGTATGGCCGCTGAGGCGTTTCAGCATGTTTTTGGCGTCGTCCCGATTGGCGGGCTTGCCGAGGATGTCCCCCGCCAGCACCACAATGGTGTCCGCAGCGACGACGAACGGGGTGTCACCCTGCCTGGCCAGTGATGCCGCCACGGTCATGGCTTTTTCGCCGCACAGCCGACGCACAAAATCCACCGGCGATTCCTCGGGAAGACGGATTTCGTCGATATCGGCGGGAATCACCCGCACCGGGATACGCTGCTCCCTGAACATCTGGATGCGCCGTGGAGATTTGGATGCCAGTACAATTTGTGATGTCATGGGAATGTCCTTTTTTGGGTACCGGGGTCAGTCATACGCACAAAGTCAGGGCGAAGCAAGACTCATCGGCCCGGGCGTTATGTCTCAGTTTAAGTATTTTAGAAACGGGTCGTTTAAAAATTGTGCAAATGGCCCATCTTGACTGACTGCGACACTGAAACACGGGAGGTTTAAAATGGCAATAAAATGGGACGAATCCTGGAACACGAACATTGCGGTGATTGATCAGCAGCATCGAAAATTGCTGAATCTGGTCAACGACCTGAGTGACGCCATGCGAGTGGGTAAATCAAAAGATGTGATGGCGGATGTGCTTACAGTGCTGGTGAATTACACCAAAACGCACTTTTCGGCGGAGGAGCGGCTGATGACCCAGGCGAAATATGATGACCTGGCCGGACATAAAAAGGAACATGATGGGTTTGTCGAAAAAATCAATAGTTACGCCGAGAAGGTGAAAGCCGGCAGCAGTGCGGTGTCCATTGAGATGATGAGTTTTCTTTCGTCGTGGATTATTCAGCATATCAAGGGCACTGACATGAAGTATGTGCCTGCGCTTCAGGCGAAGCGAAGCTGATTTGCCATTGGGATTTTACGCCAATTATGTTCAGTGCTTCTCTGAACATCTGCGAACATCTGCCGGTGGGTGTGCCAGTGGGTCTGCCGATGGCGATGCCATCCAAATCCCATTTTTTCTTTTTTTTTAATTCCAATAGCGGACGTTACGGTTTTTAATAGGCGTCATGCTGACGTTGGTACTGGGTGATTCAAGGCGTCTGTGGCAATCTGTAATGCGGAGAATTGTTCCGGGGAAAATGGGAAATCCGGAGGTTGAGGGATTCGGTTATGAGTAACACAAAGGTTTGTCCCGCCTGTCAAAAGTTATTGCCTGTTCTGGCGGTGCGCTGCAAATTCTGCGGATTCAGGCAGCCGCAGAATCGCGGCGACGCCGGGGCGGAAGATGCATCGCAGGACGGTTCGAGTGATGCAGATGCAAAAGACAGTATGTCTGGCGCTGAAATAAAGAAGAGCACGCTGCCGCCAGCCAGAGTGGCGACGGACAAGGCCAAAAAAGAGACATCCCGCCCCAACGGGACCGCTTCGAACAACGCGCGGGTCGACAAATCCAAAACCGGACTGGGCGGTGGACTGGGTATGGGTAAGGGCAAATTTGGGGACGGCGTCAAGTCGTTGTCCAAAAGAACGCTGCTGGGACCTGGGGCACTGGACAGCGCCACCAGCCCCCGGGGATCCCTTGGCCTCAAACCGGACTCCTTTAAGAAAACTTCTAAGAAAACTTCTGCGGCCGCCCCGTCGCCAACCGAAAAGAAAAAGCCATCTCCCCTTTTTCAGGGTCCGACAACCGGTGCGCCGGACCATCCCACTGCAGCGGGCGCGTCTGGCTCTGCGGCCCCGCCGTCTCCTTTTGCCGGTCGGCCGTCCAAGGCGCCCACGCGACCAGCCATGAAACCCGTGGCCACGCCGTCGGCCCTGTCCTCGGCCCTGTCTGCGGCTCGGTCCAATGACGCCGAAGACAGTGACATTCTGTCCCTGGACGACGATTCCCAGCTGGTGCTGCTGGAGTCGGATCAGTCCGGCACCATGGAACTGGATTTGGATAACCTGCCGGCCGACATCACCGTTGGCGAGACTGACGAGGATGCGACCAAAGGCGACGCGGGGGAGTCGTCATCGGGGAACCGGACGAAAGCGGCATCGACGGCGGTCATGGGAGTGGTGTCGCGAATGCGGGCCGGGTCTGGCGCGCTGTCATCTCTGGTGGTGCGATGGATGGGGCAAGCGACTGCGTCAATCGGGACAGCTTTATCCCGTCTGCGTGACGTCTCCGTAAAGGTGTGGGCTGTTATGGGCGGTGTATTGCTGGTTTTGGGCATTGGTTTGGTGTTGCTTATGAGCAGCGGTGCTGAAGAAAAGGCGGAGTCGAACGCGGCGGTGGCGAAGCGCGAGACCCCCAATGCGGTGGCGAAGCCCAAATCCGTTGCAGTCAAATCCAAAAAATCAACGGCCAAACCCTCGACCCGGCAATCGGGCATCAGGCGGCATCAGTGTCGGGCGGTATCGGAATATGGGTCGTTTATGTGGCAACAGGAACTCGTTTCGCTGCTGGAGAAAGCCGGTGCAAAAGGCGTGTGCGACATTATGGATCAGACCTTTGCGTCGATGACTGCGGCCTTCGCCAGTCTGAATCCCGTTATGAGCAGTGGTTTGGATGGGGTGCCAGGCAGCGCCACGTTGATGGTTGTGCCCGAGGGCGCAGACAAGGCGGGCGCCGGCGGCATTATTTTTGTATTTTACGAGACAAAGTTGTTTCGGGTGATTCTGGATTTTGGTGCCGCGCGGGAAATTGAGCTTGATATGGATGATTTCGAAGCCGCTTTTGAGACCGAGGCCGAGCGCAGCAATCTGGGAGACATGTCGGTGACCGGGTTTGTGGATGGGGATGTGCGCATTGAACTGGTGCAGCATCGGGGGGATGTGAAACGGCGGGAGTTGCAGTTTACGGTGACCGGCCTTGATGTGGGTCTTGAAAAAAAACTGACCGAGCAGCGCACCGCCGAGCGGCACCTGGCAAAAGCCAATGGGTATATGCTGCGACAGCAGTACAGCAATGCGGTGGACGCGTTTCAGCTGGCGGCGGATGCCAACGAACTGTGTGGTGCGGCGTGGGTGGGTCGGGCCACCGCGCAGCTGTATCTCGAAGATTTTTCGGGCGCACGGGCCGCAGCCAATCGGGCCTTGACGGTGGTGGATGACGACCGGATCCACGCCCTTGCGTCCCATGTGCTGGCGGTGATTTCTCTGCGCTCCGGCGATGTGAAGGGCGCCATTGCAGCCCTTGAACAGGCAGTGTCCAAAGATGCGGCCAACGGTGATGCGGCACTGGCTTTGAATGAGCTGAAAACCGGCAAATACAGTACGGATCGGGTGGCCATGACCGCGGCGCGCATGTCCTGCGTGCAGGAACTGGGCGCGACCCTGGAGGGACTTTTGGCCCGTGGCAATTTTCCGGATACCCAGACATTTTTTGAGGCCCTGAAAACCGCCAAGATGGATATTTTCTTTGAACGACACAAACGGGAGTGGGTTTCCAGAGAGTGTCGTTGACTCCTATCGGACAAGTGATACATTTCAGCTATGAAACGTAATACCCTGATACAGGCCTGGCCCATGACACCCGTGGTGAAATACATCATGATTGTGAATACTGGGCTGTGGCTACTCACCGTGATTGCCGGCAAATTTCACAACTTTGCGATATACGATGAAATGGCGCTGACTCCCGCCCGCGTCTTTCCCGGATGGCATCTGTGGCAGGTGTTCACGTACATGTGGTTTCACTCCCTGACCGATTTTTATCACCTGCTGTTCAACATGCTGTTTCTGTGGATGTTTGGCGGTACCCTGGAGCAGGGGTGGGGAAGTCGCGCGTTTTTAAAGTTTT
>JAFGWT010000216.1 GCA_016937015.1 Deltaproteobacteria bacterium | reverse complement strand
GATCAACCTCAACCGAGAAGATAGCGGCAACCGCAAATATATCCTCGTTGAAATGGGCGACTATTTTGATACAGTGCTCAAGCCCCGCATCGCCAAGGTAGTTTACTCGGATAGCTGGAAAGAAGGGAAACCGATATCGCGAGAAACAGGGATCTCCCACTGTTTCAAGTATATCCGGTTGGAGTCTTATGAGGATACGTTGAATAATCTTCGGTTTGATGAGGATGGGGTGCGGAAGAAGGTTGTTGAGGGGAACGATTCGCTTAAAGAAGATTATATGCTTCACTATATGCTCGACGTGGAGACTCGGGGGAGTCAGTCGTTGTTGAATATTGGGGCGTTTAATGACCCAACTGGGTATACGCTTGAAGTGAAAAAGCCTGGCACTGATGAGTATGTGACTCGTGCGGTGGATTTGATAGAGTCCTTTAATTACCTGCTGGGGCTGCGGGTTGTTCATATTGCCGCGCCGGAGATTTTCAATGCCCAGTTTGAAAGGCTCCATGATCCCGAACTGCCCGATGATCAGCATACCAGACTTACGGTTAAAGGACGCTTGCAGCACGACGACAACGGCAGCTGGTGGTTTCGCAAAGTGGAAGGATGGATGCCAAAGGATGCGGCACATCCCAACAACGGCGAACAGGAAAAAATACTTATCGTTTGGCGCAAACTCACCGATGATATTGAAAAAGACAACCTGATGCTCGACGAATGGTTCAGGCGCAACCGAATCAATACCCGCGATTTTGAGTTCAATACCATTTACGTCAACGGCAGCAACAACCTGCCCAATCTGAAACAGGATGACGAGAACTGGAAAGTGCGTCTCATCGAAGAAGAATTCATGAAGCGCATGTGGGATAACGATAACGCGTGAAAGAGATATAAAATGAAAAATCCTTTAGACAGGCTGACCATACGCGGATTTAAATCCATTCGAGAGCTCGAAGATTTTGAGTTGAAAGACCTCAATGTTTTCGTCGGTGCAAATGGTTCCGGGAAAAGCAACCTGATTTCTTTTTTTAAGATGCTGCATTCATTGGTAGAAGGCAGCCTCGCTGAGTATATACGCTGGAATGGTGGCGTTAGCGACCTTTTGTATAACGGTCGCAAGGTTACCCAACAAATGGAATTCGAAACCCGGTTTGGTGCTCGGGGATATCGTTTCACCATAAAACCCGGCCCGGGAGAGGGATATACCCTATCCGATGAGGCACGATACTACGATTCGGCACGTACTGGCTGGTGGAATCTTGGTGACAGCATAGATGGTACTTCACGATTAGTGAAGGAAGCAAAAGGCAAAACGCGCGACAGCAAGTATAGCGAGCCGGTTTACAATGCTATCAATTCATGGAAAATTTATCATTTTCATGACACCAGCCCCATGGCGCCGTTAAGGAATGCCGAAATAATTGAAGATAACAGATCGTTGCGAAGCGCTGCCTCAAATATTGGCCCGTTTCTTTTGCGACTTCGTTCCGAATTTCCTTCGCATTATGACGAAATAGTCAATGCTTGCAAATTGGTTGCGCCTTACTTTGATGATTTCCAGCTTATTCCACAGCAATTTGGACCCAAAACTAAAGTTGCCCTTTCCTGGAAAGCAAAAGGAACAGACTATCCCATGCAACCGTATCATTTGTCGGATGGGAGCATTAGATTTATCTGTCTTGCAACTGCGCTCCTTCAACCCGATCCACCTTCAACTATCATCATTGACGAGCCTGAACTCGGTTTGCATCCTGAAGCCATACAGCTCCTGGCAGAACTCATTGATGATGCAGCCAAAAGAACACAGATTATCGTTGCGACTCAGTCACCGCTATTGCTGGACCAATTCTCCATCGAAGACATCATCGTAACAAACCGCAAAGACGGCCAGTCCACCTTCGAACGGCTGAAGCATGAAGATTTCACCGAATGGCTAAAAGACTATTCTGTCGGCGAACTGTGGACGAAAAACGTTATTCAGGGAGGCACAAACCATGAGTAACTTCGCCGAAGTGGTGGTAATCGTTGAAGGCCTCACAGAACAGCGATTCATAAAGGAAATTCTGGCACCATATTTGGCTCCTAAGGGTGTTTATTTAACGGCAGTAGTGCTCAATAAACCTGGCGAAAAAGGTGGGGATGTTAAGTTTGCTCGCGCGATTAACGATATCGGGCGTCATCTAAAGCAACGCAACGATACATGGGTGACATTACTGGTAGATTATTATGCAATTCATACTGATTGGCCCGGATACACAGAATCAAAGCAACGAGCACAACACGGACAAAAAGCCGACGTTATGAACAACGCTACCGCGATGAAAGTTAAAGAAAAATTTCCGGACAGAAATCCAGCCAATCGATTTATACCCTACGTTTCCATGCATGAGACTGAAGCACTCTATTTCAGCGACCCCCCATCACTGGCTGCGAAACTTGAGGTAAAACGCGAAGAAATAGACATAATATTGAAGGAATGCGGCGAACCTGAGAAGATTAATGACCATTGGGATACGGCACCATCCAGGCGGCTTTCATTTCTCTCTGACCGATTCAAAAAAACGTCGACGGGTATCGCCATTGCTAAAGAAATTGGCATTACAAAAATGCGTGAGGCATGTCCTCTTTTTAATCAGTGGGTCAACACGCTCGAAAACCTGAGGCGATAAATATGGCAGCCCAAAAAGCAAAAGGTAAGAAGCAACTGGGTTTTCGAAACAAACTGCTGCTAAATCAATGGCTAATCAGCTTGTTTGGAATTGACCCTGTTCCAGCTGATGCAAAAAAACGAACATCCGCAGTGCGTCCATTTCACCAACTGGCCCAACCCATTAGAGACAGTAGATTGGAGGGGCTGGACCATGACAACCTGCATCGGTTCTACCATGCCCTTGTTAAGAGTGAACTGTTCTGGGATGACCACTGTGCCCTGAGCAAAGATGCACTCCTCTCATATGAGGAAAACATCGGCAGACATACCGTGGCAATCAACGAAAAGCGTGAGCGACCGGTCGTATGGAAATACTACCAATGGCTCACATTGCTGTTCGCAGAAATTTATCTGGATCGATTTTTTTCTGACCAGGATCTTTTGGTCAATGAATTGAATGCGTTGGTCGACAGATACAATACCCACTTCAATGATTTTGCAGATATTCCATTCTTTGAATCCGATGACCTGAATAAACTCTGTCTTCAAAACGCCACCGGAAGCGGAAAAACCCTGCTCATGCACGTCAATATTCTTCAGTATCGGCATTATGCAAAGAGGCACGGCAGAGACAAAGAGCTGTCCCGTGTGATTCTGCTCACTCCCAACGAGAGACTCAGTGAACAGCACATTGTCGAGCTGAAGCAAAGCGGTATTCCGGCAAACAATTTTGCAACGGAACACCAAATATTCACACAGGCCCGCGGACTGGAAAGAGTAGACGTTCTCGAAATAACCAAGCTGGCAGAAAAGGAAGGTCCTAACACCGTAGCCACTCGCAGTCTGGGAGATCAAAATCTCCTTCTGGTGGACGAAGGCCATCGTGGGATGAGTGGAAAAGACGAGGGTGTATGGTTTTCACGCCGCTCAGAACTTTGTGCCAAAGGTTTTACATTCGAATATTCTGCCACATTTGAACAGGCTGTTCAGGCATCGGGCAACGTTAATTTTGAGAACAGCTACGCGAAATCGGTTATTTTTGATTACTCATATCGCTGGTTTTATGAAGACGGTTTTGGCAAGGATTACCAAATACTGAATCTCCCTGAATCTTTTACTGAGACACGAGCCATTTACATGACGGCCTGCCTGCTGAAGTACTATCAGCAACTCCGCATTTTCGAAGAAAATGCAAACACTTTCAAACCGTTCAATCTGGAGCGCCCCCTGTGGGTATTTGTTGGCAGCACCGTGTCGACTGGAAAATTCACCAAAGATGATCAGATAGTGGCAACCGATGTGGCGTTGATTGTCCAATTCGTAGCAGAGTTTCTGGCCAATAAAGAAACTGCTCAACGACGCATTCATGAAATTCTGACGGGCAAAGGGCGGGACACCGGACTGATTGACGCCAACGGTAACGATATTTTTTCAGGCGCCTTTTCCTATCTGTCAAAAGTTCTTAATGAGGGCGCGTCTGAAACAGAAATGTACAACGACATACTGGGGCGACTGTTTCACTGTGCAACGGGTGGACAATTGTCGCTGGAGCGTATCAAGGGAGATTCCGGTGAAGTCGCCCTGAGGGTCGGAACGGCAGAAACGCCTTTCGGACTGATAAGTGTTGGTGACGCCAAAGGGCTCTGTGATCACATCACTGAACTCGCCGCCCAAAACGGAATCGCGCTGTCGGTGGACGATAGCAATTTTTCAGAAGCGATGTTTGCCACTGTGAAAGAGTCAACTTCGCCGGTAAATTTGCTGATTGGTTCCAAAAAGTTTGTGGAAGGCTGGGATTGCTGGCGCGTCAGCACCATGGGGCTCATGCATGTGGGCCGTTCTGAAGGCGCTCAGATTATCCAGCTGTTTGGTCGAGGAGTTCGATTGAAAGGCTATGAGTGGAGTCTGAAACGAAGTGGACACACCCATGCACCTTTCCGCCCCCCCTTTATTGAGGAAATTGAAACCCTCAACATCTTTGGCATCGAAGCGGATTTCATGGAAAAATTCCGAGATTTCCTTAAAGATGAAGGGTTGCCCGGCAATGAACGCCGAGAGACAATCACCATTCCACTGAATGTCACGTATGATTTTGGCAAGAAACTGAAAACCATTCGGCCCAAGCGTAAAACCTCTGATGGCAGGGAATATGATTTTAAAAAAGATGCACCAGTGCCTACTGTCGGAACAATACCCGATTATCTGATGCATAATCCGATTGAGTCAGACTGGTATCCCCGCATTCAATCCGTTCGATCTCGCGGCACCGATGTAACATCTGTGAAGGACCGTGTACAACTGGAATCAAAACACCTTTCATTGCTCGACTACGATGCGCTCTTTTTCGAACTCGAACAGTTCAAACGGGAGAAATGCTGGTACAATCTCAATATTTCAAAAGAAGGCATTTCAAATTTACTAACCAATAGCAACTGGTACACGCTCTATTTGCCCACAGCTCGACTAAACCCAACAACGTTTGACGATGTGCGACTCCTGCAGCAGGTGGCGTCCGAATTGTTGAAAAGATTCTGTGACCGCTATTACAATTTCTGTAAAAGGCAATATATCGAACCCCGCCTTGAAATAAGAGAGCTGCTCCCCGAAGATGACAACATTCCCAGTGAAGAATATTATCAGCTTATTGTAGATGGGGATGAAGAGCAGGTCATACAAGGGATTCATCAACTGAAGGCGGACCTTGCACAAAAAAAAGACAGCCTGTTAAGGGTGGGCGATTTGAACGCCTGCAACTTCGGAAAACATCTCTTTCAACCGCTTTTTCACGTTCGTCCAGGTGGGAAGATTACCATTTTGCCGGTATCACTGAACGAGAGCGAATATCAGTTTATTACTGACCTTAAAACATGGTGTGATGACAATTCTGGCACACTGGAAGAAAATGGAGCGGAGCTCTTTCTGCTTCGCAACCTGAGTAAAGGTAAGGGAGTTGGGTTCTTCGAGGCGGGCAATTTTCATCCCGACTTTATTCTGTGGATTCTTATCGGCGACAAACAATACGTCTCATTTATTGAACCCCATGGTTTGATTCATGAAGGACCATCAAGCGAAAAAATAATGTTCCACAAACGAATAAAGGATGTGGAAATGCGATTGAAGGATCCTTCTGTTATCCTGAACAGTTTCATATTGTCCTGGACGAAATTTCCTCAATTGAGATGGAATCTAAACCAACGCGAGCTGGAGGATATGCACGTGCTCTTTATGACCAATGATCGCGATCGATATATCGACAAACTGTTTTCGTATTCAAATTTTTCATTCGGTAAATCTGAATGAGGGAAAATGGTGGACGGAAAATGGGAGACGTCAAAATAAAAAACCGGCTCCTCCCGGTTAAGGTTTCTCGCTCAACTCATCTTACCATATCTGGACGCCGCTTCTTCATTTTGACGACCTCTTGTTATTAACACCGCTTGAAATCGAGCTTTTCTATATGTTTTGCCTGAAAGGCTTACGACAACACTCGTTTAGGGTCTATTGACCAAATTCAAGAAGGAGACTTGTATGGATATTATTATCATGATGCTATTGGTAACATTGATTGTGCTGGTTGTGGTGCTCCTGGTGAAAGGCCGTAAAGCTGCCAGCCCGCAATCCGGCGAACCTGCATTGGCAGTCTTCTCGAAGGAATTCAAAGAGAATAGAGATGAGCTATCCAACGGACTCAGGGGCAACCGTGAGGAGTTGAACAACAACATCACCAATTTTCAGCGAACCTTTATGGATGCACTCAATAGCCTTTCCCTCCGCCAGACTGAGGCACTGGAAAAACTCACCGAAAAAGTGGAGCTAAAACTATCCGCCATCACCGACAACATGACCCAGAATGCCAAAGTCGGCCGCGAAGAGCAGGGGAAGTCTCTGCGTGAGTTTAGCGACGCTTTTACGCGTAACGTCAAGGAATTCAACGATGTGCAGCGGCAACAATTTGAAGCGATGGGCATTAAGCAGAATGAGTTGGTAAAAACTACCGAAGAGAAGCTGGAAAAAATGCGCATCACTGTGGATGAAAAGCTGCACAAGACGCTGGAAGAGCGGCTGGGACAGTCGTTTAAAATCGTCAGTGAAAGGCTGGAGGCTGTGCAGAAGGGTCTGGGGGAAATGCAAAATCTGGCCACCGGCGTGGGCGATCTCAAGAAGGTCCTCAGCAATGTGAAAACCCGCGGAGTTCTTGGGGAAATCCAGCTTGGCGCTATACTGGAACAGATCATGGCGCCGGAGCAGTATCAAGCCAACGTCAAAACCAAACAGGATTCCAACGACCACGTGGAGTTTGCCATCAAACTCCCTGGCAGGGACGATTCCGACAACGCGGTT
>JAFGWT010000215.1 GCA_016937015.1 Deltaproteobacteria bacterium | reverse complement strand
GGTATTACACGATTCATTGGGTCCTCCTGACGGATTGCGAATCCGTTCTGCTTTCGGTTTCAAAAAGTAAAATCCCGAAGGCGGTCGAAGTGGGAACTCCTAAAAGAAAGAATTGTCGCGGTGTTCTAAACCGAACCAATGTTCAGTTGAGGGAAGCCGACAGCTTAAGCGATCTATCATACACCGAACAGTGTTCATCATGACCGATATCGCTGTTCACCATGCTCCGATAACGCTGTTCACGATAAAACGATATCAGTGTTCACGATGGTCCGAAATCCGCACCGTAAGGAAAACGCACTTTTCTGAAGCTGTTGAGCTGTTAGCGGCCGAATTGACACCGTACGCCGCGGCCGAATTGACATTATAAGATTTTGACGATGCACCAACCGTTCGGGGTGGTTTGGTCCTCAAAAGGCACAATTGATACGATTTTTGGCAACACTGCGGCAAAACAGCCGAAACATGGGCGATGTTATGCGCCCCCACCAGATTACACAGATGTAAATACAAACGCCGCGAGCCGCAGCAGGAGGTGTTGCATCATTCGAAATTCACCAGCTTTGAAACAAAACGGCAAGACTCGTTCATGTAAAACTGCAAGTAGGTTTCACATGAACAGTTTCAAAGCGAATTTCGAATCAGGTGTTGCTTGGGCACTTGGAAACCTTTTTCGCGAATATTGAGGCAGAATCGCAGTACTTGCCCAGGCATGTGGAAAAGGATTAGTCGCGACTTGCTCGCGACACCCGGCAACTTATTTTGCGAAGCAAAATGTTTGAGAGAGTGAGAGGGGTATCGAAAACAGACGAAGGCGCTGGGGATCAAAGAGTCACTTGGGGGTTCTGTGACTTTTGCCCAGAGGTTTAACCAGGGTCATGCGACCCGTTGACAAGCTTGTAATCCTGCAACTTCATGGACTTTGGTCCATTGCGTTTTGCATGATTACAACCGTGTTGGTTCAGCATTATATGTTAACCCGCATTTCCATAGTATTTTGCTTGATGGCGATTTCAACACAAAGACAAATACCTTTCATTCTGCAACCTCCCTTGGCGATTTATGCCGGCGGAAACATCTATGGATGAGGTGAAGAAACCCTAACCGTTCCGAGCCCTTCGAGACGCCTCGAATGGCTCCTCAGGAGCACGGAACCAGTCAGTGCAGAGCCGCGTTCCTGAGGAGCCATCGACATTTTGAGGCGTCTCGAAGGGCTCGGCGTTAGATCAGATCTGTTGCCGGATGAGATCTGGCTAAGAGGCAGTTTTCAAAAGGGGCAAGGGGGATTTCGTCAACGCTGAAAGTGTGAATTGTCAGGACCTGATTCCTGTGGTCTCAAATATCAAATAGCTTCGCCGCTTTTTCCACCAGGTTGGCAATCTTATCCTGATTATCCCACACCCATTTGCCGCCTTTTTTGCAGAACTCACCCCGCTGACGCTCGCTCTAAAAAACGCCGTATCGAAGATACATTATTGGTGAAGTCAGGTTCAGCTAAAGATGTTTTTTAGCTTCCTCACTACCGTCCGAAACAAATTTCATCTTTTATATGCTTACCCACTATCTGAATAATGCGCCTGATGTGAGCCAGACTTTCGGACAGGCATACCAGCCAAATGAATTTTGCGCTGTATGGCGCAGAGTGTGCCGCTGTCGTTTTAAAAATTGTTACATAATATTGGCGGGTTATAACCCAACGTGTGTTTTTTCTACTGGCATCGAATTTGCGGTAGAGTGGTGCGGGATTCTGTTTTTGCCAGGATGGCTGATGTATTTTCATTTGAGATAAATAATTGAGAGGAAATAAAAAATGGGACAATGGCACTTTGAGTCAGTGGGTTTTCAGCGTCTGGTATATTTGTGGGTAGCCGGTGTGTTGATGGGGGCGCTGGCATTTAGTTGCGGCGAACAAAATGACAGACAGGACGGAGATGGGAACGATAGCGAAACGAACTCCGATAGCGACAGCGATGCCGATGCGGACACTGATGGCGACAGCGATGCCGATGCTGACACGGACAGCGACAGTGATACCGATGCTGACACTGATAGCGACAGCGATGCCGACACCGACATCGACACAGATACAGATGCTGATACAGATACAGATACAGATGCTGATACTGGCAAGGACACCGTTACTGAGGCTGGCAATGATACGGCGACTGGCACTGGGAATGATACCGGCACTGATACCGGTACCGTCATTGATACGGGTACCGAAAGTGATGCGCCTGTGGATTCAGAATCCGATACGGTGACCGATACAGCGTCGAACACGGAGTCTGACACGGATACGGTTGTGGACACGGAAACCGACATCGGAAAACTTTGTCCGGAAGGCAGTACCAATGACGAGTGTCAGGATGGGTGCAGTTTTCGGGTTGATGCAGAAGCTGTTGCCGGTGGCGATGGTCAAACCTGGGAAACCGCGTTTCAATATCTTCAGGACGCGGTTGATGCCGCCTACGACGCGGTACAGTCTGAAGCGTCGAACACTTGTCAGGTGTGGGCAAAAAATGGCAGCTATTTTGTATATGAGAGTTCTGCGGCCGCCGCACTTACACTGCGTTCCAATGTGCATGTGTATGGCGGGTTTGCCGGCACTGAGGTGCTGGCTATTCAGCGGAACCCGGGTCGTTACCAGACATCAATAGACGCGCAGTCAAAGGGGCGTGCGGTGATGTGTTCGGATTTGTGCGGCGAAGGCACGATACTGGATGGTTTTAGAATCACCGGTGGTCTGACCAAAGAAAACGGCGGCGGCATGCTGAACATTGCGAGCAACCCCACGGTAAGAAACTGTCACTTCATCGACAATGTAGCACAGTTTGGCGGGGGCATGTACAACGACAACGCGTCACCAATAGTGACGGCATGTACTTTTGAAGCCAACAAAACCACCACGCCTGCTCTTGTTTGTGACGAAGACGTTAGCGGTGACGGCATGCGGGGGGGTGACGGTGCCGGAATGTACAATGCTGGAGGGACGCCGCGTATTGAGAATTGCAAATTCATTGGGAACGAAACCTCAGAGGGCGGGCAGGGGAAAAACTGTGGCACCATTGCCGAGCCCTCCGGTGGAGACGGTGGGTATGGTGGGGGTATGGCAAACTATCAGTCGAGTCCTGTGATCAAAAATACTGTATTTGAGGCAAATATGACGGGAGACGGGGGAACAGGTCATGCCGGGGCAGCCGGATATGGTGGCTTCGGTGCCGGGATGTATAGTCAGGAGTCGACAGTTGTGGTCACCAATTGTTTGTTCACCGCCAACGTGACGGGAAACAACAGCGATGATGGCGCAACTGCGGGGAATGGCGCGGGGATGAGCATCTGGGAATCGGATGTCTACATCTACAACACCACTTTTTACAATAACCTTCCTGGAACGACCAAATGGTTCCCGGGGAAAGGCAGCGCTATTTACGTTTTGGACGGTACATTGCAGCTTGTTAATAGCATTTTGTGGGATGAACTTGAACTGTCTGCTGAAAAAGTTGAGTTCGGAACCCACTTGATCACCAGCATCCTCGAGATTAGCTACTCGAATGTAAAAGGCGATTACGAAGGAACGGGAAACATTGATGCCGATCCCCTGTTCACAGATTCAACCAATGGGGACTTCTCCCTGCAGGAAGACTCGCCCTGTATCGACAAAGGCGACAATGCCGAAGTGTCCGCTGAGGCGGATCTGGCAGGCAATACCAGAATCTCCGGCGGCACGGTGGATATGGGTGCCTACGAATTCCAGTAGAATATCAATAGAATACCCCTTCCAACCACCGACCACCGGGGTCAGACCACCGGGGGTCTGGAACGCTCTCAGATCACGCAGCCTGTTGAATATTGCATTTCTGTTGTTTGAGGAAGTTGTTCCAGAAGGAATCCAGTCGGGGCTGTATCTCGCTCTGAGAACGACGTGGTTGCTGATTCTTTAAAGATTAATTGACAAATGGGCCTACAATTTTACCGCTGGACATTTCGAGTCAACGAATAGAGCGGGCAACTGTGGAAGTCAATTATCGGATGGCATATGTGGGAACAGTAAACCTTTCCGGCCCGGAAGGTGAAAGTATTCAGACGTATCGGTACGGTTGCTCCGCAGATGAAAATCCTATTGCCATAACGATGGCATTCCAAGGGAGTCAACGCGGTACTGACACTTCGATCGTTTTACCAGAACGAACGCCTGCAACCTTTTTGGAAAGTCCTGACTGAACAACAAACAATCCATCTGGAGGCTGCCGCGTGATCTGAGAGCGTTCCAAACCCCTTTTTTCGCCCGATCATGCTACTGTCTAAAACCGGAAAGCAGCTTCCTGAAGCCGGTGAGAGCAAATCCTGCTGTCTTCTGGGGGGCAAACGCCCCAGGAATTAGAGAGCCAATAACATATGCGAGTAATGCGCTGGCCTCTTTGTTGGAGATGGTTCCACCGGAAAGCCGTTGGATGGTCGACACCTCGGTATCAATGAGTCGTCGCATTTGCTTGAACAGAGTGGGGTTTCTTATTGCCTCGGCAAAAAGACCGACCCAGCACTTTGCAGAAACCAGGTCCGCTTTCTCATCCAGTTTTAGAGCGGCGTCGCCGTAATTGCCCAGTTTATCGGGGAACGCCTGAAACTCCCTCTTCGTTACAGCAGGGCCCGCATTGTCAAAGCAAAATTTCTGAATGGACTCCCGGTTATCGGGATCATCCCATGAATCGTTAACGCAGTTTTCCAGCTGGGAGCAGGCGGTATTTATGAATATCGTTGGTTTCCCCACAGGCAATGCAACTCCAGAACAATAAAAAAACAAATCGATACCATCGCTGTTTCATGCAGGTACCTTTCTTAAAAAAGGGCGGGTAACTGTCCCAACCGTTGATTTTAATCGCGTACTATTTCTTACTACGTACCAAACAAATGATTGCATCTTAGTACGTTTGTCCTGTTGTCGAAAAGGATGGGTTGAAAGCCTACTGTTGGAAAGAGATATCAATCCCCGAGTCGTTGACGTCTTTCAGATTGACCCAGGTTAATTCGAATGCTTCGTTGTTGCCGTCTTCAGTGCATCCAATGAAGTAGGCGGGGTTTTCCAGAAGAAAGAACACGAACAGTGTTCCCCCCCATTATCCTTTTTGTTTCAGGCATATATAATCTCACGCGTATTCGTTATGCACACCCGGGTGCTGCGGACAGTTCCGAAAGGTATCTGGCCGACAGCAAATCGCTGCCCGTATCTGTCAGTGTCACTGTACCCGCATCCGTATTACTGTCGGTATCGGTGTCGGTGTCGGTGTCGGTATCGGTGTCGGTGTCGGTGTCGGTGTCGGTGTCGGTGTCGGTGTCGGAGTCAGTGTCACTGTCCGCATCTCCCAACAAGCTGTCTGTATCCGTTGCGTCCCCGGTGTTTACAATGTGCTCACATCCGGCAAACAAAAAACCCCATCCCAAAACAGGCCAGGGTATTACACGATTCATTGGGTCCTCCTGACGGATTGCGAATCCGTTCTGCTTTCGGTTTCAAAAAGTAAAATCCCGAAGGC
>JAFGWT010000214.1 GCA_016937015.1 Deltaproteobacteria bacterium | reverse complement strand
ATAACAACCGCACGTCTCCTCATTCGAACAGATATTCACCTGTTCGCCCTGAAAGGTAAATCGGGCGGCACAGGCGCAGTTGCCGGGAAAATCCCCATCCGAATCAGTATCGGTAACAGTTCCGGTATCGGTATCTGTGTCAGCGTCCGTATCCGTGTCTGAGTCTGAGTCAGTGTCCGTATCCCCATCACTGCTTCCCCCCCATCATCGCAGGCAGAGAACATCACCAGCATTCCAATAAAGAGCGTCATCAGTATAAAGATTTTGTTCATAGCTGTTTCCTCACATTTGCTGCGTTGCTTTTTCCAGACAATCTACAAACGTCTGCTGCTCGACAACGCAAAAGTTCTGTTTAATGGCCGCAATATTCTGTTCGCTGCATTCCCAATTTATCGCCGGCTCCTTTTTAACGCATTCCATCACATCAAGCAATTCATCGTGATGTGTCAACCGGGCACCCTGGTAACAAACAGGTGCCAATGGGTACCTGCCAATAGGTACCCCACCCAAACCGAGCATTCTGAAAGTATTCGGGTTTTACGATTTTTCCAACATCGTCATATGCCTGCGCCTCGTGGGGGTAAGGGACGGCCTGCGGGCACGTTCTTATAATATTCTGAACGCTATCTCTAAGAGTGTTTCAGACCCTTTAATCAGGGGCACAGGTGTCCGCATTCACACATTGGTAGCAGCTGTTGCGATAGGCCAGGATTTGGGTGGCGGGGTCGCAGACGGGGGGGACCATTCTGCAGTTTGGCGTGGTGCCGTCGTCGCACCGGTCGTCCCGCGTAATCACTATTTCAAGCGGCTCGCCCGTGGAGGGGATCATCGCGCTTACTGAAAAATCACGACTGTCGCCGCGGGCGTTCCGATCGTACAGCAGACCGCTTTGTGTCGGGGCCTCGCAGGGATTAAAGTAGCATTCCGCGTTGGACTGCGCAGCCACCTTAAATCGATACTCGCCGGATTGGGGCAGCTCACTGTAATAACAACCGCACTCACAGATGGTGGTATTGCGCTGATAAATCAATCCGTCCCAGGCAAACGTGAGCGTGTCGCCAGGCAGGATGGCAAAGGTCTGTATGGCCATTTCACATTCGATACAACAGTACTCCGGACTTTCGGCAGGGACATCCTCACACGCGAACGAGCAGGACGGCGGGGCAATGGTCAGGGCATTCCAGTCGCCATTCACATTGATTTCGCCGTGCATCGGAGTAACCCCATTCAAATACACAGTCGAGAGCGACTGATTAATCACCCGCACTTCAATGGGCTGCTGACTCACCCCTGTATCTGTGCCTGTCGCCGTGTCTGATTCAGTGTCACTGGTAACAGTATCTGTATCGCTGCCGCTATCGGTGCCAATTGCTGTCGCCGTATCAACGTCGGTATCTGTGTTTGTATCAAGGCCTGTTTCTGTATCACCGTCATAGACAATCCGAATATCGAGACCGCTGCCAGTGTACGGAATCGCTGCGGTTGTTGAAAATCGCTGCGATGTCCCCTGTGGATAATAATGGTACGTGAAGCCGGTTTGTTTGGGGTCGTCACAGGAATCCAAACCGCAGGAGACATCATTGAACACATCAACGGAAAACCGATATGTACCTGCCACCGGTTCCTCGCTAAAGTAGCACTGGCAATCACAGGTCTCGGTTTCGGTTTTGTAAATCCGACCCTCAAATGTATATGTGAAAGTGTCGCCAGGCAGAATGGCAATCAACATGGTGTCGTAATCGCAATCCATACAGCAGTACAGGGCACCGTATTCAAGGGATCTGTAGGTTGCGGCCTCTTCGCACCCCATCGTGCATATTGGCGCCTCCACATATTCATCATGCCACGCCCCGCCGGTATGCCGCCCTGCCACCCCTGTCTGATATCCAACCAGGTAAACCGTGTGGTCCGTCAGGTTGGTGATATGAATATCGACCGGCGCCTGCTGAACGGTGTCACTTCCGGTATCGGTGTCCACCACCGTGGCGGTATCAGCGGTGTCCGTGGCTGGTTCCGTGGCGGTTCCAGTATCGTCACCACTGACAGTATCAACGAACATGGGTGTATCGCTGTCAGGAGGGGTCTCTGTACCGGCAGTGCCACTGGAATCATCGCCCGGCCCACTCCCGGAGTCGCCGCTCGTGTCACTGTCTGAACCGACGGCTGTCGACGATTCCGAATCCTGCTCCGCTTTACCGCTTTTTGAGCATCCCGTTATGCCGCCCGCCATGGGCAGAAACAGAAAAATAGTGACCAAACTGCGAATATAAAATGGATTCATGTGTCCTCCTTATGCAAAAAAGCCTTAAGCCAATACCCCATATCCGGGTCCGGTTGCACCAATTATAACACAACACACCCAGCCCAATAGCCAATCCAATGGGTCGGGGTAATAATTCTCTCCTCTCGCGGCAGAGCGACACAGACCCAAAAAATCGCCGTCTCAATTTCCCTTGAAATTACTGCAAAAGAATCTTCCATGTTTTAAGGAACCTCAAACCTCAGAACAAAGCATGCCCGGCGCCAGCGACTCTATTTTTACTCCCCATCGTGGTGATACCCATTAAAAACAACTGATTTATCGGAAAAAATTCCGGAAATCGAACCGGTTACTTTTTGGGGGTATCCTGGATAGTCAGATACGGGTTTGGGTTGAACCACGACAAAAGGACGAATACGGTATCAGAATGAAACCTCAAATCGAGAATCCTGCATCTTTTAGCCATATGACGTTTTCATCCGGCCTAATCGCATTTGATGATTTAATAGGCGGCGTCCTTCCTGGTGATAACTTTGTTTGGCACGTTGACAATTTCTGGTCGTTTACCTCTGTTGCCCGAATATTCGCAGAGGGGGCCAGGAAGCTGAACCACGATGTGGTATACTTTCAGTGGAATAATCAACACCCCGCGAGCTCAATCTGGAGTCGCGAAGAATGTCTGCGGGTAAAAGAACACAACCTGAAAACCAAACTGGGATTCGAGAAGTTCATTACGGAAATGCATACTGTAATTGAAGAATCTCCGGAAGGTACGATTTTTGTCTTTGATTTGCTTTCAGACCTTATTGACAATTTCCGTGCTGAGCAGTCACTTGAAAACTTTTTTGTCCTGACATGTCCATTCATTCTGCAGCTGAAGCATATCGGTATTTTTCCAATATTACGGGACCGGCATCCATACAGTACCGCGCGCCCTATTCAGGAAACCACGCAGGTTGATGTGGATTTGTTCAATCACGATGGCGCGCTCCATCTGCATCTTCGCAAGGTGGATAACCGCTACACGGATTTAATGTACTCCATGCATCGGTGGGAAGGTGAGCAGTTGCTGCCGCTTCTGAACAGTGTGGATACCGTTAGCGCGTTGCACAGTGTTGGATGGGCAGGGCTGCAATCGGCCTCATATAGAATGATTCTGCGATGGGACAGAGAATTCATGAATGCAGAAGAATATCTCATTTCTGTGGCAAATGATTCCATACCTGCCAATGATGTCCCACAAAAAAAACAGGCGTTTCTTAAGAGGCTGGTGCCACTGATTATCACCAGGGAACCTCAGATGCAGCGACTCTTTGAAAAATATTTTTCACTCGAAGACATCGTGTACGTGTGGAAACGCACCATCGGAACAGGCATGATTGGCGGGAAAGCAGCGGGGATGCTATTGGCACGTGCCATTATTCGCGCTGAATTGCCAACAGAATCAGCCAGTCTCGAACCACACGATTCTTTCTTTATCGCATCTGATGTGTACTATGATTTCCTGATTAAAAACAATTGCTGGCGAATTCAAAAGAAGCAGCGATGTCGCGAAACCCTGTTTGAAGATGCCGCCATCGGACGAGAGAGAATTCTAAATGGGGCGTTTTCACCTGAAATTATGCAGCGCTATTCAGATATGCTCGGGTATTTTGGACAGGAACCCATTATTGTGCGCTCCTCCAGCCTGCTCGAAGATGCCTATCAAAATGCATTTGCCGGTAAATACGAAAGCGTTTTCTGTTCAAATCAAGGTACTCCCACAGAGCGGTTAAATGCGTTTATAAACGCTGTACGCACTGTGTACGCGAGCACTATGAGCGATGACGCGTTAGCCTATCGCGGAAAAAGAGATTTGCTGGAACAGGATGAGCAGATGGGAATACTGGTGCAACGGGTGTCAGGGACCCGCTATGGACATCGGTTCTTCCCCCATATCGCAGGCGTCGGTCTATCCTACAACCCATATATCTGGGATCCGCAAATCGATCCCGATGTCGGTGTGCTGCGACTGGTGGTCGGACTGGGTACACGAGCTGTTGACAGACACGATGATGACCATGCGCGAATAGTGGCATTAAACGTGCCTCAGCTGTCACCGTTGTCAAATGAAGGTGACGCCAATCAGTATACGCAGATAAAGGTTGACGTTGTTGACCTTTCAAAGAACCAGATTCATTCAAAATATTTTGTTGACCTCGTTAATGAGTATGCTGCGTTTCCAAGCCAGTTTCTGGCCTCTGTGGACACCGAAGTCGAAAACCGTCAAAGGGAAACAGGGCACAGGGGACGGACGCCCTGGATGGTGGACTTTTCGAAGCTGTTTCGGTGTTCGTGTTTCACGGAGTCACTGAAGTCAGTTCTTTCCACACTGAAAAAGGCTTACGGCACCGACGTCGAAATCGAATTCACTTCCACTGTCCAGTCTGACAATTCGATACGTCTCAACATCGTGCAGTGTCGTCCTTTTCAGATTTCTCTTAACGATCAATTTCCCAAAGCACCTGAGCGCACTGAAACAAATGAACGTCATACTGTGTTAAAGGCCAATGGCGCCATTTTAGGCAAGAGTCGGCATCAATTGATTGATCGCATTATTTTTGTGGTTCCGGAGGCCTACAGTATTTTACCTGAGCAACAGAAATACCAGGTTGCGCAGTTGATTGGCCAGTTGACAGAGCTTCCGGCATCGTTCCGATGCTCCGATGATGACAAAGGTTGCAACGTGGCACTTATTGGTCCTGGACGATGGGGCACCCGAATGCCGTCGCTGGGGGTACCAATTACAAGCAGCAGTCTTGGACACACATCAGTCATGTGTGAGTTGGATATAATGCACGAAGGACTGATTCCGGATTTGTCTCTTGGAACACACTTCTTTCATGAGTTGGTGGAATCGAATATCCTTTATATCGGTTATTTCAGTGATCAACAGGACAACCATATAGACCTGGAATTTTTCGCTGCCAAAAAAAATCAATTGGAAACGCTGCTACCCGCCGAAGGACGATGGGCACAGACGGTCCGTGTCATTGACTGTGACAGTGATATGAAAATCGGACTTTCAGCTGATTTGCATTTACAGTCGTCGGAATTGTATTTTTTTCACGCAAAGAAGGTGCACTGAGATAATCGATTAAAAAGAATAATCTTTATCTCTCCATTTAAAGAAATGCCTCCAGCCGTTCATCCAGCTCCGTGAAGGAAAACAGCTTATCATAAGGCAAAATCCCGGCCAGCGCGGATGATCGAATGCGCAAGCCCGTTTCCTCAAAAATTGAAATTGGATTCAACCCACCAATCATCACTGCGCCGGCGCGGTCAGGCGCCACAGGAAAATCAAAAATATTTTCTCCGGGGTTGCCAAGACAAAGCAGACTCCCCAGTCCAATTTCACTCAGGCGGGTGGCGACAGTTCGAATAATACTGATACTCTCTCCAGGAAACTCGCGAAAACTGGCGCCAATTCGACCATTCCCATTACTTATTGCCCCTATGTAATCGGCCATGCCGGCGCGGATAAAGATTTCAAGAGGATCAATACTGGTGCCATCATAAGTGATGAGCTCAACAAACCGCCTGGGTTTTCCATTTCGTATTTCGAGCAATCCACCGAATCGGGAGGTCACGGGAATGCCGCGTCGCTGGAGGATACCATTGAACGTGATGGAGCAAACGGTGCCAAGGCCCACATGGCCATCCGGGACAATGTTTCCAAAACAGGTTTCTCCCGGTCCAAAAATGGCCATCATTCGCCCCATGGCGTATCCTTTC
Source organism: Deltaproteobacteria bacterium (assembly GCA_016937015.1). Lineage (GTDB taxonomy): Bacteria > Myxococcota_A > Polyangia > JAAYKL01 > JAAYKL01 > JAFGXQ01. The sequence goes on along the minus strand of JAFGWT010000214.1, from coordinate 32,230 downwards.
GAAAACACTTTTGCGATTAGCTTTCTGCGGTAGACTGTAAATTCCTTTACCGGCACAAGCGAAATATTAACCACAACCGTTCCCTGTCTGGTGGTGGGATCGAAATCCATTCGATAGGCCATTGTGTCAATTTTGCCTGAAAGGAACCCAACGCGCTCAAGCACCCGGGCTGCGCCGGTTTCACCAATTCCCGCTGCTGTAATTATCCGTCCTTTTCGCCCCAGGTTTTTGGTAAATCCTTTTTCATCGAAATCGCTCAGGTACAGGCGGACTGTTCGCTCATTAATATCCAATCCCTGCGCATTGAGGGTGTTGGTTATTCTGGTGCTGGAAAGCGGGACTTGGTTGTTTGCCAGGATATCCAAAATTGCCAGACGTTTTTTTTCCTTTTTTTGCATTATACCTCGCTGGTTTCCGGAAAAATTACCGGACACATTCTTCGTCATCACCAGGCCTACCCGTTGATTTAAGGCGCCCATATCGATAATTGAGTCTAGTTAATTGGCAATTTATTGCCAGTGGAATTGGCAAATAATGCCAATCGATTCAGTCGCATAATTCCGATTTTCGGGAATGCACCACACACAGATGCATATTTTTGCAGGAGGAACATCATGAGCTACATCGAGAAAGTATGGCAACGGGTTGAGCATCGCAACGCAGGTGAACCTGAGTTTCTTCAGGCGGTGAAGGAAGTATTTGATTCACTTTCGCCTGTGTTTGACAAAAATCCCCGCTACGAAAAGGAAAACATTCTTGAACGAATCGTCGAACCGGAAAGACAAATAATTTTTAGAGTCCCATGGATTGACGACAAAGGAAATATGCAGGTCAACCGTGGTTTCAGATTCGAGTTCAATAGCGCTCTGGGCCCCTACAAAGGCGGTCTGCGTTTTCACCCGACTGTCAATCAAAGCATTTTAAAGTTCCTTGGATTTGAACAGATTTTTAAAAATTCGCTGACCACCCTCTCCATGGGAGGCGGCAAAGGCGGTTCAGACTTTGATCCCAAAGGTAAATCCGATATGGAAGTGATGCGCTTTTGCCAGTCCTTCATGACGGAACTGTTCAGACATATCGGGCCGGATACCGACGTTCCGGCAGGAGACATCGGCGTCGGCGCGAGAGAGATCGGGTACATGTTTGGGCAATACAAAAGAATCCGTAATGAATTCACCGGAGTGCTTACCGGAAAACGGCTTGAGTGGGGCGGCTCTCTTATCCGCCCCGAAGCGACCGGCTATGGTTGCGTCTACTTTGCCGACGAGATGCTGAAGGTTAAAAAGCAGACTCTCGAAGGGTGTGTCTGCACGGTGTCCGGCTCCGGAAATGTGGCGCAATACACAGTGGAAAAACTGTTGGCCATGGGGGCCAAACCCGTCACGCTCTCTGATTCTGGCGGAACCATCCATGATCCGGCAGGAATCACTGCTGAAAAACTGGAATGGGTAATGGATCTGAAAAATGTTCGTCGTGGCCGCATTTCAGAATACGCCACTGAGTTCGGCGCCAAATACATGGCGAATCAGAATCCATGGTCCATCCCATGTGACTGTGCCTTCCCCAGTGCCACACAAAATGAAATAAATGGCGATGATGCCAAAACATTGATTAAAAATGGCTGCCGCCTTGTCAGTGAAGGGGCCAATATGCCCAGCACCCCGGAAGCGGTGGATGTGTTTGTGAGCGAAAAAATCATGTACGGTCCCGGTAAAGCCGCCAACGCCGGCGGCGTCTCCACGTCCGGACTTGAGATGAGCCAAAACTCCATGCGGTTAAACTGGGAAAGAGACGAAGTGGACGCAAGGTTACGACAGATTATGACCAATATTCACAGTGCCGCCTATAACGCGTCAGTGGAGTACGGTGAAACAGGCAATTATGTGCTTGGGGCCAACATCGCTGGATTTATAAAAGTGGCAAATGCAATGCTGGATCAGGGACTGGTGTAAGCGCCGCTGCGTTATGCAACGCAGTCTGTTCCATTTATCTGACATGACCCGCCCGTGTACTGAACTATCTCTATTTCGACATCATTGGGATCCTTGCATCTAAAGCAGTACGTGCGGTCCGGACCATACTGAATCTCGCTGACCGGGACACCTGAAGCAAGGACTTTCTGATGGCACCCATTAAGATCACGACTCTCAAATGAAATGTGTCTGTATGCGCCGCCCGGACCAATCGGTGCGTTTTCCTCGAGCATCACTTCAATGAAATTTCCTTCCGACATCCGTAAATAGAATCCCGCGACCTGTCCGTCTCGAATGAAATTGAAAACGCGTGTCATTCCCAAAACATTACAGTAAAATTTCGAAGTTGATTCCAAATCGTTGGTTTGAATGCATATGTGCGCGAGTGACAGGTACATTTCTTATCTCCTTATCAAATAGTATGGTTTCAAAAATCATTTACTCTCAAAACCTAAATTAAAGCTGCCTGAGGAAACAATTCCGACGTGTCAGAAAAACGGCGGCACATATTCCGGCATTATTTCCGGAACTGCTTTTTAAACATTTAACTGGCTGTCTGTCGGACCATCTGCACACGCGGCACAGCATTTACGAAAGCGTAATAAATTCAATAAAATGAGATGGTGAGAGAAGTACAAACAACAGATTCACTGATGCTGCCTCGCAAAATTTCCAACTGAAAAATTCCGTTGTCTTTGCGCACTGAAGCCGGGTTGCATCACAGGACACGCCTGGGTAGAACGACTTCCAGACGGCAATGTACTGACCGTTGCTTTTAACAACTGAACCGATTTCGACCGGAGCGCGAATTTCGATTCCACAGGATTCTGTAGACGCGGGATATTTAATTTGCCATGAATACCTCTTCCTATCTAAAGCAGTTTGCCCCCGAAAAGGGAAACATCATTAAAGGGCTTCAGGAAATACAACAGCGTGAGGGATACATCTCCAGGGAGGCGCTGGATAAGTGTGCGGACTATTTTCAGATTGCCCCTGCGGAAGTGGAAGGTGTGGTTACCTTCTATTCCCAGTTCAAGCGCGTTAAACCTGGTAAATATCGCGTTTCCGTATGCGATGGCACTGCCTGCCACATCAAAGGAACACCGCTGATACTTGATTGGATTTCCACAGAGTTGGGGATTGGCAACGGGGAAACAGACGATGCCGGACTTTTTTCTCTCGAAACCGTTGCATGTCTGGGGTGTTGCTCTCTTGCGCCGGTTCTTTCGATAAACGGCGAAATATTTGGAAATCTGAATCGCAAAAGCACGCTTCGAATTCTAAAGCGATTTAAAAAGGCAGGAGTCAGCAATGCAGATTAACGAAATCCGGGTAGGTGTCAGCTCCTGCGGTCTTGCGGCCGGAGCCCAGGATGTGTTGAACCTGTTAAAAGAGAGAACGGACGTCCCAGTGCTCGGTGTTGGATGCATTGGTCACTGTTACGCTGAACCACTGGTGGAGGTGATAACGGACGCCGGGTCATTGCTGTTTCGGAATATTCAGGGAACCACAAAAGACATCGACGCGGTATTATCATTAAATACAAAAAATAATCCCGAAAAACAGTTGCATATCCGCAGTGAACGCACTTCCAGAGAAAATCTGCGCATCACAGGCCTGATTGGAAAATCAGAACCGGTGGATATTGACGCGTACGTTTCGTTTGGCGGGTTTGACGGTCTGAAAAAGGCGTTACGCATGGCGCCTGAGTCTGTGGTTGACGAAGTAAAACAGTCGCAACTGCGCGGTCGCGGCGGTGGTGGATTCTCCACTGGCGTAAAGTGGTCATTGCTGGCTGCAAAATCATCAGGTGACAAGGTCATTATCTGCAATGGGGACGAGGGCGATCCTGGCGCTTTCATGGATCGGTCATTGATGGAGTCATTGCCTTATCAGGTGCTTGAGGGAATGCTGATTGCGGCCCATGCGACCGGCGCAACAAAACTTTTTATATACTGCAGAGCTGAGTATCCACTGGCGATTCGAAATATTCGAATTGCAATAGACAAAGTACGTGAACTGCAACTGAATGCGATTGGCGGCACCCCCCTTGATATTGAGGTAAAGGAAGGGGCAGGTGCATTTGTATGCGGCGAGGAAACTGCGCTGATTCATTCTCTCGAAGGAAAAAGAGGCATGCCAAGGTTCCGTCCGCCTTATCCCACAGATAGCGGTTATCACGGTTTGCCAAGTATGATTTCCAATGTTGAAACATTCGCAAATGTGCCAGTCATTCTAAGAGATGGCGCTGCGTCATTTTCCTCAGTCGGAACCGCAGGGGGACGGGGGACCAAGCTGTTCGCGCTCGCTGGAGACATAAAGTATCCCGGCCTCGTAGAGGTGCCGATGGGGATAACCCTCGGGGAAATTATCTATGAAATCGGTGGCGCCGAACCTGGTTCCGTTAAAGCGGTTCAAACAGGCGGGCCTTCGGGCGGATGTATTCCCGCTTCGCTGTTTGATACGCCGGTGGACTATGACTCGTTGAATTCCCTGGGCGCCATTATGGGGTCCGGTGGACTGATCGTTATTGGCAATAACCGCTGCATGGTTGAAACAGCCCGTTATTTTCTTGATTTCACCCACCGGGAGTCCTGCGGCAAGTGCACATTCTGCCGCGTTGGCGCCAAGCGGATGTTTGAAACACTTGAACAGATCACGGCAGGAGATGGCACGAAGGATGATATCGCCTTTCTTGAGGATATGGGAAGAAAGGTGAAAGCGGGTTCCCTGTGCGGACTGGGGGCCACTGCGCCCAATCCGGTTCTTGCCACATTAAGGTATTTCAGGTCGGAATTTGAAGCCCACGTTGTTGATAAGCAATGCCCTGCTCTCGAGTGTGCCGCTCTATGTGACGTCACAATTGACAAGGCGCTCTGCACAGAATGCAAACTGTGCTTAAAAAACTGCGCACTCAATGCAATCAGTGAAGATTACGTTGTAGACAATGATATTTGCACGCGCTGCAACAGCTGCATCGAATCATGTGCGCAGGATGCAATTGCCCGAGTCAAAGCCGGTCAGGGGTATCGCGGTTCCGTTGAAAGGGAGGTGGGGTGATGGTCACTGAAAAAATTGCATTTACAATTGATGGCAGGGCGATGACGGCACAAACAGGTGAAACCCTTTTGCAGGTGGCTTCAAGGAATGGCATTTTCATCCCCACCCTTTGCCACGACAAACGGATTACCAAAACAACTTCGTGTTTCGTTTGTGTTGTCAGGCATGTGCAAAGCGGCAGATTTGTTCCATCCTGTGCAGCGACACCGCAACCGGGCCATGATTATGAATCGTCCTCTGCCGCTGTTTACGAAATGCGCCAGACCGCTTTGAATTTACTTTTAAGCGAGCATTCAGGAGACTGTGAATCCCCCTGCACCATCGCCTGCCCGGCCCATGCGCAAGTGGAGGAATACGTACGTGCCGGACGAAAAGGAGACTTCAGGGAAGCCCTTCGAATTATTAAGGAGCGCATTCCTCTGCCCATTTCCATCGGTCGCGTTTGCCCCAGATTCTGTGAAAAGGACTGTCGCCGAAACATAAACGGGACGCCAGTGGCGATTAATGAATTCAAACGGTTGGCCGCAGACTTGCATTATGACGAGTACATGGAGGCGCTGCCACCTTTGGGTGACAAAAAGGTGGCGATTGTTGGCGCTGGCCCGGCGGGACTCGCCAGTGCATACTTTTTACGACGCCAAGGCATTACATCGCAGATTTTTGAGCGCATGCCTCAGCCTGGAGGGATGCTTCGCTATGGCATTCCCGAATACAGATTGCCCAAATCTCTCCTTAACAGGGAGTTGGCTCACTTTGAAAAAATGGGGGGAATTTTCATCAATTGCGGTGTTACCCTGGGCAGGGATATTCAGCTTGAAACGCTCCAGCAGGAATACGACGCTGTCGTCATTTCGATTGGTTGCTGGAAAGCAGCGTCCATGCGATGCGACGGCGAAGCGCTGGCACAGGACGGAATTGCTTGGCTGGGCAAGGTCGCGCAGGCTGACTGGACAGGAAAAAATCCAGGACGGACTATTGTCATCGGCGGCGGTAACACGGCAATGGACTGTGTCAGGACAGCGATTCGTCTGGGCAGCAACAATGTCAGCTGTTACTACCGGCGGACGGAAAACGAAATGCCTGCTGAGCAGATTGAAATCGACGAGGCAAGGGAAGAAGGCGTGAAATTTGCGTTTCTCACTGCACCGGTCCGTCTCGAAAAGAAGGGTAATCTGTTAAAACTGACGTGTATCAGAATGGAACTGGGAGAACCGGATGCTTCCGGCCGCCGCAGACCAGTGCCGGTAAACGGATCTGAGTTCAGCGTGGAAGCCGATACGGTTATCGCCGCAATCGGTCAGCATACCGATGCGCCGTCAGGGCTGAAAACCAACAAATGGGGTGACGTTGATGTCAATGCTGAAAGCCTTCACGTGATTGATAACGTTTATTCCGCAGGTGACTGTGTCAGTGGGGCCGCGACAGTGGTTGAAGCAGTCGCCGCCGGACGAAAGGTTGCGATTGCCATTGCAAATCAATTAACTGGAAAAATATGCAATGTGCCTGAAACCATCAATGTATCAAGAGGCCATTGGCGCTCAATGGACCCAAACAGTCTGGCAAAGCTGAGGGACGCATCAGATGACGCGCGCATTTCGCTGCATCATATTTCTTTGGATGCAAGGCGGACAACATTCAGTGAAGTCACGCTCACTGCCAACACAGCAGCAGTGTCCAGCGAGGGTGAGCGTTGTTATGAATGCGCGTGCACTTCTCGGGATACCTGCAAATTGAAACAGCATTCCGAAAAATACGGTGCAAAGCCTGGCGCCATTAGAGGCAAACAGCGCTTTCTGGATTACGACACACGTCATCCAGTGATTATCCATGATCGTAACAAATGCATAAAATGTGGCATCTGTATTAAAATTTGCAATGAAGTAATCAATCAGACGCTGCTCGGCTATAAAAACCGCGGGTATCTGACCGAAGTCGGCACGGCATACAATACCGGGTTTCCCGGAAGTTGCACAGACTGTATGTCCTGCATCGATGCCTGTCCCACCGGCGCGCTGGACAGGAGACTTAAACAGTAACGCATTCGATTTTATGTAACAGAACTTTCGATTGCTCCTCTTCAGGGCAGTCGCACTCGCTTTCAGGTTGTTAAGCAGGCCGCTCAAAATAAACACCGGTATAGACAAGGGCCAAAAATCGTCTTTCCGGTGCTACCCTAAATACCTGACGCGGGATGCGACTGCCCTGTCTTTTTTGCCGTACGAATGCCATAGTCCCCTGCCCTCTCCCTTGTTTGGCACCACATCGTAAACGATGCTCTGAACAGCAACCATTTGAGATTCAAATTTCAGATAAGGAATCTTCAATTCTGGACCGATTCGGCTTGTGCCTGATTGTGTTTAAAGACAGCACATCAATGGAATCAGTTAGACGAAGCGGGCCGACAAGGTCAACTGAAGTCCAAAGGGTCTATTCACCCTTACAACCAGATTCGTCCTTCACCAAAGCGTCATCAATGGCGCGATCGGTGGTGAGGTTGGAGTGTTCGCGGACAGTCTTCAGATATTTCACTGCCGTTGGAGAACCAATGCGGCCAAGGGCTTTGGCTGCGGCAACGGCGATGATTTTTTCGGTGCTGTTGGCCAACGGTTCGGCGCCAATGCGCAGTCGGTCATTCAGGGCAGCCAGCGTGTCAATGTCGCGTTGACAGCGCGCACCGGCCACCTCAGCGGCGCGAACCAGCAGTTTGGCATTGTTGCTGCCCGTCAATATGCCGGTAACGGCATCATCAATGTTTTTGCCCGTCATGTCCGCTGCCAGAGAAAGCGCCGCCAGCACCACCATATAGTTTTTATCCTGTAATCCCGCTGCCACCAGGCGCTGCCTGTCCCTGGGCAAATCCGCCGCGTTTTTCACAGCAAGGGTGCGTACCTCCGGCCATGTACTCTCCATCGCCACATCCACCGCTTTTTGCTTTTTTTCCGAGGCCACGTTCAGCAATGAATTCATCGCTTCAATCTGCACTGCGGGCTCAGTATCCTGGGCCATTGCGATCAGTGCATTTCTGGCGATCTCATCGCTGCCAAACTGTCCCAGCGCCTTTGCTGCCAGCTGTCGTAAAAAGCGATTGTCGCCCTGCGCCACCTCAGCCATAAACTGCACAGACATCTCAACCTTTGAGGTTCCGATTATTCGCAGTGCCCGATACCGATTTTCAAAATCCGCATCGTCGTACACTTCTCTGGCCAACAGGGCGGCGTCCTCGGCTGTCGCGGCATTCACAACACAGATGCGCAGCAAATCAAACATCACCTTCAGCTCGCCTTTTACCTTTGCCGCGGTAGCCAGTTCAAGCACTTTTCCGGCCCGCGAAGCCGACCCTCTGGCCAGCGTCGACACCCCTTGCAGAACAGCCTTTTTGCGCGAATCATCGACCCTTTGCCACGCTGAAAGCAGCCTGTCAAATGCCGCTTCCGACCCGAGTTCAACCAGCAGTTTGAGCGCAGCGCGATACTTCTGAACGCTCTTATCAGACAAATATTTTTCAAGGGCCGTTTCGCCGGCGCCACCGGATCGAACCAATCCCTGCATCAGTTCCGCATGCACGTAACGCCCATCCGTTACGCCATACGAAACCAGCAAATGCGCTCCTTTTTCAGGAGCGATTTCAGAAATCAAACGGACGGCTCTTCGCTTGCCCGCCGGACCAAAGGATTTCCAGTGGGCTCTAATGGCGTCAAATGCAGACACACCCACCGAGCGCAGAATATTCAGGGTCCGCTCCCCTTCGTCGTCATCGTCAAGCAGCGCAGCCAGCTTTTTAAGGCCGCCGGGCTGATGCATTTCGGTCTGCACCTGCAATTCAAAAAGGGAAACGGGGGCTTTTGCCTTGGAACCGGTGTTTCCGATAATCACTGAGAGACAGTTACTCGATACCGGCTGCGGCAGCTCAAACCAGTGCATTCCATCTGTTTGTGGGATCGCCAGTCGATAGGCCACATTTTCAAACGACACCACCAATGTGGACGGAATCGCAAACCGTTCACCTTTTTGGGCATCCCGCTGCGAGGACGCCACATTGACACCGACGGCATTTATTTTCCAGTCGGCCAGGGTCAAAAAAGATGCGAACTCGCCGTCGACTCTGTCGGCATCTGTGGTCCAACCGGTTTCAGGCTGGCCATCGGTAAGCGCGAATGGCGGAGTGGTCAGGAGCGGATTGCGGTCATCTCCCGCTGCGGATGACACGCCCGTCGGGACCAGAAATCTCAACCCCAAAAGCGTCTGCGATACAAAGTCGGCTGAGGGGGCAAGTGTGGTATCCGGCATTGGCAACCTTGGCCCCGACGCCTGTACAAATTTTTTCTTTTTGTAATCCCACTTTTCGCGAAAGAGCAGAGGTGGCGCCGTCTCGCCGCATAACCGCGTCGGCACATACAGTGTCCCCTTTACAATTTCAGGTTTCCGGTCGCCATCAAGGTCCAGCAATCGCACGTCCGTCGCCGTTTCCTCACCCGGATCTCCAATGTACGTGAGGGGTGCATCCCACACAATCGTTACCGATTCACCCTTCACAACCCCCACCCCCCGCCGTGGCGACGGCCCCGCAGTCAGCACGGAAAAAACGATCTCACCACGCGCATTCTCCGCGAGGGTCACCGTCTCGGCATCATTCTGGTCGTCCATGGCCACTTCCTGCAGTACGCGTCCGTCCCGCTTAACCATCAGTTTACCGAAGGCCAACGTCACTGAAACGCCGCCCCTGGACGTCGCCACATCCTGCGCCCATCCCGGACCGTCCACCAGTAGCGTTGTCACTGCGCCAATGATTGTCAGTACGTAAACCAGCCTCATACATGAGTCAGATAACCAGTACCTATATTTCGTCATCACACACTTCCTGTGCAAACAGCCGCCGAACAACTCTCGACTTTTTTAAAAGGTCTTTAAATGGACCCTGTTCCACGATTTTTCCGTCATCGAGCACCAGCGTCCGCTTTGCCCACAACGCTGTTTTCGCCCGATGAGTTACTGCGATTACGGTTTTATCCCCAAGTCCTGACAGGCTTTCAATGATAATATCCTCATTTCGTCCATCCAGCGATGCTGTGATTTCATCCAGCAGCAACAAGTCCCGACCGCTTGCCAGCGCACGGGCCAGGCACACCCGCTGTCTCTCACCGGCCGAAAGATTCTCGCCATTTTGTCCCACCGAATACTGCAGGCCTGCGTCAAATTTCTCCGCAATGGCCATCACCCCGGCCTGACGACACGCCCATGCCACTGTCTCTGTCGAAATCTCCGGATTGCCCAACGACACATTCATGTAAATCGTGTCATCAAACAGAAACGGTATCTGTGGCACAAGTGCCACCGGCCAGTGGCCTTTTACAGTGCCCGAGTCCGGCTCGAGATACCCACAAAGCACATTCATCAGCGTACTCTTTCCGCTCCCGGACTCACCCACTATCGCAACGGTGTCACCTTTTTGAACCACCATCGACAATGCCTTCAGCACTGGCATGTCTTTGCGGTATCCAACCGTTACTTCGGTCAGCATCGCACCATCACCATCGGCATGGCGCGGCACAAAACGTCGCACTGGCGATAGCATCGCAGACAGTTTATCCATCGCCGCAAGACCGCTCTGCAGCGCATGGACTGCACTGCCGAGTCCCTTTATCGGCCGATACAGCAGAAACAGTGCAGTGAAAAATGAGATAAACGCCTCTGGAGACAGACTGCCTGCGGATATCTGCACCTGGGCGTACCACAACGTCACACCAAGGGCCGTCGCACCGAGAATCTCGTTTAGCGGGGAGGAAATAGCCGGAACTGTATAGGCGGCTGTGGCGGCGTTCATCAGAATCCGGCTGGGCCTGTCAAACCGTTTGCGCGCAAATTTCTCCGCATTGAATGACTGAAGGACCCCCAAACCGCGCACGCTCTCGTCCACCTGTTGACTGACAGCATGATACGCATCGTAAAACTGTCCCTGACGCTTTCTGAGCAATCGGCCAAGCTTCGAAATCACCAACGCAATCGGCGGGAATGCAATCAGGCCCAGAAGACTCAAAACCGGCGACAGACTCACCGCCAGGCCCACCAGTGCCAGGGACTGAAGTATATTACTGACAAACGCCATCATGCCACTGGTCACCGCCTGCTCCACCACATGGGAATCCACTGTAAACCGGCTGATAAGATTGCCTGACGCGTCTTTGTCACGCTGCAACGGATTCATTGTGAGCACGCCGTCATAAAGCTGTTGTCTCAACATATAAAGAACCCGCTGTCCTGCCCGTATTACCAGAAGGCGCTGGGCGAGAAACGCCACGCCTTTCACCACGGACGCGGCGATGAGGACGCCCCCAAGAAAGAACGGCGTCGACTGGCTCAGAAACTGGGTCAACTGCGACAGCCACGACACTTCGGCCCCGTTTATGGTGACCGGAACCGCACTCTCGGTGGACAGAAACAACGATTTAAGAACAGGACCCACGAGATATGCATACCCGGCATTGGCCACTGCGGTAATGGCCATAAAAAACGCGGCAAGGAGCATAAACCCCAGCTGTGGCTGCAGCAGCAAAAGCAGTCTGCGCAGGTCCTGGCGACCATTTGGGGGCGTATAGGTTATTTTTTTTTTTGACAGGAACATATAGTAATTTCAATTATTTATGACACATTATCACCTTTATGCCAGCCAAAACCAAAAAAAAAATGCATTTTGAGCCTAAAGTATTTTTAGACCTGGCCGCTTACACAAGAACCAAGGGGGAGACGCAAGCGGAGCGGGCACAAATCTCCAAAGCGTCCTGATGTTTCAGATTGATAGCAATTCAATCTCCCGGTTGAACTGTAAAACGGGGAGCGACGGCTCCCGGCGAGGTAGAAACTCTATGACTGAAAAAGCAAAAAGAGGACGAAAACCCAAAAATTTCACAGATTCAAACTTCGGGGACGAGAAGCCGAAAACCACCACATGGTCGAATTCCAGACACGACCCAACACTCAGCAAATACTTTTCGGAGCTCGCGTCGCACAAAATGCTCACCTGTGATGAAGAAATCGACGAAGCGAAAAAGCTGGCGGAGCTGGAGATTCGGCGCTGGTGCATCACGTTTAGAGAATACGAACTCGTCCCACAGATGATTGAGGATGTGGAATCATGTTTCGAACCCGAACAGACCGTGGAAGGATTGGACAAACTGAAAAAATGCGCTCTCCGTCTGAATGCCAAAAAGCCAAGCAGCAACCAGCTGAAGCGGTACAGCAATCTCGTGGCGGAAATTGCGCCCAGACTTCATGAACAGGACCTGAAACGCGACTTTATCCAGGCGGCGCATCGTGTGGTTCACGCAACCCTGCGAAATCCTGAGACCCAGAAAGACAAAAAATGGCAAAAACTGGCCCAGGAAACCGAGCATCTGGCCACTCAAATCCGAATGACCAAACACGCGTTTATCCGGGCAAACCTTCGGCTGGTCGTTTCCATTGCACGCCGATACGACAAAGGTCAAATGCCGCTGATTGACTTGGTTCAGGAAGGCAATCTGGGTCTAATCAAGGCCGTGGAACGATTTGATTATAAACGGGGATTCCGCTTTAACACATATGCCTCATGGTGGATTCGCCACGCCATCGGCCGCGCACTGGCAGACAAAGGTCAGGCCGTCCGCGTACCGGTCCACGCCCTGGACGCGCAGCAGCGATTGGGACGGGCAGTGGATGCCATAACGTTGCGCCTCGGCAGAACCCCCACCGAAGAAGAACTGGTCGAAGAGACCGGGATTAATTCCAGAAAACTGAAAAAGGTTCAGAAACACAAACTGGCGCTTATCGCCTCGCTGGACAAGGAAATATCATCGGCGGACAATCGAAAATATATCGATCTGCTGGCAGATGAAACAATTAAAAACCCGTTTGAGAGCGCGATGCTGTCGGCATGGGAAGAGAACATGCATTCCGTCCTGGAAATTCTAAGCCCAATCGAACGCACCATCGTTAGATGGCGATATGGTCTCGATAACGACGGTGAGGAAATGACGCTAAAGGAGATTGGCAATCATTACAATCTTTCCCGGGAACGCATTCGTCAAATCCAGGAACAGGCCTTAAAGAAAATCCGCCGCAAACTCGACCTGGATGCCGCTTAAACACCCCATCCACTGACGCAGTAAATACCGATTTTCGGGTTAGTCGCCGCGGCTTGCGCGTTGGATGCTGCGAATAATCAATCGGGATGACACAAGCGTCAATCGGGTGAAATCCACCGGCTTGGTAATCATGTCGTCTCCCCCAATTTCCAATAGATATTCCTTTGAATATCTTTCGGAAAAAGCGGTAACAAACACAATCGGCACACTCTGGCACTGAAGTGAACGCGCCGCAGCCGGGATTTTCTGAAGCGGATGCTGCTTTAAAATCCTGCAAATTTCTATGCCATCGTGCGTAGACCCGGCCAACTGAATATCCAGCAGAATGAGGTTGAACCGCTCTTCGCCCAGCAAGGCAAACGCCTCTGTGGCGTTTTTGGCACGTTTTATCTCATATTTGTCGCGCAAATGCAGTTCCGCCACATTCCAATTGGCATCTTCATCTTCAACATACAAAATTTTTTTAAACTCAGTTTCAGCTTTTGTGGCCCGACTCGTTGACCGGTCAAATTTCCGCAACATACATTTTTCCTTTCACAACAGTAATCCGCCTCCAGACATGTTCCTGATTCTCTGACAAATATCCCCCTGTTGCAATAAAATTCCCATGCAGCGCAAAGGAACACAAAGGAGCGGTATTATGCATCACCCCCCTCGGGAGATTTTTCAGTTGGCGCAGGCAACGGGGAGGGAAACGTCTGTGCCGGATTCATCGGAATATCGAATAAAAACACACTGCCTTTACCAATTTCACTCTTAACGGAAATCCCTCCACCGTGCAGTTCCACCAGTTGTTTGGCGATGGACAGTCCCAATCCAGTTCCGCCGTAAATGCGGGTGCTGGAGCCATCCACCTGCCTAAAACTTTCAAAAATAACATCAAGCTGTTCCGAAGGAATGCCAATGCCGTTATCTGCCACCTCAAAATGTACAAGAGGGTTTATCTCACTGCCGGCAACACTTGCGCACACGTCAATGGAACCACCATGGGAAGTGAACTTGACAGCATTGTTTATCAGATTAATCAGCACCTGCTTAAGGCGCGTTTCATCTCCAAACATCTGAACTTCGACATCCGGTTTGCTGTATCGAATGCATCTGGCGGTGTTACCAATGGAAAGCAAAATGGTCTGCTCCACTTCGTGCAATAAGTGATGAACACTGATGGGTTGGTAATCCAGTTTTACTTTTCCACTTTCGACCCGGGAGAAATTCAAAACATCCTCCACCAGATGCAGCAAATGAGTGCCCTGCTGTTGCACCAGGTTCAGAAAACGCAAATGCTCACTGGCATCTCCCTCGCACACTGTCACCTGTTCCATCGACAAGGAACCACCACACTCCGGACAAGGTGTCGCCGACTCGTCGTCATCGGATTGAAACTCCGCGCTGCAATTCTGGCAGACATATACATCAATCAACCGATAATCCGCAGCCAGTGCCTTGGGCACATTGACTATGGAATTCAGGGGCGTCCTCAACTCATGAGAGACTTTTGCAAGAAATTCGCCCTTTAACCGCACAGCCTCATTGGCGGCATCCAGCGCAGTGGACAGCTCCTGGGTTCGCTCTGCCACTGCAATGTCCAGTCTGGCCCGTTCCTCTTCAAGTGCATTGTAGGAATTCACATTTGCCAGGGTAATGCTGGCCTGCCGAACAAGGTTCGTCAGCGGCACCATCATATCGCCGTCAGGCGCAACCCGTGTCTGATACCGCGCCTGCTGCTTTGAATTCCCAACCAGTATGCATCCGGCAATGCCTTCTTCTTTTCGCATCAGTGGAAAAAGATAGAATTCGTCCACCAGGTACAGTTGCTTTATGTTGCACGTCTCACAGCCATGCGCGCATTCATGTTCGCTATTGACACACAAATGGCGGCCATCTTCACCAAATTCCTTCAATGCGGGACTATCTGACTGCAATTTTGCGGTTTCAATGGCTGCGATTTCATCATTCTCGTAATATCCCTCATGCGCATTTACCAATAGAACACCGGACGGACCGGATTTTCCATGCAGCAGAATTGCGCAACGCTCAAAATTGAATTCATACACCACAAACTGCACCAGAATTTTACATATTTCATCGATCTTGAGCAGGGTATTGAGTTGCCGTCCAATGTCCGCAAGTCTCGCATATATTTGCTGCTGGTTGTTTAAATGCTCCTGCAAGGTATACAACTTGGATTCTGCAGCCATCAGCAATCGCACCTGATTGCGAAGATTCTGATTTTCGTTCCTCAGGGCGTCGGCATCTTTGTCCGCAACGTCGTCTCCATCTTCCCGAATATTGGTTTTCAATGTGAATTTTTCCATCGCGGTCAACTCTTTCGACTATTCAAAACAACGGCATATGGGGGCGAAATCACACAATGGCGGTGAGGATGAGACTATAGTTGTGAAAACTGTTAACGCCGCCAACGGGTCCAAATTCGCCATAGGTATACAACCCAAACCAATTGGCCTCTTTGGAAACCGCTTCCTGCATGTTCTTAAGGAGCTTCTGCTTCTCGGAATCCTCAAAAATCACCTTGCCGCGACCAATGCATTCAATCTGCAACATAAAACGCGGCACCCGTCCCTTCAACCCTTCGTGAATCTCTTCGGCAAGGCGCTGATTGCCGCTGGCAATCTTATCGTGGTCTCTGCGCGTCATGTAAAATTTTGTACCGGGCTGAATCTCGGTCGGCACATACACCGCATCATTGTCGCGCATGGGCATAAAGCGAATCAGGTAATCGTCGTATTTGTTCATGTACTCAGGGGCCTTCACGCCAATTGCCAGATATACATTTGTGGTGCTCCACTCACCCTGTTTTTCCTCAACTGTCAGATACTCATCGATCACTTCGAGTGCGGGTCGGTTGTCAATCTCGAGAATTCGATTGGCTTCCGCTTTGGTGACGGTTCGCTCATCTCCAATGGGGACACAGCCGTGACGCGAACCATTGTAAATTTCGGCTTCACCGCGTACCAGTGTCACCACCGCCCCATCCTGAAACACCGTATCATTGCAATACTGATAGGTGGCAGAGAAACTCCAGTCGTCGCTCGCAGTGCCACCGACAAACGGAATTGCATTCACCGACTCACACCTGTACATCACACCGCGGAGCATCGCATCGAAGTTCAAAGTCAATCCGTCTGCAAACCCGATCAATGTCAGGGCATCATCCGCCTCATGGTGTTTGAGCGCATCCGCAATTTCACGCCCCATGGCATCTGCGTCCTTGCTCATTCCCACCGCGTGGGCATTTGAAAACGTTATTTCATCGGATTTCACAACTGAGACCACCACGCCGAAATTGGTTTCATGCACTTCGCCGTTAATAATCACACCTTCGCCGGAACAGCCGCTAAGGGGCGCATTCCCGGTGGCCTCCCGAACCGAAGCGAGCAGTGATTCCTGTTTGTACCCCACTGTGGCAAACAAAAAGACAAAATCGGCTTCTTCGATACCTGCTTTTTCAAGAGCCTGCTTCGCCGCTTCCATGCCTGCCTGCCGTGGGTTTCGATGAGTGCTGAATCCAACGCCTGTGATCAATGACATAATCTGCTCCTTTTGTTTGTTTTTAATATTGTTCCAATTATACAGGCATATTCAATATGTCAAAGTTCAAACTCACAATTTTCTTTAAACATCTTATCTGAACAAAAACCGGAAGGTTCAAATCGCTTCACGACGTGGAATCAATGGGAAAGCAGATTCGGGAGTGAAAATTATGCTATTTCACTTCCGCATAGAAGTCTGTGGTCTTCAGGCCCACGCCACCACTCCAGATCTCAAAGCCGGCAAAAACGTTGGTCAGATACATGTCACTGGAGATCGTGCCTGTATTGACATCTGTGGCATCCTTGATGAAATTGTTCAAATCAAATTCCATGGAGTACAGTCTGGAGGTGGAGACATAGCTGATGCACTCACCATCTGTCCACACATCCCAGCTGCCATCCACGCCGCTGACTTTGACGCCGGAGGCAATTGTGCGGCCGCGCGGCTGTGCGCCGTCCGGATCGTGGAGCCATACCATCAAAAAGCCACCGGATGGGCCTTCAGGGTCACCGTTGGGATTGCTGGCGGAACTGAACCAAACGTCGTATGACGCATTATATTCGCCGCTTGCGCCGCCGTCTTCCCACCACCAGCCGGTCATTACACTTTCGATTTCGCTCACTTTGATCGGCAGGTTGTCGCCCTCAGGATCCCGACCATAGTTGGAACCGATGAATGTGGACGGATAGGATACAGGCGCAGCCTCTCCCGCATTATTTCCCGTTTGCTCTGTAATTTCAAACGTTGTGCCCTCGTACACGATTGTCTGAA
This sequence comes from Deltaproteobacteria bacterium, assembly GCA_016937015.1. Taxonomy (GTDB): domain Bacteria; phylum Myxococcota_A; class Polyangia; order JAAYKL01; family JAAYKL01; genus JAFGXQ01. Next base: position 14,757 of record JAFGWT010000214.1, on the reverse strand, counting down.
TCGCACCACCGTCGCCCCAGGTGTTGCCCTGAACGCAATAGTAATCTCCATTGCGGGTCACTTTGTCGTTGGATTCACTGTTGGTAAGGGTTCCAAACCCGCCGTACTTAATCGCGTCCGTGTCTTCGTCTGTGTCCACTTCGCCGCCGGAACCGTCCACTCTCACGTCATGAACGCACAAATCGTAAGGTACTTCCTTTGTATTGTGTCCCGGCACCAGCATGATAATCGCCGTAATGGGCTCGAAATTATAGGTATTGCCACCGTCGTCCCAGCATTCCGTGTTGAACGTATCCCAGGATATCAGTTCCCCACCGGTGGCGCTAATGGCCGCACACCAGCGATCGTCCGGATCATCCTCGCCATTGGGTCCCTGAATCTGAACACGTACCGTTGACAAGCCAGGATTGGTGATGTCCACATAAATACCATCACCCGAGGGCACGAATTCCCCGATGGGCGGATCCTCGCCCATTTCCTGATTCACATTCATGCCAAGAAGGCCCACACCGCCGTAATCTTCCTGGGGGGCAACCACCCCGGAGGCGCACAAATCCTCGCCAGCTGCCAGGTCTTCATAATCCGCGGGCGAAATAGTGGTTTCACCTTCGGGCACAGCAGCCGTCCATGCATATCCGTGCACCGGTCCGGAACTCCAGTATCCGCCTTCGAGGACTTCATAGGCCCCTTCGATATCGCCATCGGAATCACTGTCCGTATCGCTGTCCGTGTCTGAATCCGTATCCGAATCACTGTCCGAATCCGTGTCCGAATCCGTGTCAGAATCGCTGTCCGAATCTGTGTCGGAATCTGAGTCGGAGTCGCTGTCCGAATCTGTGTCGGAGTCGCTATCCGAATCTGTGTCCGAGTCACTGTCCCCCGACGAAGGACCAATCGGTCCCTGATCTGCGGTTCCGCATCCGGCCACTGCCAGCAGCCCGGCCAGTGCAAAAAGGTACAGATAAGAACAAAGTTTGTCTGTTCGCTTCATTTGGCACATCCTTTTGTTGAAAAAATCATGGTTAAGTTTAATTACTCTCTCATTGAAGTCTGGTGTGCTTTCATGTGTTAATCGGCTCACCCAATTTTAGTTCGCCAGTTCGCCGCTCATGCGCATCACCGCCCCCATCGCTGCCTTTGCCAGGAACAAAGATGGACGTCTAAAATTGTCCCATGTCAACATTTAAATGTCAACGGCATCAACTGTCATTCAACTATCAATTCCATTCATTCCAATTTCCAAAATAAATTATTGGACACCGTATTTCGCGGGAATACGGCTCGATACCCGACTGTTAAAGACGGTCAGTTCATCGGGCGTTACAACAAAATCAAATGACGCATTACTTCACTTTGTGCGCAACTTCTTTTAAGACCGTTTTAATGCATCGAAAACTTGGGGGACACAATTTTTCGACATACGGGAGGAACTGCCGTTGATAAAAGTAGAACATCTGAGGAAAAGCTACGCCGCAACCATCGCGGTGGATGATATTTCTTTCGAGGTTGGAGAACACGAAATAATTGGTTTTCTGGGGCCCAACGGCGCGGGAAAAAGCACGACATTAAAAGTACTTACCTGTTCCCATGCCGCGTCATCCGGTCGGGTCTCCATTGATGGCAAGGACGTATTCGAGGACCCGGAGGGGGTAAAGTCCGTTATCGGCTATCTCCCCGAAAACGTGCCGCTGTATCCGGAACTGCGCGTCCGGGAATATCTGACGTACAGAGCCGGCCTAAAAGGGGTACCCAAAAAGAATCGCGCGACAGCCATCGAAAAAGTGATTTCGCGCTGTCATCTGGAGTCAGTCCAGGATCGCATCATTGGCCAACTCTCCAAGGGATACAGGCAACGCACCGGCCTGGCAGATGCATTGCTGGCAGATCCCAAAATTCTCATTCTCGATGAACCCACCGTTGGACTCGACCCCAATCAGATTCGCGATGTGCGCGAACTGATCAAGGAACTGGGAAAGGAAAGGACTGTTATTCTGTCCAGCCACATTCTCCCCGAGGTCGAAGCGGTCTGTTCCCGAGTGATTATTATCAACAAAGGTCGGCTGGTGGGACAGGGAAAACCCGCGGAATTAAGGACGCGGCTCAATCAGAAATCCGCAGCGATTGATGTTGAAGTCATCGACCCCAAAAATGTCGCCCAAAAGGTTTTCGAGGCGCTGGACGGCGTAAAGGAAGTGCAGGTCAAAGACGCGCCCGGTGCCTTCAGAATCGTTCAGGCCTCCCCCGCGGACGATCCGAATAGCACCCCGTCCGCAGTGACAGATATTAGAGAAGCCATTTTTGATGCGGCAGTGGCCGGGGGCCTCAAACTAATCGCCATGCAGATGCACACACAGAGTCTGGAAGAAATTTTTGTCGAAATTATCACGCAGGAATCCGAGACGTCGGCGGCCACAACCGTCGACAGCACGAACGTCAGCGCCGCGACCGAGGAAGCACCCGCGGAAACGCAAAACAGGGAGGCATCCAAATGAACATGTTCTGGCAAATTCGTCGGGAGTTCGCCGCATTCTTTTATTCTCCGGTCGCCTACGTAGTGATTGGCGCGGGCGCGTTGCTCAATTCGGTGATGTTTTATTTAATCATCCTGTTTCTCTCTCAGTCCGGCCCCGCCCCGGGCGCCCCCATGGAGATGCTTTTTTCGTGGGTTCTGTTCTGGCTGGTGGTGCTCATTCTCACCCCGCTAATCACCATGCGTTCCTTCGCGGAGGAAAAACATTCCGGCACCCTTGAAACACTGATTACCGCCCCCATCAGCGAAACGCGCATTGTGCTGGCCAAGTACCTCAGTTGTCTGGCGTTCTACACAATCATGTGGGTCCCCACCCTTTTGTATCCCATTATTCTAATGCGCTATGCCAGCATCGACGTTGGCCCCGTGCTGTCCGGATACGTAGGCACCTTTGGCATTGGCGTCATGCTCACCGCGGTGGGTATCCTCTGCTCGGTTGCAACGCGAAATCAGATAGTGGCAGCCCTGGTGACCTTTGCTGTCATGATGGCCCTCTTTTTGGGCGGACTGTTTCGCTGGGTCGACGGCCTCGCGGCCCAGTCATTTTTTGAGTATATCGACCTGATGGGCCATATGGAGGACTTCGCCAAAGGCATCGTGGACACCAGGCGTCTTGTCTATTATGGGTCTGTTGCCGTGCTCGCCATTTTCGCATCAGTTCAGATGCTCAGCAGCAGGAGGTGGAACGGATGAACACCCGCAAGTTTCAAATTTCCCTTAATGTACTCATCTCCACCATTGGACTTGTGGCCATAACTGTAATGGTCAATTACCTGGGAGCGCGACACTATCGTCGGCTGGATTGGACGTCCTCAAAAATCTACACGTTGTCAGCTAAAACAAAGGCCATCACTGGCAGCATAACCAAAGATGTCACGTTCTACGTGCTCTGGAGCAAAGCCGACCCGCTTTTTAGCCATCTCGAAGAAATCCTTGCGGGATATGGCGATTTGAGTCGGCACATTCATGCCGAAGTGTTGGATCCGGATCAGGATCCGGAGCAGTTTCAGCTCATCCAAAGCAAGTATGGCAAAATGAAAATCAACGAAATGGGCGAGGCTGGTATTGAAGCCGGTGTTTTCGTGGTGAGCGGCGAAAACGTGAAGTTTCTACCATCAAGTGCGTTTCAGGATTTCGATGACAACATGGAAATGGCGGGCGAAACCCCCAAAGTGCGATTTCGGGCTGAAAGTGAATTGACCGCGGCACTCATTGACGTGACGAATGACAATAAGCAAATGGTCTGTTTCACGCAGGGTCACGGCGAATGGCAATACGACAGCAGCGACCGGGATTCCCTGCGACATATTCGCAAGGAACTGACGCTGGACGGTTTTCTCTCTCAGACCATTAATGTCAGCGAGGACGCGATTCCGGAAGAATGCAATCTGGTGGTCGTTGCCGGTCCCAAAAAAACGTTCCTGCAAACCGAAGCGGAATTGCTTGAATCCTGGTTTACCCGTGGCGGCAGGCTGATGCTCCTCATCGATCCAATTTTTGAAAAGGACAAATTTCTGCCGTCGGGTCTGGAGTCTTTAACGGCCAATGCGGGCATTGAGCTTCGCAACGATTTTGTTCTTGAGACTGAACCGCGCCGGTTGGTAACTGAAACGCCGGTCACCTTCATGGCGGACCGATTCTACACCCATGACGCCGTCAGACATCTGGCAAAAAATGCAGGCGGACCATCGCCCGTGGTGTTTTCGATTGCGCGTTCAATGAAACAGCTGGAGCAAAAAGACACCATATCCGACATCCTTGCCACCACATCGCCGGTCAGCTGGGGAGAAACCGATTTGGCATCCATCCAGGGCGGAAATATGGTCCCCGAGCAGGACGATTATGACACCGACGGACCGCTCACCATTGCCATGGCGGCCATAAAAGGCACCAGGGACGGAAAGGAATCTGGGCGACTGATTGTGGTGGGGGACAGCGACTTTTTAAGCGAAGAACTATTCATCAACGCTGGTCTTTTCAACCAGGACTTCTGGTCGTCCGCCGTGGGCTGGCTGACTGCCAAAAAAGAATTAATCTCCATCGGCGCCAAGGATCCGGAGCAAGTGCAGCTACTTCTCACGGAGAGTGACTTTGCGAATATTCTAACCACGCTGCTCGCCGAATTTCTGCTCATTGCAGTCATTGGCATTATCGTGATTCACCGCAGGAGGAAATGATGAAAAACAAAACGGTTGTCATTATACTTTCTGTTTCCCTTTTACTTTTCATCTACATATATTTTGTGGATGGACGGTTCATGTCCACCGATGAAAAAAAGTCCCGCGCCGAAAACGTCTTTGGCACTCTGCGGGCGGATCAGATTGATACCATCGCGCTTGAAACCCCTAAAGGCAAGCTAACCCTCAAAGCAACGAAAGCGTCACCCGGCACAGAGGCCGTATGGCACATTACCGCCCCAAAATCCTTCGTGGCAGATGACACGGAGGTTCAGTCGCTGGTTTCCGCCATGGATTTTCTGATCTACAGTCGAGTGGTCGAAGATAACCTGCACGACAAACGATTTGGTCTGAACACCCCGCGTATCAAAGGGACCGCCGGGTTCGGAGAAAACAGCGTCTCGTTTGCCATTGGCGCGGATACACCCGACGGCGACGGGGTATACATATCGGTTGATTCCGATAAGGACCGGTTTTACGTCGTAAGCACTGATTTCCTTTCCGCGATGAACAAGGGGCTCAATGATCTCAGAGACAGGCATCTACTCAACCTTGACACCGCCGAGATTGAGAAACTGGCGGTGCACAGCGATTCTCGAGACTGGGAAGCTTACCGAAATGCAGATACAGGCGACTGGCAGGTCAGCCACGCCGGCAGAAAGGTTCCTGGCGCCGCATCGGAGCTAAAACAGCTTGCTGCCGCTGCTGCCGGTCTTGAGATTAGCCAGTTTGTGGCTGACACCCCCAGGGAATCACAAAAGTACGGCTTCACCACTGCGCCGCCGTCACTCTCGCTGACGTCATCCGATAGCCGGCAGATAACAATCGAACTGGGTGCCCCCTGTGATGAAAACAGCGTGTACGTTCGTATAAAGGGACAACCGGCAATTCATTGCGTGTCCGCGCATTTCCAGTCCCTGTTGACCCGCCCGGTGTCCCGATATTTCGAAAAGCGACTACTTCCCGTTTCTCCGCAAGACATTGCTCTCATTCGAATCACCAAAGGTGAAGAAAAAATGGAACTGACAATAGATGAGGGACTGTGGCACGTTTCGGGGCTCAAAACAGAGGAGACCAGCCAGACAGCGTTTTCTGAACTCTTTGACGAGCTGAAGCAGGTTCGCGCCACAGACATTCTATTCGCACCAGACAGCAAAAGAAATATGGCCGAAAGTCCCGACACCGACAAGGCTGCCGCGTTGCCGGCCCATACGGAAATCCCCCTTTTAAGCGCCGAACTGGAAACCGTTGACTCTCAAATTCTGACACTGCTGTTTTTTACCGACCCAACAACGCCCAATGGTGTGCTATTAAAACGTGGCAACGCCGAAGGCTGGCTCCCCCTGCCGAAGAAGGTCATCGACCTGCTGGAGCCATATCCCTTCCGTTTCCGGCAAAAGGTGGTAACGCAGTGTCAACCGGATGACGCGACGGCCATCGACATCGCATCAGGCGGGGTCCGCCAGACCCTGAAAAAAAATAATGATGAATGGCTGATTGTTACCCCGATTGCCGCAGGGAGCGATGCCGCCAGCGTGAAAAAGCTGCTGACATTGGCCTGCGAAACGCCGGTGACCGGCTATCCACGGGTGACAGAAAACCCATTTAAAAAAGACAACCTGTTTGCAACAGTCACAGTGTCCTTTACCCGGCACACTCAGGAAGGGAAAACCCAGGACAACACCCAAACCGGAAAAGCCACAATCGAAATCGGTGAAGTATCAAACGCAGGCTCACGGTTCGCGAGGGTTGCCAGCCAGCCCAATCTCGTTTTTACAGTGGACGATGACTTGACCGGATTTCTGGCACGTCCGCTCGCGTCGCGAAACCTCCTCGCCATTGAGTCTGATATGATCACGGAAATATCCTTTCGAAATGAAAATCTGAATTTCAAAGCCCAAAAGCAAAACGGCATATGGCTTTCCAGCGACTGTGCCCTAAACAGCGATGCCATGGAACGTATCCTCATTGATTTTGGGGCGGTCAAAGCCATCCAGTCTCACGCATTCTCTGAGGATATTTCAAACGTTTCGGCGGAGATCCGCTTTAGCAGCAAAGAAAATGAATCGCCGGCAATTCTAAAATTCGGGGACATCGTCCCGGAACAGGACGGAATCGTGGCAGCCCGTGACGGGCTTGATATCACATTTGTACTTCCGGCCCGGCTGGTTCGGGATATGGCGAGTGTTTGTGCGGCTGAACCCAGACAACCATAGTTGCCATGCCGGGAGGAGTGTCATGCTGCATTCAGTTTACGTTATTTTCGAAATCTGCTAAGCTCTTCGGCAATGATGCAGGACGCGAAAACTATTCTGATTATTGAAGATGAAACCGATCTCATCCTCGGTCTGACCGATGCATTTGAATTCGAAGGCTACCGTGTTCATTGCGCACAAACCGGCGAAAAAGGGGTCGACCTCGCAGCGGAGCTCCACCCCAACCTCATTATTCTCGACCTCATGCTTCCCGGAATGAATGGGTACAATGTATGCGAGGCAATTCGCCGAAGAGATACTGTTACACCCATACTCATCCTTTCGGCTCGCTCTCAGGAAAACGACATTATTCGGGGGCTGGAAGCCGGGGCAGATGACTATGTCACCAAGCCGTTTTCCATCGGGGAACTGCTGGCGAGAGTCAGGGCAATCTTTCGGAGAATTGCGCCCGACCGGGAAAAAAACCCCTCCAGACTGATTCATGTGGGTGACGCAGTTATTAACGTCGACTCATATACGGCATCCGTTGGAAACAAACAGACAGACCTCGGATTCTATGCCACCGCAATACTTCAATTGCTCGACGAGCGCCGGGGAGAGCCGGTGTCCAGAGATGAAATTCTCGATGCCGTATGGGGTATCGACGCCAACCCCACCAACCGCACCATCGATAACTTCATCCTAAAACTCAGACGCGTCCTCGAAAAAAATCCCGCAAAACCGCGGCACATCCTCACTGTTTACGGACAGGGATACAAGTTGACGCAGTGATTGCCAAAGCCGTCAAATGGCGGCATCAACCCAATGTATTCAAAATCCAAAAAAATCGCATTGTGAATATTAGTTTCTGGACAAATAGCAAATCGAGAGATTTTCAGTTGCCAAATTGCTTTTTTTCTCCAAATTGGTCTATAGTTTTTATCGGAATTATAAAAAATCCATCAATTTCCATCTGGCAACCGGTTTGCGGGGCGGCGAAACGGTTGATTTAATATGGATGGAATGCTTGTGCACTAATCAGCAGGAGAAGACAATGAGCGAGCAATCATATATTAAGGAAAGCGATGACAACATGGTTTCCAATACCTCGGAACTCGACACGGCCGAAAAGGAGACCCATCCCGTAACCAGCGACGACGCGCTCGACTGGGGACACGATGACATCGAAATCGATCCCGCTGCAATTCCGCCAGGTGCCACCCTGGTGGCCATCGACTGGGCTGAGCTCGAAGGGGCACTCGAAAACAACTCTCCGGAACTGCACAGCTTTTTAAATAAAAGCAGCGGCGATGTAATTCGTATTTTCAACGGAACAGACAATGCGGAACGTCGGCTGCAGGACGTGGAGGCAGATCCGGCCTATGTTTACATTGAACCCATTTCATCCCGAGAGCAGTATCGATGGATGGAGGAATACATCGAAGAAATGGAAGACTGTCCGTTGAAAGACAAGTTGAACATCGCTGTCGATGGCAAAGGTGCATTTCGCCGTTTCAAGGATGTTCTGGTTCAGGATCCGGAAAAGCGCGAGGTCTGGTTTGCCAAGCGCTCCGAGAAACTTCAGGCGCATATTGCAGAATGGCTTAAGGCGAAAAACATCGTTGCCAGCAATGCGGCGCCCTGGCAGGAAGGCGCGTCCACCCGGAAATTCGAAACCGTCAGGCGCAACCGTTACTCTGCCAGCCAGTCTCGAAACTTCGGAACCAACCTGCGTCGCAAGGCCCACGAGTTGGTGGATCTTGTCCCGTCAAAGGCACTCCCCATTGCAGCCACTTTTCTGGAATTTCTTTGCAATGAAAAAGGCAATTTCAATATTGAAGAGTAAGCACCCTGTCTGCGGTATCTCAGCCACGGCAATCAGCTGCGTCCTGATGCTGCAAGCCGCTTTTCCAAAAACCGCAAATGCGTCTGAGCCTGAGGTTCCAGTCGATGGTCTGGCATCTGTTATCAGTTTCAACTCGGCCGATGAGTCCTCCTCAGCTCTGATTTTGAACAGTGACGTGGCGCTTCTGGCGCGAATTCTTCTCGTCACATATCATGGGGCAAAGTGGTCGGAGCAGCCAGTTGATAACGCGATTCAGTTTAATGCCAGACGACTCGGTGTGACCATCCGACTGCTGGCCCATGTGGCAACGCAGGTGGGCGAAAAAGTCGACGCCACCAGACGAAACCGATGGATGACACATTTTTCGAAAATGGCGGGCGGGGCAAATGAGGTCAAAAAAATTCTTCAACAGAGCGGTACTTCACAAACTGATTTGGAATACTGGTTTTCGAACATGCAGCTTTGCCGCATACAGCTTCAGTACATGATCGACAAAATTCAAATGCCCGATGAAGCGGAGTTGCAAAAACTGTTTCGACTGGGTAACCATCCTCTGGCGGGTGCAAACTGGAAGGAAGCACGGCCAGCCTTTGAAAAAATTGTCCGAAATAAAAAAATCCAGCGTGTACTAACGGACTGGCTATCCCAGTTTGAATCCCAGGGCAACATTCGTTTCCCGTAGTGATATAGCCTGAAATATGATTTCTCCGATTCTCATAGTGCCGGCCACAATAGATAATCTGGACGATATTGCTGACATCGAACAACGCTGCTTCAGCGCCCCCTGGGATCGCAGCGCCCTTGCCCATGAGTTATCCGCGCTATCCTGGTCCCGCACTTTTCTGGCCGTTGCAAATCGGACCACGGCCGGTTTTGTTTGCTTTTGGACGGTCGCAGATGAATATCAGGTTTTAAAAGTGGCGGTTCACCCCCAGTTCCAAAAACAAGGCATTGGTCGCTTGCTTATCGAACATCTTAAAATGACTGCGGAAGAGGAGGACATTTCTGTCATATCTCTTGAATTGCGTCACAGGAACTCAGCTGCCAGAAATCTCTATCAAAGCTGCGGATTTTCAGTGGTGGGTACCCGGCGCGGATACTACACAGACACTGGCGATGATGCTGTTCTAATGAACTGCCTCCTGCTTTCATAGAGTACTGCCAACGACATAAGAGCGATAATCCGACGCGAGTACCAGGTTAAATTCTTTTCACTTTTCTGTTTGTACCCTATTATTACATCTTCATTTATCACAGTCTTTTGCACCGGAGGCAAAATGAAAATTTTTCAACACAGTATTTTTGTGAAAATTGTATTGGTTGCTTCAATTATGTTGAGTCAGGCTGCCTGTGGCTCAAAAAAACCCAAAACGGAGTCCGCAAAGCCTGCAGGCGACACGGAAGACACCGATTCAACGCAGGTGCTGGGTGATCAACAGGCAGAGGCTCAAAGCAAGATAGTAAAATGGCTGGGCTCGGATGCAGCCGAAAAGGTAAGCGAAGCCGGAAAGAAAACGGCCAAAAAGCTCGCGGATAAAATGCTTGAATCAGAACAGGTAACCGAAGCCATTGGGTATTTGATTGCTGAGGTCTTTAAACAGGAGGATGTGAAAAAGAAAATTGACAAGATAGCCGACAAGGCCACATCTGGCGTCAAAAACAAGCTGACACTGCTAGGCAAAGCCATCGCCTCCGGTGGCGTTTCAGACTACAAAAAAAAGGTGAAGCAGCGAGGGACAGAGGTCGCCAGGGAAATTCTGGCAGAACGGGTCCAAAACGAGCTGCTTAAAGACGAGCGGATGAAGGACGTGATAAAAAAGCTGATTCCAATGTTAAAAATCCAGGGTCAGCTGGCCACCGCCACCATCCAGGGGAACATGTCTCCCCGCGTCTCACAGAAACTTTTTACCATTACGCTCAACCTTGCTGTTGACGGCAATTCCGACAAGACTGCGCAAAAAGTGGAAGAATGGATAGCCAATTGTGAAGGCCATGCCGAAGAAGAAATGGTCCAGCTGTTAAAAAAAGTTGGGAAACTCAAGTCATTGCAAAAGGCAATGCGTGGTCTTGCGGTTGATGTGCTGAAGCACCCCAGAATGGTGGATGAGCTATCGCAAATGACACTGCGAATTCTTGAGGACGACGATGCATGGGACGCAGCTGTTGATGCCTATAAGTCCGTTGCACTGGACAGTTCCGAAGATGAAATCAGAGAAAAAATGACCGCCCTTTTTGAACTGTCGGTTATTAATGATGAAATTTTTAATACCCTCAATGTTCTTGCAGAGGCCGAAGGTGCAAGTGCCATAATTGAAGAACATCTGTCAAGCGCAGCAGAGGATGAAAAAATGGCAACGCTGGTTGAGGAGTTTCTTGTCTCTTTACTCGATACCTGTGGCGAACTGTCGGTGCGTTAACTGGTATGCCACCCGCACCAGCACACACTCCCATATATCCTCAGCTGCTCCAGCCCAACTCGAATGTTCGAATTGTTGCACCATCCGGGCCAGTCGAGCGCACTTCGCTGATGGAGGGTGTTCAGGCCCTTGACTTTCCATGCCACACATCGGACGAGATATACGAAGTGGACGGATTCTGGGCCGGTTCTCGCAGTCATCGAAAATACACCATGCAGCAGGCGATTGATGACCCGTCCGCTTCAGCCATTTGGTGTGCCCGAGGTGGTTTTGGCCTCACAACCATTTTGGATGATATCAGTTTCCATGCGCTAACATCTCATCCCAAGTGGATAATCGGCAACTCAGACATCACAGCGCTTCTCTTGTATCTATGGGCGCATTATCACCTCTGCACCATCCACGGCCCGATGGCCGCGCGCTTTGCCCAATACCCCCAAATCGATATTGCCGCACTGCATCACATTCTGACCTTCGGACCAGACACCCGTAAATGCACGCTCAAACCAGTCCGCGCTGGCGTCGCAACCGGCCCATTAATAGGCGGCAATTTAACCATGCTGGCACATATGATGGGGACATTGCCACGGGAATTCGCCATGGGGTGCATCCTGCTGCTCGAAGATGTCGCCGAAGCGCCATATCGGCTGGAACGACATCTGATTCAATTGAGTCGATGTGGTATCTTCCGCCAAATTTCCGGCATAATTCTAGGAGAGTTTACGCACTGCTCCCCTGGAAGCGATGGGGTGACAGTGGAAACCATACTCAAAAGAAATTTATCCAGCTTGCCAATACCAGTTGCATCGGGGTACCCCGCCGCACATGGCGCGCGAAACCGCCCATTTATCCATGGTCATCCGGTATCACTCACCGTCACTGATCGCAGTGCATCTCTGGTGGAAGCTTACCTTTAAAGTAAAGAAAGTCGCAGGGAACGAGGTTCTGTTTCACTGCTGTACAGGGGGGGCTATTCCACTTCGGGAATATACTTGCCGCTCCCCTTTTCAGATTTACCGCCATCTGCAGTTGCATCAGGCGCCTTTGCCTTTGCAACATCATCACTGTTGGGGTCATTCCGTGTTCCGGCGTCCGGTGTAGGAGTCTTCTTTTGAGTCGCGGACTGGTTAACCATCAATCGCCGAAAAGACTGCGCCAGCCTGGAGTCCTTCGGCGGGGCATCACCTTTGCATTGAACCATTTTAACAGCTGCTTCGGGACACTCATCCTTCGGCCATCCGGCATCAACGCACGCTTTTTCCCTTGCAAGTTTCTTCAGCTCGTCCCGCGTTTCCTTATGCGTTTGCCATACAGTCTGACAGGAATAAAATCCCCGTTTCGACTGGACGCAGGCATGACACTGATCCTTGTCCATTCGTCCCCTGCTCAGCTCCCCCGGTGGAATAGGCGTCTTTTCAACCTCCACCACGTTGACTTTGTCGGTGGGGATACACTCCGGCTCCTCCGGGCGACATCCTATTGAAACAATAAGCAGTACGATGCCAGTTGTGCCAACCAGCATATCACCGGTGAAAAACTGTTTGAGTCTGTTCATGAATTTATTCCTCTCTTCAAGCCGAAAACTGTCGCTGTCTGGTTTGCAGAAACAATCGAACCACCGATCCTGTTCCCGAATGGGATTCGATTTCCATGCTGCCGCGGTGATCTTCTGCAATTCGCTTAACAGTAGGCAGTCCCAAACCTGTGCCGGTAGGCTTTGTGGAAAAAAAAGGTTCGTAAATTTTAGACATCAATTCCCCCGGAATCCCCACCCCATTGTCCATAATTTCAAGGACAGCACCGGGCTCGTGACGGCGCACCTTAATCATCACTTTTCCCGCCTCATTATTTTCCAGCGCACTCAGCGCATTGTCTATCAATATATCCAGTGCCCGCGAAATCAGGTCTGAGTCGAACAGACACGTTACCGCCTCTGAAGCCGGGTCAACCTCAACAACATTACCCCCAATGTCTCTGGATGCACAGATTCCCTCCACCGCAGCACGAACTGAATCCAACAGCGCCCCTTCCTCCAGCAGCGGCTTTCGCGGTCTGGCAAACTTCAACAGTTCAGCAACCATGGAATTCAGTCTGGACGCTTCTTCTTCCGCGATATCAAGAAGTGTCGATGCAGTGGCCGGATTCTTCTGTTTTCGAATCTGAGAAATAGCAGAAAAAATGGTCGCCAGGGGATTACGAATCTCATGTGCCATTGTGGCCGAAAGCTGTCCCAGTGCCGCCAGTCGCTCCGCCCGAATCAGATCTTCCTGAGTATCCATAAGCTTTCGATACGAATCCTGAAGGTCGGCAAGCAATCTGGAATTCTCAACCGCCAGGGCCAACTGCCGTCCCGCTGTTGTCAGCATTTTCAGCACATGGGACGTAAAACTGGCCCGCTTCCGCGACATAATTATCACCCCTCGCAAATGCGCATGAGCCCAGAGTGGCACCACCACAATAAATCCGGGCAATTCACCCACTCGAGTGCTGATTTGCGGAGGCAACTTCTTAACATTTTCAAAAGTGACCGCTTCAGTCCCCAATGAAGCCACAGGCGGCGCGGGAATCCCCTTCGCAGAGGGAATCAGGTCCCAATTGGCTGCTTCTGGAATCAGAAGCCGAGCGTCGTTCTGAGCTATTGCAATGATAATCCGATCCGCGCCCGCCATCGAAACAAGCGGCTCCACTGCATCCTGTACAAGAGTATCCACATCCAGAGTTGTCCCCAGACTGGCGGCGAACCGACAGAGTTGATCCAGCTCGCGACCGGTGGCTCCGGATGACTGGCGCTTTCTCGACTTATGTTCCCTTGCGTCTGAAATAGCAGCACCCTGTCAATGCGAGTAAGAAAGGTTAAAAATCTCCAAAAAGGGATGTTATCGGAGTGTCCAGTGCGAGCGCAATTTTGTACAGGGATGAAATGGATGCAGAACTCTCCGCGCGTTCAATCTGAGACAACAGTGAGACCGATAACGAAGTCCGTCGCGCCATCTGCTTAAGCGTCAGACCATTTTCCTTGCGAAGCTCACGAATACTGCTGCCAATTACCTTATGAAGCTCTTCTTCGGGGCTTCTGGCCAAGCCTTTTCGCTTAATAACTCGCTCAATGACCTGACTGAACTCTTCGGGATTAAAAGGCTTTTTGATATAATCCACCACATCGAGCTTCATTGATGCAACAGCTGTCTCAAGGGATGGATACCCGGTAAAAATAATAACCGCGATATCTGTATCCACCTTACGAATCTGACCCAACAGTTCGATACCGTCAATTTTCGGCATCATGAGATCAAGAATCACCAGATGATACTTTCCGGTCTTTACTTCTTCGACCGCATCCTGAGGAGCAGTTAATGCTTTTACAAGGAATCCGTCCCGGGCGAGAAAGGTTTCCATGTAGTCACAGATTTCCTTGTCATCGTCAATAATCAAAATTCCTATTTGGGAGACCACTCTCGGCATTGATAAACTCCTTTTGCTGGCTCGGCAGCGGCGGATAGTTTTTGTCGGGGCGAGAGGATTTGAACCTCCGACTTCTTCGTCCCGAACGAAGCGCGCTACCAGGCTGCGCTACGCCCCGATAAAAAAATCT
>JAFGWT010000213.1 GCA_016937015.1 Deltaproteobacteria bacterium | reverse complement strand
GGGCAACGTCATCATAGCGCATGGCGGGCAGTTTTTCCTGAACCGCCGCGGCTTTCTCCGCGTCGACGCGGGTGGCCAGTATCTGCTGGCTGTGCTTCAGCATCTCGCTGACGATGTGCACCAATTGCAACGGCGTCTTGTTCTCGCCGTAAATAACTTCCGGAAATCCGGTACGCAGTTCCCGATGATTATCGAGCACCGTGTGACCCAGGTCCGCAAATGGCAGGCTTTCCAGTGTTTTTGACGCGGCATCCACTGACAACTCGCCCGCTTGAACACGCAGGAGCAATTCTTTTATTTTCTCGGGTTTCATGGTTCCGTTTCGTATCACAGGCAACGCATTTATTGGAGACAATTGTCGCGTTCACACCGAAAAACAGCAGCCGCCAACGGCCGTGGACCAGACCTGATTCGCCGCATTTGCTGCGACGCAGCAGATGAAAAAGGACGATACAATAAGGTTGCCATGATAAATAAACGCCCTGTATGATACGGCCAATGAAAACGGCCGAGGAGAAACGCGCACTGGTCGATGAGGCCATGCCCAGAGTTGAACGAATTGTTTCAGCAATGACCAAACGGTTCGCCCCCCATGTGGACCGCGATGAAATCCGTTCCTTCGCGCTCAACGGTCTGGCGATGGCCATTGAACGGTTTGATGCATCCCGAAACGTGCCGATTCAGACGTTTGCCGCCAAACGGGTGGAGGGGCAGATTCTGGACGGCATCGCAAAGAACCATCACCTGCCCCGCCGCTTGCTGCGTGAGGTGGCTGTGGTAAAAAAGTCCCGGGAAATACTCTCCTTGGAACAGCAAACCCCACCACCGCAGGACAAGGTGGAAGCGGTCCATCGGTTGGCCGACCGGTTGAAGGAACTGGCCTGTGTGTACGTGACGTCCTGTTCCACCGAAGCGGAGCAGCAGATTGAATCGGTTGCATTTCAGGATTCGGAAAGCAATGCACAACGGCAGGAATATTATCGCGTGGTACGGGGCGCAATTGGGGAGTTGCCCGACAGGCAGCGGGAAATCATTCATCAGTATTTCTATCAGGATCGCACCCTGTCACAGATTGCACTTGATTTTGACAAAAGTCGCTCCTGGGCCTGCAGAAACCTTCAGGCCGCCCTCGCCAATCTGCGTGAATATTTTTAACCCATGCGACACCCTGGTTGGCGTGGTGTTCTCTTCTTAAGGAAACCATCAGAAACAAACCGCTGAAAGGCATTCCCATGAAATACATCGTCGAATCAGGTAAATCATTTGAAGATGCGCTGAATTCATTGAACGAAACAGTGCCAAAACACAAATTCGGGATTCTCCACGAGCACAATATCAAGGCCACCCTGAACGGCAAGGGCGTCCCGTTTGAAAAGGAAGTCCGGGTGCTCGAAGTATGCAATCCCCAGAAAGCATCTGCAGTGCTAAACGCCGATATGGCACTCAACATGGTTCTCCCCTGTCGCATATCGGTGTGGGAAGATGCCGGGCAGGTCAAACTTGGCACCATATTGCCCACTGCCCTGCTGGCCAGCCTGAACGACTCACCGGAACTGCGTGCTGCGGCCGAAGAGGTGGAACAGGCGCTCATTGCCATCATTGACGAAGCGAAGTAAACGATGAACGCGCAACGCCGCAGATACAAACAGATTGTCGGTCTGTCGCTTCCATGACGCCGAACTTGCCAATGGCCTCTGACAACCCGCAATCCATTAATCTGGGGCAATGATTCAAAGTGCTTTCAGTATATGCGATCAGTATGCGGGGCAATGTGCCGGTTTTAACGAACCATATTTAAAACAGACTTCGCTGCCCGCCGCCATCTTCTGAACCGCCGGAGCCGCCGGTGCTGGGCGGTGTGGGTTTGGATGCGGGAATGGATACCCCCTTGGACATTGTATCATTTTCCGTCTCAGCAGCTTCTGACGATTCGTCTTCGGGTTCATTGTCTGCCCGCAGCTTCTGAATGCGATTAATGGGCTTGGGGTGAACCCGGCGACCTTTGGATGCGGGGCCGATAAACTCAAGTTCGCTTAAATCAAACTCCGCTTCCTTTACCCGCTGACGTTTGGCCGGCGCAAAATGCAGCTTGATGATATTGGTGGCATCTCCGGGTAAAAGAAGGTCAATCTTACCGGCCTTATCCTTAATCAGCTCGTATTCGCGATCCTTAATAAACTTATGAATATGCACCTTTTTCGCCCAGGCGATTCGGCTTGAGTCCCGATACACCACGGTAAACTTTTTCCCATGCTCGGTGTCAAACGGCTCCCAATACATCACCTTTCCAGGAATGAGAATTTTCTCTTCCGGACCAACGATGCGGTAGGTGCCGTCCTTGCTGATAAACAGCACCCGATCGTATTCGCTCATGGTAATAATGTACTCAGACTCCTTGACCTCGCTGCCAAAGAAACCGGTTTCCGCATCGTATCCCACGCGAATATTCTGTCTGGCCACGTCCTTTTTCTCGATAGTATCAAATGATTGTATCTCGGTCCTGCGCGGATATTCATCCTTATATTTGTTTATCAGGTCCTTCAGAAAACCGATGGTCGTCTGCGTCAGCGACCCCAGTTTGGCATTCACTTCTTCGATGGCCGCCTGAACCTCCTGCAGTTGCTTGCGGTTCTTTTTGATGTCGTATTTCGAAATGCGTCGAATCCGAATCTCAAGCAATTTTTCGATGTCATCATCCACCAGGGCACGTACAAAATATTTACTGTACGGTTTCATTCCCTCGTACACTTCGCTGACCACCTGTGATTCGGTTGTGGCTTCCTCAATGCGTTTGTATACCCGCTTTTCAATGAATATCTGTTCCAGCGTCAGCCAGTGCTGCTTGTTTTGCAGCTTTGTCAGCTCCAGCTCCAGCTCAGCGCAAATCTGGTCCCGCAGCTTGTCCGTCAAAAAACGCAGCACTTCGTTGACACTGGGATTAATGGGATGACCGTCCTTAATGGTCACAATATTTGATGTCAGCGATACTTCACAGCTGGTGTACGCATACAGCTGGGGGATGACCTCATCGGTATGAACGCCGCGCGGCAGCAGAATCTCGATTTCCACCTTTTCGCTGGTGAAATCATTAATGCTCGCGATTTTGATTTTCTTCTTCTGAGATGCACTCTCAATGGATGCAATCAGACTCTCAGTAGTTGTGGAAAACGGGATTTCGGTAATGACAATCCGCTTGTCGCCATCGGATTCCAGCCGCGCCCGAATGCGCACTTTTCCCCGGCCCTCCTCGTACTCGGAGACATCGACAATGCCGCCGGTTGGAAAATCCGGATAAATCTGAATCGGTTCGTAGTTCAGAATGTTAATTTGCGCCTGAAGCAGCTCTATCAGATTGTGGGGCAGAATCTTCGTACTCATGCCCACCGCAATCCCCTCAATCCCCAACATCAGCAGCACAGGCAGTTTCACAGGCAAAAACACGGGCTCTTTTTTACGGCCATCGTAACTGTCCTGGAACTGAGTCAGTTCCTTGTTGAACAGGGTGTCCTTGGCCAGATTGGTGAGCCGACACTCAATGTACCTTGCGGCCGCCGCAGGATGGCCGGTAATGATGTTGCCGAAGTTCCCCTGCTTTTCGATAAAGTAGTCCTTATTGGCCAACACCACAAGGGCATCCCCAATCGAGGCGTCCCCGTGGGGATGAAGCTTCATGGTCTCACCGATGACATTGGCCACCTTGTGAAACTTGCCGTCGTCCATGTTGTAAAGGGTCTGCAGAATGCGGCGCTGCACCGGTTTGCAGCCATCGCGAAGGTCTGGAATGGCGCGGTCCACAATAACGTAGCTCGCGTACTCCAGAAAATTTCGTTCCATCAATGGTTCAAGTGTCGACATAGATTCCGTATCCTAAAACAAAATGAAAAACTTCTCAGTTTACTGTCAAATACCGCAGGGACACCTAACCACGGGTGCCCAAAAATCGTCTTATTTTCAGGGCGGGTGCGGCGACCCGTCCCGCTGTGTTTTGTTATCCCACCGCAATATCCGAAATCAGATTGGCTTCAATGAACTCGCGACGCTGAGGGGTGTTCTTGCCCATGAAAAACTCCAGGGTACTGGATATTTCACTGAGCGACTCCACGGTTACTGGTACCAGCTTGATTTTGTCGCCAATAAACAGATTGAATTCCTTTGGACTGATTTCACCAAGCCCCTTAAACCGGGTCACTTCGGGATTCTTCAGCTTCTTTATCACCTTGTCCCGTTCGGTTTCCGAGTAGCAGTAATGGGTCTCCTGCTTATTGCGCACCCGAAACAGCGGCGTCTCAAGAATATACAAATGCCCCTTCACCACCAGCTCCTCAAAATAACGTAAGAAGAACGTGATTAGCAGATTGCGAATATGCATACCGTCCACGTCCGCATCGGTGGCAATCACGATTTTGCTGTACCTAAGCCCGTCAATATCATTTTCAACACCGAGTGCCCGCATGATGTTGTACAGCTCCTCGTTTTTGTAAAGGGCATCCCGTTTCAGGTCAAAGCAGTTGAGTGGCTTACCTTTGAGAGAAAAAATCGCCTGGGTGTACACATCGCGGGACTGCACCATTGCGCCGCCCGCCGAGTCGCCCTCTGTCAGAAAAATGAGCGTGTCATCCCGCAAGTCCTTTGCGTTTTTTCCTTTAGGTTTCTCGTCGTTAAAATGCACCTTGCAGTCGATGAGTTTGGGAATGCGAATGGCGACTTTTTTGGCCCGCTCCCTGGCCTGCTTTTTAATGGAAGACAGTTCCTTGCGCAGCTTCTCGTTCTGTTTAACCTTGTCGAGCAGCTTCTCGGCATCTCCTGGATTTTTATGAAGCCAGATGATAACCTGATCTTTCACTTCCTTGAGTATCCAGCTGCGCACTTCGGTGGAACCCAGCTTGTTTTTGGTCTGACTCTCAAACACCGGATCCTGCACCTTGACAGCAATAGCGCCAATCAGACCATCCCGCACATCTCCACCGGAATAATTCTTTTTGGAAAATTCATTGACGCCCTTTAAAATACCCTCGCGAAACGCGCTTTCATGGGTGCCGCCATCGCTGGTATGCTGGCCATTCACAAAGCTGAAATAGTTCTCACCGTATGAATGCGTATGCGTAAACGAAAATTCGATTTTGGCGCTGGTATATGTCACTGCATCATAGAGCGTGCGCTCGTCGCCAATTTCCTTGGCCAGCAAATCATTCAGTCCGTTTTGACTGAAAAACTTTTTACCGTTGTAAACAATCGTCAGACCACGATTCAGATACGCGTAATATCGCAACCGATGTTCAATGAAATCCTCTTTCCACATATATGTGTTGAAGATTTCCGGATCGGGCGTAAACGAAATGAACGTGCCGTTTCGCTCTTTGGCATTGCTGCCTGAGTTTTCTTCAAGCTTTTCGCCCCGTGAAAACACCGCGCTCGCAAACTTGCCATCGCGATAGCTGATCACTTCAAAACGGCTGGACAGGGCGTTCACCGCCTTGGTGCCCACACCGTTGAGCCCCACCGAAAACTGAAACACATCATCGTTGTACTTGGCGCCGGTATTAATCTCGCTGACGCAATCGACCACCTTACCCAGCGGGATGCCGCGTCCGTAGTCCCGCACTGACACGGTGTTGTCCGTCAATGTCACGTCAATGCGTTTACCGTTGCCCATAATGAACTCATCAATACTGTTGTCGATGACTTCCTTGAGCATGATATAGATACCGTCCACCGGGTTCGAACCGTTGCCAATTCGCCCAATGTACATGCCTGTCCGCTTGCGAATATGCTGCAGCGCATCCAGGGTCTGGACCGCACTCTCGTTGTATTCAACCTTCTTTGTCGCCATATATTCTTTCGTCTCCTGAACAGATGAACCGTAACGCTGCTAGACCTATCACTAACGAAAATCCTTTTCAATAGCATATGTCTGACCGGGGCGGTAACTGGTCTGAAATGCAGCAGATTATTCATGCAGTGCCGAGGTGCGGGATGGACCGAGATATAAGATGGAGAAGATGCGTAATTGGTAAATCCATTCCATGTGTATCCGATGCGCGACGGTTATCGAACGAGACACAGGGAAACAGACACAGGTGACCACCCGAATTGGAACCGGCCGCGCCACCTAT
The DNA here is from genome assembly GCA_016937015.1 of Deltaproteobacteria bacterium. Taxonomy (GTDB): domain Bacteria; phylum Myxococcota_A; class Polyangia; order JAAYKL01; family JAAYKL01; genus JAFGXQ01. The sequence goes on along the minus strand of JAFGWT010000213.1, from coordinate 13,049 downwards.
TTTATGAAAAACGATTTTGTAGTTCACATTTGAAAATTGTAAATCGAAGGAGATTCACTAAAATGAAAAATGCACTCTGGCTGTTATTTTTAACCACTCTTTTATGCTCATGCGCCGTTTCTGGCGCAGATGAACCGGACACAGACAACTCTGATGCGTCGTCGGGCGACTCGGATACAGATACAGATTCTGATTCTGACTCAGACTCAGACTCAGATACCGATTCAGACTCCGACTCGGACACCGATACAGATTCTGACACAGACACAGATACCGACACAGACTCCGATTCAGATACAGATACCGACTCCGATTCCGATTCCGATTCCGATTCCGATTCCGATTCCGATACGGATACTGACTCCGATACCGACACCGACACCGATTCCGATACAGATACCGACTCCGATACCGACACCGACACCGATTCCGATACGGATACTGACTCCGATACCGACACCGACACGGATACCGATACCGACAGCGATACGGACGGTGATGAAGTCACAGTGTTACTGGCGGGCGACAATGTCAATGCCGACGGACCGTTGCAAACCACCGTTGAAGACCTGAGCTTCAGTGGCGGTGGTCATATCCTCGTTCGACCGACGACTTTAACCACTGAGCCAAACACAATGCATCCGGTCGCCATCTGGGGCCCCGGTGGCGGGACACCTCCTGGCGATTATTTAATGCTGCTCAAACGAATGGCCTCACAGGGATTTGTTATTGTAGGCATTAGAGAATCAAGCGGCGGAAGTGAACTCATGTCTGCGGCCATTGACTGGCTCGAAGAGCAGAATGCCGATGCAAACAGCCCAATGTACAACAAACTCATTCTCAATCGCGTGGGGGTATTTGGCCATTCCATGGGCGGTCTTTCCTCTGAAGCAACCGCGGCCGTGGATTCCCGTGTGACCACTGCGCTTCTGGACAACAGCGGCGATCTCGGTCATTCGGCATTGGTCAATATCAGTGTCCCTACAGGTATCATCTACGGTGAAGATGGCATGGAACGCCCCAATGCTGAGGGGGACTACAACAATCCCGGAAACAAGGGTCCCTGCTGGCTGGGAATGATGGCCGGGGGCGGTCATGGCTCCGGACCGTGGGACGGTGCGGGTGCAAACGTGGCCTGGATGCGCTGGCATATTGGTGGTGAAAACTTCCGCAGGGACGCGTTCATGGGCCAGGGGGGCGACTACAGCAATACCGGTATCTGGACAACTCAATTCAAGAACTGGGACGATTGGAAAAACTGGAATGAGTAAGCGGGCGACATTCTGCGCCTGAAAATCCAGCGCCCTCTCCCCAAATGCAGCGGCAATGTCATTCGGGGATCGACATTTGGAAAATGCGAATACTCGGTCCAGACACTCGAAACTGATTTCCAAAAATTTCTTATTGAAGAAAAAGTTGCGACGTCATCACCATTTCTGTCCTGAACACGGCAACACATTCGGTCTTCGTCATTTTAAACCATTAAATCTGAACCGTTCCATTTCGAAAATAATACGCGCCATACATTAAAACTGTAATGTCCCGTGGAATAACTGATGTGGTTACGGTGTTTGGGCAACGAACAGTAAACTGGCACAAAGTTTGCCATCAGCGACTGCTGTTCCGGAGCCCGCCTGTTTACTTTTTTGGGCCCCCCATTTTCCCTGCCACATCAGGGCAGGTATCGCTGATATTTGAAAGGAGACGACATGAAGAAGCTGGATGCCACATTGACCGAAAACGAGGCGCTGCTGCACCGAAAAGATGATTGCTGTAACTATGATCGCTGCCTGGACAAAGCGGCGACCCTGCGATGGCGATCATTTTCATGTATTGGATGCAGTGAATACAAACAGGACTTTCACCAGCTCGTGCCAAGACTTCGAAATTCAAGCCCTCTGGCCGGTGCGCTGCTTTAAATAATAAAAAGGATAAACCAACCGCATAGGCATTGACCGATTCGGATTGTCCCTGACTGGGTATACAGACAGGACAATCGGTATGATGAAGGTGATGACAGCATCAACCAGGCCTAAACACATCGGTCAATTCAATCCGCAAATATATGACAGGTGAGCCATCCGGATTGCAGCCGCGGCTCTGAATGCCCCCAGCAAGACACTGTCTTGTCCTTTTTGCCTCTCAGGCAGCAACACGCCCCGTTCCATCCTCCCAATCGCCCCAATTTTTATTACAGCGCAGGAAAGCAGACGAACCGGGAATCTGCCCGGCGAGAACTGAAACCCGGCTAAGCAGCATGACCTGGGGAACAAACGGTGGTCGCGCATGCCGGGCCATTGCCGGAACCCTGTGCGGGGGAATTGTACAGGGCGCATATGCGCAAAAGCCGGGTAACTGTCTAAATTGCGACGTTTACAAGCAGGTTCTCCGAATCATCCGTCCATTCACGACCACTGTCTTCTGCGCAGGGAACATTGTGCAAATACGGCAATTGACACCACAAAAATGTAGCCTTAATATAGCGTTATTGGCTACACGAACGGAGATTGCCATGAAATATATGAACACAAGAGACTTTCGAAACACCCCTGGACGCGCCTGGGACATGTCGAAAGAGGATGATATTGTTCTCACAGCCAATGGTAAACCGGTAGCGCTTCTGGTTGGCGTGGATGAATCCAATGTGGAGGAAACCGCGCAACTGCTGCGCAACGTTCGTGCCCAGATGGCGCTGCACAGACTCCGCGCACAGGCACAAAAAGCCAGTACCGCCAATATGTCTGAGGAAGAAATCAATCAGGAAATTGCCAATGTCCGCAGGCAGCGCGCCAAATGAAGATTGTCCTCGATACCAATGTGCTGATATCGGGATTGCTGTCTCCATACAATCCACCTGGCCGAATTCTGGATTTGATTGTCAGCGGGGACATCACGCTGCTGGTGGATGACCGCATTCTCGGCGAATACCGGGAAGTTTGCAGTCGAAAAAAATTTGGCTTTGCCAAAAAAGATATCGACCCGTTGTTGTCGTTCATTGAGTCCACGGCAATTCATCTCATCGCCAAACCATTGTCATTTAGACTGGATGACCCGGATGATGACCCTTTTGTGGAAGTGGCCATCACGGGAATGGCGGACGCCCTTGTTACCGGAAACGTGAAACACTTTACGCCCGCCCAAAAAGAGGCCGTCATCAAATCACCGGCTGACTTTCTGTCGGGATTTTATCATTTCTGAACTTCAACTATTTTTCTTTAAAAAACGGCTTCGGTGCCGGGAGGTTGGCGACTCTCCCGACACCGAACTTACCTTTGGGAGGAAAGGTAAAAAATGTAATGGCACCTTCTTGTATGCCATACATTTGTATGGTAAACAAGAAAATGGAAGTTTTTTGAAACACTTTTTTTAATTTTTTTTGCAAGCGAGGATTCAAATGGCCCCAAAAACACCCAAAGGACAGACCCGTCGCCAGGTTTTCCGCTTTATGCGCGACCGTATTGCCGAAGGATTGCCGCCCACCGTGCGCGAAGTACAGGAGGCGTTCGCCTTCAAATCGGTACAGACCGCCCGGGAACATCTGGAAAATCTGGTCAGGGAAGGCAAACTGGTCAAACAAGGCGGCATCTCCCGCGGGTACAGTCTTCCGGAAGAAATCGAGTTAATGCCCCAGATGCCGGTGCCGCTGCTCGGCAGTGTCCAGGCGGGACAATTAACCGAAGCCATCGAAGATCCGGCCGGATACATTGGCGTGCAGCAGTCCAGACGCCCCCAGGAAGAACTGTTTGCGCTCAAAGTCCGCGGATATTCCATGATGAATGCAGGCATTCTGCCGGGGGACATCGTGATTGTCCGCAGACAGGAAACCGCCAACGCCGGTGATATTGTCGTCGCAATGGTGGACGGCGATGCCACAGTAAAAAGATTTAAACTTGTAAAAGGGCGGCCCGAGTTGCATCCCGAAAACGATGAATTCGAGCCCATCATTCCCAATGGCGATCTGAGCCTGCTGGGCAGGGTCATCGAGGTACGCCGCTATCTCGACACCATGGTGGTTTCATGAGCGTTGCCAGACAGCTTGATGAGCTGCTGAAAGCCAGGCACATCACCCGGGGGAAAAGCCTGCGATCTTTTTCCCATAATGTGTCGCCATGGAGCTACACAGCGCTTCAGGGACGTCTGGTATCACTGCTCCCTGGCGCCATGAGCGCGCCCGTATCCGCCGTGTTTCAGGTCATCTGGGATGCCCAGAACGAAGGTGAAACCGTGGTCTGGATAGGCGGCACCCAAAGCTGTTTTTATCCACCGGATGCCGCCCGACAGGGTGTGGATCTCACGGCGATGACCGTGGTCCGACTGAATACCGACAAGGACATGTGGTTTGCCGCCGATACACTGATTCGCAGCGGTGGCGTGGGCATGGTCATTATCGATTTGGCAGCTCTTGAGGGCCGCCATTCCACCCAGGGCGTCCTGTCATTGCAGCACCGGCTTTCGGGACTGGCCAGAACCCACAACACCGCCGTCATTATTTTGCCCCATCGCGAAAACACAGCGGACAACGGCGCACTGGTCTCCTTAACGGTCAAAACACACATGACCCCTCTCGATTTACCGGTCGGCACCTGCCAGGTGGACGCCACACCTCAAAGAGACAAAACCGGCACCGCCAACTGGAAGGCAGAGGCAATATGCGATGTCCCGGACGGCCTGTGTTAATCTGTTTTCATTTTCGCTTCAGCTTCTGCTGCAACAACACGAAGACTGGTACGACTTTCCGGTGGCCGTGGTGTCAGGGGAAAATGCATCCGGTCGCATTCTGGAATTGAATCAGCACGCAAAGGCGTTTGGCGTCAAAAAGAACGACAGTTACGTCTCTGCCCTGTCCCTGTGTCCTATTTTAAAAGCGCGCACGGTGTCTTTAACGGAGCAGAAAAATCGCACCGCACAACTCCTTACGTCGCTCCAGACATTTTCACCGTCGGTTGAAACAGGCATGGAATTTGGCGTTTTCTGGCTCGATTGCAACGGTATTGACCGCATGTATCAAACAGAAAACAACTGGATGACGGCAGTACACACAGCGATAACCCGGCAAAAATTATATGCCGCCATCTGTGTGGGCAGCTCAAAATTTGGCACCTATGCGGTGGCCAAAGCGTTTCGCGGCAGACGGGTGCTCCACAGCGCAGACGAAGAACAGCGTGTCGTTTTTCAAACCCCGCTGGCCGCCATGGATATTGGCATTACGGATTTGGCGCTATTGCAGCGTTTGGGAGTACACACTCTGGGAGAGTTGCTGGCGCTGCCATCGGAAAGCCTGAAATCCAGGTTTTCCAAATCCGTTTTTGAATTACACGAACTTGCATCATCCAGCAGATTCAATCCTCTGGTTCCAACCGAAGAAGTGATGCCGATACAGCAAAGCTGCCAGCTGGACGGTATCCAATCCAATGCCCTCGGTCTTGTCTTTGTGATGAAAACCATGCTGGAATCGTTGATATACGACCTGATGGCGCAACGAAAAGTGCTTCATCAGTTAAAAATTGATTTTATTCTGGACCACGCTCCCACAGTCGAACTGCATGTGGTTCCCGCATTGCCCACCATGAACATTGCACTCTGGGTGGAGCTGCTTCGGTTAAAACTGGAGCGGACAAAACTCCCGTCCGGCGTGCAGGAAATCGTCCTGGATGCAGTGGCCCAGCCGGCAACAATGGGGCAAATGGCTCTGTTCCATAACGAACACCGGCGGGATCTGAAGGCGGCCAACCGTGCGCTGGCCCGACTGCGCGCCAAATTTGGTGATGAAAGTGTCTGCCGCCCCGAGGTAATCGAGGGTCATCTGCCTGCGGCACAGTTCCGATTTGTTCCCACTAAGCACATGATTTCCCCCTCCCCCTTTCCCCTGAGACAGACACTGATTCGTCGAATTTTCGATAAACCCCCATTGCTCAACTCCAGACCTGTCAAGGGACCGGCCGGTATCCACTTTGGCGGACTGGGCGGCATGGCTGTCAAGGAGATGACCGGTCCCTACATCGTGGAGGGCGGCTGGTGGATAAGCGATATTTGCCGTGAATACTATTTTGCCAAAACCGAATCAGAAGTCCTCTGGGTCTACTTCGATCGCCACCGCAGGCAATGGTTTTTGCAGGGAAAAGTGGAGTAACCGGCACTTTCTGGTCCCGCCAGAGATGCGTCGCATGCTGTGATCATTCATCACATTCTTCAATGTATTGTTTTGCACTGTCAGATAACCAACCGGCCCCCGCCTCTTTTCAAAAAAGGGGCCATGGGGATTTCCACGCGTCCATTCGAATGATTTTTCTGGAGACGGCGGTTCAGAAATGACTGAAGTAATTGGTTGTCGTTGCCGGGTTTTCACCCAAACCGTATCCCAAACAATCCGCCGTCTTCAGCATCGTCGGTCAGGCGCACGGGGAGGACGTATTTATCGAAATCGAAGTCTTTGGAAAAATTCTTTGGCACCGTATCTGAGTTCATGGTGACGATGTATTGGTATCCCAGTTTTTCGGCATTGGCGGCACCCACCTGGAGGGCGGTGGCGATTTGGCGCGCATCGACCCCGTCGAACAGATGGCTGTCGTGGACCAGGAACCCCGGGCCGATACCGCGTTTGATGCAGAGGGTCATTAGCATGAGATCGAAGCAAAAAATCTGCATGTTGGTGATGCCCTTGCTGCGTTTTCCCTGAATCTTAATTTCAAACGTTGGTCCGTTTTCACTCTCGGCGATATGGAGGCTGCCCGCCTCTTCGTAGAGACTGTTTGAAATTTCTTCGAATGCGAGAATGGCTTCGTCCAGCGTTTCTTTTTGCTCTCGGTGATCCTGCCTGAGTCTGAGCAGGAGCTGTTGCCTTGCAAGGGTTTGTTCTGTCTTGCCGGTTTCCAGCGCTTCAGCGGTGTTGTATCTGTATTTCAGATTTTCGACTTCCTGCTCGACGCGTCCCAGTTCGCTTTGGAGATTGGTGAAATGCTCAAGCGCGCCATGGGATTGAAGAAGACTCATTATTTGCGCGCGGCGTTCTTCGAGCTTACCAATGGCCTGTTCCCTTTGGGCAATGCGCTGAGTTGTGGATGCAATCTCATCTTCGAGATAATACTTGCGATTGGCCAGCACGGATTCGTGAAACTCGCGCACATCTTCAAACCGTTTGAGTGCAACACCGGGCAGAACAATCCCAGCTTCGCTGTACACTTCCTCAATTTTGATGTTTGAGGGCGGCGCTTCCTGTACCAGGGATTCTTCAAGATCGGCGAGCATCTGTCTGTCAATTGTGTTCTCGTCTGAATACTGAGAAATCTGCCGAGTGAGTTCAGAGGCTTCGGTCTCCAGGTCCTGATACTCCGGCAAGACTTTGAATTCAAACAGATTCGCTTTTAGGCTTGCCGCTTTCGCTTTGGCAATGGTCAGTCGGGTCCGAATATCAGCGGTGCTGGAAATAACATCGCCCAGCGCGCCGCCTTTGGCGGCTTTCTTCAGTTCCGCAAGCGATTTCTCCCGTTCCCGCACTGCTTGCCACTGTTGTGGGATGCGCCAGTCGAGTCCCAGAAGATAGGTGAGTGCCACCTGCTGATCATATAGTTTCTGCTTTTCACTTTGGCGCTGATGCTCAATAAAACCCTGTGCAGACTGACGTCTAACAAAATAAGAGAGAAGCGAACGCGGTTTGGGTCCAAATGAATCCAGAGATTCCGGTAAGTCGAAAAACATGCGTCCCAGCAAATCTCTCCACAAAGTATTTTTAATACGTGTTTGACCGGTCTTCTTATCGGTACTTGGCTGGATGGGCCAGTTTTTCCACGTCCCGTCAACAATTTCCAGAGTGGACCGGTTCTCAGGCAATCGTTCCACAACAACCGTTTCTCCCCCCAGGTCAATCTCCAGCCCAAATCTTTGACTATTGAGTGAAGGCTCCTCAAAAATAGAACGCTTATCCACATTGGCGCCGAGCATAAAATGCAGAATTTCGGTGAAGCTTGACTTGCCCGCCCGATTTCGTGTCTGCAGTTCAGTCGCAGTCGGCGTTGTATCTGACAGCAAAACGTTCAACCCCGAGTGAAATCTCAGGTTCTTAAACGTTGGTAAATCGCTATAAAGACGCCGAATCATGAATGGACTCTCCGCAACCGCCCTTTTTCCGATTTGATGGCGTTCATCATGAAAAGCAGGTCCAGAGCAAGGACGAACCAGTCGAAAGAAATGGTCAAACCCCGCTCGGTTCTAAACCGTTTGAAATCATGCCACAGTGCGGACACTGTTTTGTTTTCGTTCAGCAATCCCAACACCTCTCCGCCAATACCAATAAGAGAGCGTTCCTGCGATAAATGTTTTGTTGGGAGTATCACCGCTTACTTATCCTTCCGAATGCTTTCGAAAATATCACATCTGTCAAACAGATATGCAAGCACTGTCAGCACAGCTGCCTGCTGAGCTGGTTCGCCAATAGCCTCACCTCCGGCGAACTTCTGAAGTTCCTGAAAAATACGGTCCGGTTCAAGTTGGGCGTCCCTTAGATGTTCATATTTTTGTCGAAACGCCTGAACAACATCATCACCGAACTGAGGATCAGGATACACGGCGAAAAATTTATCAACAACGTCGCTCCGCCGCCTGCCTGCCTGAATAAGTACTTCGGTGTTTTCAGAAAGGCGATTAATTTCCACCTTGTCCCTCGGCACAGTTGAAAGCGTCACCTCGAGATTGGCTTTCGCACGGGAGACCGTGTCGAGAATTGGCTTAATCTTATCGAAACCGATATTGACGAAGTCACGAGACATTGGCGCTGGTCCGAGAATAGCCCCGATGTCGTGGGCATCAAGTTTAAACAATTCCTTGCGAAGTTCTTCAAATCCCCACCATTGGATGGAGATATCTTTCTGCTCCTTCTTCAATGAAAGCAGACACGATGTCACCCCAGGCGATAAGCCCTCCCGAGAGTTGTGAACGAATACCCATGTGTCGAAGAATTCCTTCCACCAGGGCAAAGCCCCTGTGAAGTCCTCCTCGATTTTGCTTATGGTCACGCTTTCTTTCAGTTCGTTGGGCGCATAAACCTGGAACAGAGTACGTTTCGAACTGAGATAACCATCATTCTTGCGATCTCCCTGCTGCCCCCATGGCCGAACGCGAAGAAAATCACCATAGGGATAGCCTTTTTCCATGACTTCCGCGAAGAAGTTCTGAAACGCCATTCCTTTGGATTCAAGGAACCTTGCTTTAAAAGCCATTTCCCAGTATGCGCGCTGATATTGATCCATATCTCCTCTGGGCCGACTCTAGTCCAAAATGACGGTTTCTTCCAGATTTTACCCGCTTAAAGTCGGCGCAATTGATTCTCCCCAGGCTTCAATGGGCCAAGCAAATTCACCATCGCTGAACAAATCCCCGTTTCCTGCAATAATTCCGCAATGGGCTGGCTTTTAGGGGTTGCAGACACGTCAATACAGCGTTTAACCTGAGCCGCACGCCAGTGCCTCAAAGATGAACTTAACAAAAAACAGCTGCCAAATGTCCACTCACGCTTTTCATTGAAAACTCCTTTATGGCAAATCCTAATAAATTTGTTAATTAATCGATTGAACAAAGTTCTTGAATCAAATCAAGCTGATGTATCAAACCGCTTTTATCCCCAGTCAGAAACACAAATGTATTCGGCGACATTTGTATTTTCTCGACATGTCTGAGCTCTACCAAATCGAATATTAATCGGATAATGCATATTTTCCCCACATTCATCACTTGTCCAAATTGTGGAACTTCCATCATTTCCAAACAAAGAGCTGCATAACGAGTCATACAAGCATAACGACCCTTCTGGCAGTCCATCATCAGCAATGGCATTGTCTGTATAAAAATCCATAAAATCAGCCAAGCTGGGCAGATGAAATCCATCGGGACAACCGTCCCGTGCCTCCTCCCATGTTCCATGGGAAGGGATTCCGTAACACATTGCAGGATATCCACTAATGCTAATGCAAGTCCAGCATCGTTCTGTTCCGGGTATTGGAATGTAGCCTTCGTCAGGGCATTGGCAGTGTTCGGTATCGCCGTTATTGAAGCCCTCACAAACATCGCAGTTTTCTCCGCCGTAGCCGCCAAAAGCGCACTCGCAATCGGCCTGGGTATCACCTGTCTCCACGCATTTTTGATCATCTCGACATGCTGTCACACGTTTTTCCATCTCATCGCAGGAGTTGTAACTCCAAACATCTCCACCATAGCAGCGGCGATATGCATCTGATGTACATTGACAATGCGCATGAATGTCGGATGTTTCAACGCACTGTTCACCTCCATCCGTGTCGCAGGTATCCAGCATGGCAACAGGGTCATTGCCATCGAAACACCAGGGCGCACCGCCGTAACATTCCGCATGTGCAGTGCCTTCACATGGGTTGGGATACACTTCAGTATCCGCATCGGTATCAGAATCCGAGTCAGTGTCAGAATCCGTATCAGAATCGGTATCTGTGTCAGTATCGGTATCCGTATCTGAATCGGTATCTGTATCTGAATCCGCATCCGTATCTGCGTCACTGTCCGAATCGGAGTCAGTATCTGAATCCGCATCCGTATCTGCGTCACTATCCGAATCGGAGTCGGTGTCACTATCTGCATCAGTATCGGTATCCGTGTCAGTGTCGCTGTCTGTATCAGAATCCGTATCTGTATCTGTATCAGTGTCTATATCAGATGCGGAATCCGCAATGTTATCCGTTTCAGAATCGCTCACAGTATCACCAACAAAGGCAGAGGCGGTATCTTCTGAGGTCGTGGTGGATGTCCCGTCATCACTCTGGCTGCCGGTATCAGCTGTCGTTGACGTCTCAGTCTCTGTGTCACCAGCACCTGCTTTGCCTGATTTGGAACATCCAGTGGCGCCGATGCCAAGTACCATGAAAAGAACAATTAAAAATCGAACCATATGAACTCCTTGTCTGGTGATACCCTCAAACGGTTTGGTATTTCAAAGGCACCATATTGCAATGGCTGTCAGCATGCATTGCTCCCATAATGGCCATTAACATTGATTTCATAACTCGAAGCTTATCGTAACAGTGGTCCATTGTGTAACAATTTCTCACCTGCCTCATCACCCCTCCGTTGGCATTCAATCACATTTGGCGAGGTCATCAGGCGCCTCCGTGACGCACTGCGTTATGGCAAATCCAGCGCGATAAGGGGGATATGCACTGCCACACCATGCCGACTGGACCATGGCTGAGGCGACTGAACGGGCGCCACATCAATCGCTGGGATACCCAGGCCAAACCGCAACTGACGGTTCATGTGCAGCAGTGCGCCACTCGATAAATGCGCCAGGCGTTCATCCGTTTCAGCAGGCAACCGGCTCTCGGGCGCAGCATCCGCTGGTTCTTCGCCCGCCGGTTCAACATTCAACTCGTATTCAGGCTGCTTCTCAGTGGCCCCAGGGCCGGCATCCGCGGGCTGACTGGCGTCGGGAGGGGGCGGGGGCGGCCCCATGGCGTCTTCCGGAATGCCATCCGGCCGTGCTTCGACTTCGACCGACTCACCGTTTTCACTGGGCATACTTTGCTCGGGAAACTGATTGTAGTCAATTGTTTGCAACGATTCGCTCCCCTTGTGAGCGCCCACATCTTCAGGGTGAAACGATCGCGCCGACGACGTGGCAATCAGGGTGGGAATGACACCCACCATGCTGGTAATAAGTAGCGCGATGGCGCCCCCACGGGTTTTCTGCTCCAGCTTGTAACCACCGATTCCCCCACCAACCGCACCGGCAATGGGAATCACAATATACGGCCACAGCGGCTTTACCCGAATAATGGACTCCGTCACCAGCACCACCTCGGCCCCGGCGATAATGCCCCCCATCACGCCAACGCCATTTGCCGTCACTTTGTGATAGGGGCTTGGGGGGGCGTCACTTTCATCTGTATCAGTTTCAGTTTGCGCATGTACCTGGGCACTGATGCTGAACACAAGAAGACACAGCAGCCATGCAATCCATTTATTAAGGGTGTGTATCAGAGCAACCTCCCTGGCGTCCGATGAATGTCCTCACCTAAAAGTGTCATAATAAAAATCATTATTACAAAGAAATACAAATTTTTATAGCATTCCGACAGAGAAAACCGTCTCAGTGTGCAATTTAATCCAGGTGAATAACCATTCCGCCAGGGACTGTGCATATTTCCCCCTGGTCAGTTTTCAACAGCAAACGACCCGCATCGTTTAAATCAAGGGTGTATCCTGTCACATCGCCCACGCGCACATACCGGCCAAAGGGTTCACAGCACATCTTCCAGTGTGTAATCAATTCTGCAACACCATCATTCATAATTAACTGGCACCAGTGGTATAAAGAACGAATCCAGGTTGCAGAAAGCCGCTCCCGAACGTGGACCGCATCTGCGGATGGCGTTAAAAACGCGGCGATGTGCTGCAGGTCTTGGGGAAATGCCTGCGCGCCAATATTGATACCCATCCCCACCACCGCCACAGCCCTGTCATTTTCAATACCTGGGGTTTCACATAAAATGCCGCCCACCTTTTTGTCATTTAAAAGCAAATCATTTGGCCATTTGAGCAACACAGCTGAAATGCCCTCCTTTTGCAACGCCGCCACTGCAGCAATTCCCGCAGCCAAAGGCACCAGCGGCAACCGGTCCGCTATGTTGCCCGAAATCTCAATGGCATATGAGATGTACAAATTCTGATCGTTTGCAGAATGCCAGCTATTCCCGCTGCGCCCCCTACCACCGGTTTGTCTCGCTGCAATCACCGCGGTGCCGGCAGACGCACCTGCGCCCAATCGTTTCATGAGATCGGTTGATGTGGAGTCAACAATATCGTGCAACACCACCTCTGTCACAACCCCGGTTTTGGGAGAGCCCAGTGCGTTATAAAAAATATCGGTATTAAAAAACATATTCTGTTTGTTTAGTGCCAGGTTTATCGCAAACAGGGGTATCGAGCTCTAACGCTCCGTCATTCCCGCGAAGGCCTCATGATTCTACACAAGTTTTTGTTGACATATATCTGCGTGATATAGCCATGATTCGTCGTTCCCGCGGAGGCGG
>JAFGWT010000024.1 GCA_016937015.1 Deltaproteobacteria bacterium | reverse complement strand
TCTGTGTCCGTATCGGTATCTGTGTCCGTATCGGTATCTGTGTCCGTATCGGTATCTGTGTCCGTATCGGTATCTGTGTCCGTATCGATATCGGTATCTGTGTCCGTATCGGTATCTGTGTCCGCATCAGAAGAACTTGTCGCGGTATCATTCACGGTGTTCGTTCCGGTATCCTGAACAGTACCCGTCGCAGTATCGGAACCGGTACCCGTCGCAGTATCGGAACCCGTGCTCGTTGCAGTATCAATACCGGTATCTTTGGCAACGCCTGTACCAGTATCTCGCCCGGTGTCGCTCTGTTCATCCTTCACATCCGGCGCCATCAGCGTACATCCAAAACCGGGAACCAAAATTAAACCGAGTAACATAATTTGCAGGTACTTCATTAAAAACTCCCTTGAATGCCAAGCCCCCCAAATACGGGAACAATAGATGCCTGAAGCGATTCACTCTTTTTCCTGTTCACAATCAGTAGTGCCACACCGGTCGCCGCAGCCAGACCGCCCACCACCATCATCACGTCTCCCGCCATGGACATGGATTTGTATCGGTCTCTGGCTTTCGCGTCGGCGCCATCCACGCCTTTGGGATTATCTTCATCGAGCTTTTTGAGCTTTAACAATCCTGTTCCCCCAAGAATAAAACCGCCCGCAAACACCGCACCGCCGCCGATTGCCAGTCCCATACCCACTTTTTTCAGGCGAGATCCCGACTCCGTTGAAGCAGCATCCTGCTCATTTGTAACCGCCATTTCTTCAACAGCAGGCTCGGGTCCAATATTCATATCGTCCGCCGCTTGAGAAATCGGTTCTGGAACGGTTTCCAGCTCCGCTGATTCTTCAGGGGTTTCTTCAGGGGCAGCTGGTTCCGGCGATTCAACTGATTCATTTGAAGCCACCGTATTCTCAGGAGCGGCGTCCTGGGCATGAGGAGAAGGTGGGGCGGTGGCGGCTGGCCTTGATACGACGGGAGCCGATTCAGCCGACGCCTCGTTCGACTCAAGCTCCCCCAATTCCACCGTTTGCTTTTGTCCGATCATCACTTTCAATCGTTTCACCGAAAGCTTTCGTCCGTCCACAATTCCCGATACCACTTGCTCCTGGGACGCTGTGATCGCCAGCATTCCCTTCAACGGAAGAGTTCCCCTTTTGATGCCACCTACGAATAAGTCTGCCCCCTCCGGGCCGGTCACCTCCAGGTACCCGACCATGTTGCGCAGTCGGACGGTTTCATCCTCAACCTCCCGGCGCCTTTCGTAGGTAATTTTGTCTCCAGCTTCCACCAGGTACTGTTCAAAGTGTTCCAGACCGGCACCGTATCGTTTGGCCCCCACTTCGCATTGGGCGATGTTGTACAGCAGCTTCCAGCTGGGTTTGTTTTTATAGGCGATTCGAAACTGAATTGCCGCCGCTTCAAATTGTTCGGCTTCAAATAATTCCCGAGCTTTTTGAAATGCCTTTCTCGCTGTTTCATCTCTGTTGTCTGTTTGGGCTGCCGAGGTGCCTGAAGGGCTCTTCTGATCGCCTGCAATTGAATTTTGAGGCTCGACGAATGCCAGGACCAAACATGCTGCCACAAAAAGCGCAAAACTGTTTTTCGTCATTTAATGAATCCCCTGTGCTTTGGTCTGAAGGTTGAAGTTTTAAAGGCCACATAAAATTGCAGCGTATTGGGATTTACAACAAAATCGTTTTTGTTTCAAACCCATTTATATCCGAGCGCCTGAACTGTACATCGACTTCCATTTTTTGGGTGCACGCCAAACGCCTGCCCGGTGCTTTCGGCGCAGCATTTCGGGATTGATGCCACCTCGTTATCCTGTTGTTCGTTTGCACACGTAAGAAGTCCAACGCCGTGTACGCAGCGTCTGAAACGCTGGGGCCCCAGCTGCCCGGTGACTCTTACCCACGGGGGAAAAATTGCTCCCCCATGACGGCAACGGTTGGGTGATTTACGTATTCAGGCTTTACGTATTCCGGGCTGTACGAGGACGCACACCAGACCAATCAGCGCCCCATCCGTACGGGCTGATCTGTATGTCTGCCCTGGTCTCGCTTTTCCAAGGACGCACACGCAGGTGCGCCCGTACAAAAGCTGGAAAATCATGTTGAATTCTTTCACTGACACGAACCCGTGCCATCGGAAGCGGTAACACATTTTTTGTCACCACACGTGCTCAGTTGCCAACGCCATATCTGCCTGTCTGCCGAAAAACTGCAATAGAAGTATAGCTCCGGAGATTCCGGCGAACAGACTCGATAGTTACCAGTTTCCTCACTGCATGGATCTGCCATTTCACAGGAGGCCGACCGAAGCCCGTCAGCATTTGTGGAGTCGACGCATTCATAGTGATATTCGTCAAAGCATGGAGAATCAGCAGATGAGCCATTCCATAGTCCGCCAGCGCAGGAAATTATTACCGTTTCGCCGTAACATCTGGTTTCGCCATCCTGGCATTCACCATCAAACACTGCATACGCTGCGTCACCAGCACCTGTCTCCACACAAACCAGTTCATCCGTTTGACGCTCAGAAATAATTACCGGCACAGCCGGTGTATCAAGGGAACACGCTGCAATGAACCCATCATCCGCAGCGCATCGTTTTGACTGGTCCGCAGTGCACGACAACTCCGCAGGGACGCATCCATGGGTTATCGACCATAAATGATAACCGAAGCTGCGCTCATCCATATACACATCCTCTGCCATTGTCACTTCCTGACAGTTTGCATTATACTCGCCACAATCCATTACCTCAGACCATCCAATAAATATCTGGTCAGTGCCTTTTCCTGGGCAGTGCATCAGCCTGTTGTCGCTGCACTTCATGTGATCTTTATTGGGGTTGCATTTGTCATGGCAGCCGACGATGCCGCAAAGACAAAGGCACCCAACGAGAAATAAATACATCCGGCTTAAACTCTGCACTTTCATGAATCACTCCGTTAAAGGACACTCAGATAAAAAATGAACATTTGACATACAGCAATGCACTTTCAATCGGCCGAGGGATAACCCCCGGACCCTTAATTTCCAGGACGATTCAGCGCCCTCCAACGGGCATGGCGCATCAATCAATGGAAATGGCGGCGGGTACATCGATGATCCAGAGGGTGGTGCCCTCGCTGTCATCCGGATCACCGAAGTAGGATTCAAATGCGATACGGTTATCGGTCGACCAGGAGGGGGCGCCGTCGTAGCCGTCCCAGTCGGTGATCCGAATGGGGTCACCGCCATCAATGGAAATCACATATAAATTGGCAAACGCCAGCTTTGCATTGTCCGACGAATACACAATCCATTCTCCATTGGGCGCAAATGACGCATCGGTTTTATCGCCCTCACCGGACGTCAGTTTTGCAAAATCACTGCCGTCACTGTTCATGAGCCAAATGTCCCACTGATCATTCCGATAACACTGACATAAAATGCGATCGCCTTTGGGCGCCCAGTTGGGCTGTCGACAATCGTCGTCTTCCCCCGTCAGTTCCTCGTAGTCGCCGGAACCATCCACCTGATAGCGCATGATAATGCCATTGTCTTCCTCATCCACTACGTGGGACTCGAATACCACCCATTTGCCATCCGGCGACATGGACGGTTCATAGGCCATCAAATCGCTCCGGCTGGTCACCCGCTCCTCATCGCCGGTGCTGCCGCCGTCATCAATGAGATAAATCTCATCATGGGGGTCCCTCGAAGATGAAAACACGATTTGCTCCGTTTCGCCGTTCCACGACGTCCCTGGCAGATTCACGTTCGCGCTGCCATCGCTCACCAGCTCACGGGCGCTGCCGTCTCCCACTTCCACCACAAACAGATCTGCCGGTTCTTCATTGTATCCGTCCTGAAAACGGGTAAGCACAATGGTTTCGCCGTCAGGGGAAAACGCGGGATTCTGCAGACTGCCGTCCAAATCAATGGGGATTTGCATCGCATCATCCCTGCGCTCCGAACTGAGCCCTTCGAGGTCGTCATCATCTTCGCCTTCTTCTTCGCCACCGCATCCCCATACACTCCAGCCACCGGCAATAAGTAAAACTGTGCCCATCCATCTCATCAGATTTTTTCGCGTCATTTTTTTCTCCTTGTTGAAAATTTACCATACCGTCGTTTTTAGCCAATCCCAATCCCGCAGAAAATCCCTCCTGATTCGACATGCGACATAGCTGTGCATCGGGTTAGCCGCCCCCAAAGACGGTAGACCGGCCGATTGTCCCAATTATCCAAGGGGGCTTGTTAAATGCCCCTTCAACACCCCCATGGCGGCGCCACACGCGGCTGACGGTTTGGGCATACATATTTGCGCCCTTTTTAATGCAATTCTTTTTGTCCCGTTTAAGGTTGCGGTATAACTGCGACGACAAAGGAGTTTATGAGCTTGCAGCCCCAGAAAAATATCGAAAAGGTCGTTGTCATCAGCCAGCAGAAAACGGGAGAAGCCAGCCAGAATCCATACCTGAGCATTTATCGGCTGACACTTCAGAACACTTATGCCGACGGCACCACCAGCGCACTGTATCCGTACGATGCGGTGTTGCGCAAATGGCTGGATGCGGTGGTGATTATCCTTACCGCCCGCATTGACGGCCAGCTGCATATCTGTCTGAGATCCGCCATTCGTCCGCCTTTGCTGCTTCGAAATCAATGCCCCATTCCATTTGCGGAGCCGAGTCCCTCAGGGGTGATATGGGAATTGCCTGCCGGACTGCTGGAGGCAAAAGACGTGGGTGAAGCGGGCATTCTGAGGCGGGCCTGCATTGAAATAGAGGAAGAAACCGGCTACGTGGTGCCGATGGAGAAAATATCGCGCATGCGAGGCGCCCCGCTGCTGACCCCCGGCACCATGCCTGAACGGTTGTGGTACACGGTAGCGGAAGTGACGGATATCAGCGACCGATCCGATCCGAGGGGCGATGGCAGTCCGGTGGAGGAAAATGCAACGATTCAGTGGGTCAGTCTGGAAAGAGCGGTCGGTCTGTGCGAAGATGGCGCAATTGAAGACCTGAAAACCGAACTGGGAATCCGGCGGATGGCCGCATGGCAGTCAAAGATGGCAGCGGGTCATGGTAATCAATCATGGTGCAATCAATCAGGGAGTGAAAAATGAATAAAGAAAAAACACCCGAAAAAAAGGGAAAGGGAATCAATCCCGCGATGGTGGTATTACTGGTTATCGTGGTTGTTTTGCTGCTGATAGCGTTACAGGGGGGGGGCGGCAAAAAAAGCGAGACGCAGCGCGCCGAAGACCCCAAAAAGACACCGGCCGCTGTGACAGCGCCGGTGCAGAGCAGCAACGATGCCCTCAGGCGACTGGGCAAAACACTGGTGATTGGCAGCGCCCTTGAAAATACGGTGGCGGATGGCACTGAAGTGGTGTTGCCCAAAGACTTTGATGCAATGAACGACGTACTCGACAGCAAAGACGTGGATGCGTTTGTTCGTCTGATGGAGAAGCACGGCATTCGCTCGGTTTTGGTATCCCCCGGCATCGCGAAGCGTAACCCGATTCCCAAAAACACTGTGCGAAACAGGCTGGCGCTTGCCAATCCGGCCGGGCGACTGTCGGCCACGTACATGACCCGCGATTTTTTTGTGTACCGGTTGACCGCCGGTCCGCCGCCGCTGACCGAAAAAGACAAAAGCGACATGATGCAAATCATTCGCGCCCAGGTGGGTATCCCTGGCGTGCAGCGTCCGGACGAAATGTCGCCGCTGCTGAAGCAGGGGGGAGAGTGGCATGTGATGCTTACCGTGCGTCCGCTCCACAACAAACATCTCTCCTTTCATTCCGTTCGCGCAGACACGCTTGAAAAGGCAGCCAACGAGCTGGCGGGCAGATTGTCCAGATATTACGAGAAACAAAATTTTGCCCGGCACTTTGGTCCGCTTCGCACCGCACTCGAAGATAAACTGGGGCTCGAACTCGAAGTCATTTTCGACAAGGGCGTATTCACCGGCCCCAGAGATCGCATCTTCATGTGGCGCATTCTCGAACCGGGCATCTTTGGCGTGGAGATGGAAATCGGCGGCAAAACCTTTGAGCTGCCGGTATGGTACCCGGTGGCCAACAACTACCGCACGGTAGCCTCATTCATGGAGCGCATCGTGCACGAAAAGGCGGGGTTGCCCAAAGACTACTGGCTGCGGGCGGATGTGCCCATCTGGCGGTTTCGCTCCGTTCACTGGCGGGAGATGTCGCCTGGGGGCGAGGTGCAGGACATGTATCGGGGCAATCAGAATGTGTATCCGCCCAGAGATGTGACCAAACAAGCGCTGGTCTCGTCGCTGGAGGGCTTTGGCAACTGGTTCTACAACAACACCCGGCACTACACAGACGATCGCATGATTTACCGCTACTACCCCACCACCAACACCGAGAATCGCGAATACAATCAGGTGCGCCATGCACTGGGCGCGTTTTCGATGGCCATGGTTAACGAGTTTGTGCAAAAACCCGAGCATAAGGAAGTGGCCGATTCCTGCCTGAGATGGATGGAAAAGCGCATCCGCTGGGGCGGCGCACCCAGAAAACAGGATGGTACCATTGATACCGGCAGTGATACCTGGCAGGGCAAACCGCTGCCCGGCGCGGATATTGCCATTCTGGAGGCCGACGAAAACATGTACGATCCCAAAAAAGGGCCAGCCTGGTCCAATAAAATGGGCGCGGTGGCTGTGGCCATTCTGGGCTACACACAATACAAGCGCGCCGGCTGGACGCTCACTGCCGAGCAGGAAAAATATCTGCAGGGGCTTGCCAACTTTATCCTGTACATGCAAAAGGAAGACGGCTCATTCCATCACTACTACGTGGCGCAGAACAACAGCTACTACGGCCAGCGCAACTCCATTTATCCAGGCGAAATCCTCTACGCCGTGGCGCGTCTGTATGGCGAAACCGGCGATGAGCGGTACAAAGCCGCCTTCAATGCGTCAATGAAAACCAATCTCGACTGGTTTAAGCGCGAGATGTCCCAGCGCGAACCGGACGGCACCTATGCGGAGGAACGGCGCAAGGAGCTGGTGCAGTTTCAGCCATGGATTGCCATGTCCATGGAAGAAATGTACCGGTACGACAAAAACCCGGATTACCTGGACGCTTCCAATCTGGTGTCGCAATGGATTATTGATTCCTATGAATTTGACGATACCCGGGCGTTCTACCCCGATTATCTGGGCGGGTATCTCAAGGTGCTCGACGAATTGCCAGCCATGCACACGTTCGTTTACACCGAAGGCACGGCGGCCTCCTACGTGCTTGCCCGGGAAGCCGGCGCCAGCACCGAAGTGGTTGAAAAGCTGCGCCGCGGCGCCCTGCTCTCGGCCCGGTTTATTTTGCAGCAGCAGATTCGCGAAAACGACAACGACTTTCTGTATCCCGTTCCCAAACGGGCGGCGGGCGGCGTGAAGTACTGCCTGAACCACAACAAGCAGCGCATTGACTACACCTATCACGCCCTGAGTAGCATTTACCGGATTCTGCATGCGGCAACGGCTGAGGACTACGCCTATATTCAAAGCGTTGAACTGCCCCCCGCATACTGACCTGCCTGCCCGATGACGCCCATACCCCCCACCCACATTGACCCTGTTCCCCATTCATTGTCAGTCGTGCTTCCGGCATACAACGAAGCGGAATCAATCGCAGAGGCGATTACTGAGGTTTATCAGTTTTGTTCCCGCCATGTGTCTGCCTGGGAAATCGTCATTGTCAATGACGGCAGTACAGACGACACCATCCAGCGGGTGACGCCCCTGCTTTGTGACAGCATCAAACTGATTTCGCACCCCCGCAACAGGGGCATGGGCGCATCACTCAAAAGCGGATACGATGCCGCCACCTGCGATTACATTGTGGCGCTGCCCGCAGACAGACAGATTCGCGCGGACTCGCTGCGAGTGTTTTTGCCTCTCATGGATGAGAATACCGTTATTATTGGCCAGTATCCCACGCCCCATGGCGGTATCGTGCGCGCAGTGATGTCAAAGCTATTCAGGGTGCTTACCGTTCACGTGGGCCGCCTCTCCGTTGATGTCACCGGCGCGTATCTGTTTCCAGCGGCGCTGTACGCGCAATCGGATGTGCCGTCCGACATCGCATCCAGCACATTTTTGTACAGCTTCCAGCTGCTTGAAGCATTCAAACAGCACGGCGCCCGCTTTATGGACGTGGCACAAATCCCTTTTCGTCGTGAAAAGGGATACAGCCGCATAGCGAGGCCGGGACGAATAGTCAGGGTTGCCATCGAAATTCTTCTGCACCGGTATCACCACCGGCGTATTTAACTTCATAATTGTTTCACCATTTGGTGACCCATTCGTTGCGAGTGCCTGGTATCTTTGCCACCGGATTTTCCAATGCAATTTTAACTCATGATTCACGACACAAATGCGAAGACTTAAGAGGAGTTTTATATGCAGATAACACGACGGTTGGGCGGATACCATATTCTTGCAACCATCGGACAGGGCGGCATGGGCGAAGTGTATCTCGCCATCAAGGACGGTCCAGGCGGATTTGAAAAACTGCTGGTGTTGAAAGTGTTGCAACACAACCTCATTATGGACCCTGAATTTCTGGCGATGTTTCTGGACGAAGGGAGAATCGCTGCCAGGCTGAATCATCCAAACGTGGTTCAGACATTTGAAACCGGCCGGGATGACAACTACCACTTTATTGTGATGGAATACCTGAATGGCGTGACGTTGGGTCAGCTGATGCAGGCCTTGGTTCACCCGGATAAACCCATATCCGCCAGCATCACCAGATTTTTTCTGACTGTATTGTCACAGGCGCTCAATGGATTGCATCATGCTCACGAACTGTGTGATTACGATGGTCTGCCTCTGCATATTGTGCATCGGGATGCCACGCCACAGAATATTTTCGTGACGTACGACGGTGCTGTTAAAGTAGTGGATTTTGGCATTGCCAAAGCCCTCGATTCATCCTCCGACACTCGCGCCGGCGCGTTCAAGGGGAAACTGGGCTATCTGCCTCCTGAACAGATCACATCAGTAACGGTGGACAGGCGCGCCGACATATTCGCGGTGGGTGTGATACTTTTTGAAATCCTCTCCGGCAGACGACTGTATCGCGGCAAGACCGAAATGGATATTCTCAGTGCACTGTCCAACGGCACTGTCCCCGATACCGCGTCCCTGCCTGCCGCCATCCCCGACGACCTCAAATGGATTGTCTCTCGGGCCACCGCCGCTGCCCCTTCACAAAGATATGACACTGCCAGAGAATTTATGGATGACATCGAAGATTTCCTTGGTGAAATGGGCGGCGCCATGTCGACGCGCGACATTGCGAATCTGATCTGCAAACAGTTTGCATCACAACGGAAACGCGCTGCACAATGCATCGAGCAACAACTCAAGCTATATGGAGACTATCAGCATGGCCGTCTGGATGGCAAAACACCCACAGCCTGGAACATGATTCCACGACTCTGCGCAGTCACATATATCACCGGAGATGCCGTGGCTGAAAATGTCAGCTCGGCGTACCTCGCCACATCATTTGCAAATGACGCGACAGTGGACTACAGGCTGCCCCGAACCGGCATTCAGACCCCCAAAAAAAGTAAAATCAAAAGATTAGCAGTCACTGGCATCATTGCGGTTTGTACCCTTGTGCTAACGGCGCTTTTGTGGTGGAAACACACGGAGTGGGGACTTGCGAATATTCTGAGCCGCGATTTTTTTTCTGCCGCACCGGCAAATGATCTCAAAGCCTTTCGCCCCGCACCGCGAATCGGCGTGGACAACCCTCGCCCCGACGCCGTGCTGGTTGAAATCAGCGGTGATATCGAGGAAGACACTGTTCTGACCAATAATCAGATCTATCTGCTTAAAAGCATTGCGTATGTGCATTCCGGCGTCTCTCTCATGATTCAGCAGGGCACCGTAATCAGAGGAGATGCAGCCACCGCAGGGATGCTTGTTGTCCGACCCGGCGCGCGCATCATTGCACAGGGAACCCCCGACAATCCAATTGTTTTCACCAGTTCCAAGCCTGAAAATGAGAGGGCTGCCGGAGATTGGGGCGGTGTTGTGATATTGGGTCAGGCGCCTGCCAACAGTATGATTAACGGTCGACAGGCTGTCATTGATGGATTATCCACCGGTGGTGAGTACGGCGGTGACAATCCGGACGATGACAGCGGCATAATGGAATATGTGCGAATTGAATATGCCGGAAAAAGCGCCATGGTGAACAGCGAAGCCAGCGCACTCACCCTGGGCGGGGTGGGACGATTCACCCGACTGAATCACATTCAAATCAGACATTCCAGTGATGACTGCTTCCGGTTCGTCGGGGGGACCGCGGATGGCAAATATCTCATTTGTCAGTCGCCCGGCGACGACGGCGTGGACTGGGACAATGGTTACACCGGCCGGTTACAGTTTGTGCTGGTTACCGGCAAAGGCGAAAACACCGGCGGCGCCCATGGGGTTGAGGGGGATAATAATTCCCGAGGCACTGCACTTGCGCCTGTCAGCGCACCACAGTTATACAACGCCACTCTGTGCGGACAATACAATCAGCGAGTCAGAAACCATTTTGGCGTTCTTGCCCGGCGGGGCACGCATGGGCTCATAGGCAATTCCATCATCACCGGTTTTTCCGCAGGCCTTGATGTCCAGGGCGACACCACACGAATTCAAATTCTGGCCAGTACTTTTTATGACAACATCCTCAGCAATGTTGCGTTTTCGGAACATCGAAACAGCAACGGCGTATTTCGAGATGACGACAATGGATTCAACGAATATCGCTGGATAAATCAGCGAGGTCAAAACAACAGCTACGAAGACCCAGGCATCCCCGGATGTATCCGGCGCGTTGGCGACAACTACAAACCCGAAACACCTGTTTCGGGAGGCATAATGCCACCGAATGACGGATTCTTTGACTCGACTGCCACCTATCGCGGTGCATTTCGCAACGAATTCGACAACTGGGACGATGGCAACTGGGTCAAGTGGATGTAGAGCGTCCCTGTTCCAGACAACGAGAATCCATTTTGACCGGGACCGGCTTTTCACCGATCGCCCCGAGGGACGGAGCACCATTTTCGCAGACCACCAAACACACCGTCACCCCAGAGCAAACAGCACCCGTCCCTTTCACAAAGGGACCACAGGGATTTCAACACGACCTTTCGAATAATTCCGGTTTGGGGCGGGCGCACAACTCGCCCCAGCGCCCCTGGGGACGTAGCGCCATTTTGTTCACTTGCCGGCGATTTTATCCACTATTTTCCACAGAATACTGCCGCCGGATGCGGTGAGATACAAAAAGCCGCTGCCCACCGCCAACAGCAACAGATTGTCAATCCAGAACAGAGGTTCGGGGCTTGTTTCGATTTGAAGCGACAGCAGATAGAGGGACATCACCGACCGCTGCAAAAGGCCCATCCCAATTATTCCAAAAATAATGCGCATCCCAACAGGGAGTTTATTTTTTTTGGGCCTAAAAGGCCGTTTGCCCCGCGTCGCCCTTCGCCGAACACGCCTTTTGGAACGCGGTACTGGGGCGCCCATGTCATTGGCGGGCGGTTTGTACGGATTTTCTGTCATAGTGATATTGTCAAAGGCGTTCTCGATTGAACCAGTCCCTGTCAGGGCAATGTAAAGCGCACGATGCCACTGGTGGCGCCTTCACCAACGCCCACATACACATGGGTATCATTGGCCACCGCGCCGGCAAAACCGTCTTTTTCAATCGTTCCCAGCACCGACAGAATTGAATCCGTTGCTGAATGCAACATGATTTCGCTGGTGTCGTCAGTGTCTTCACCTTTCATGCGATACACCGCGTAGCTGTCGTTGCATGCAATGATGCTGTCCAGCCCTGCAATTTCCGACAGGGTGGCGTCCAGTGTGGATTGGTCGACCACCAGCACTGAATAGGGTTCGGATGACGACTCTCTTACCCTGAGATACACATGGCTCTCAGATATGCAGAATTCCTCCAGATATGTGGCGTAGGCCAGGGGTTCCTGATCAGCAATAATATCAGTGGTTGACAAAGGCACGCGCATCAGTGCCCGTCCCTGGTTGGTATATGTGCCGTAATAAAGCCGGTCGCCAAAAACCTGAAATCCATCGAAAGAGTAGTTCTCACCAAACGCAGGCGCCGGCACGCCGCCGGTGTCGGGAATGGCATACAGTGTCTGTGAGAAGCCACTGCTCTGGAAAAACAGTTTTCCCCCTCCCACATCCATGAAGTAAAGGTCATCATCATTGTCCATCACAATCGTGGGATTGCTGCCATCCAGCGCTGCAGAGACCACCCCTTCAAACCCAGGAAAACCGGAGCCGGCCCAAACAGTTGTCTCTGACAATGCAATGGCCCTTGGAAATGAAATCCCTGATAAAACGCCTGTTGTTTCAAACGTTGCCAGGTCAGTCTTTAAAACCTCACGCAAGGCGGCCAGATACACCACATACTGGCTGTTCAGATGAATGGCATCCAACTCATCGAGTTTGGACACCATCAGGGTGCAGTTATCGGATTCATCTCCCGGCGCACTGAGACAGGCACCATTGCAATACACCTCCAGCGCCGGACACACCCCTTCATACCCCCAGTCGGCATTTGAACCGTTGTCCAGAAAACTGTATCCCCCGTCTTCAAACGGGCGCGGCACCATCGGCAGGGGATCGCCCGAATCGCTCGGCTCATCGGAATCGCTGTCGGTTGACGCCGGGGACGCATCAGTTGATTGATCGTCGTGCGTATCCCCGTCGTCTTCGCTCAGGGTCCCATCGCCGGTCCCCACGCTGCACCCGGCGACAGGCAGCAACAGTAAATTCACTAACCCAAAAAGACTGATTGTTCGCATCATCATTTTTCTCCTTAAACCGCAGCCTGACACATCTGATATTCAGACCCATTCAATCTTCAGCTGACCTTGTTGCGCCTCATCGTCCTACCGAAACATCTGGCTTTCAGTGCAGTCTGTTCGATCAACTGAACCTGGTTTTGGCATAGTCGCATTCTGGCACAGTTGTCACCGCACTTCAACGGACCCGTTTGGTAAAAGCGCATATCTGGTTGCCGAGGGAAGCTGCCCTCCCCCGGCTCCCACAGACCCGGACGTGCGGGCTACCGCATCCGGCTCCTTGAATTATGGATTCGCTGCGATGTTAACATCACATTGATCCGTCAGGGCACCAGACCGAGAACTAAACAATAACGCATTGAAGATGCACCAATACGTTCCACAATCAAAAGCCAGGACACCGTCATTACCGCGAAAGAGGCTGTCGAAAAAGTGCGTAGCAGGTTTATCAGTGCCGTCATTCCCAACTTGGGAATCCAGACTGTGCATTTACTGGGCCCCCGCCTACGCGGGGACGACGTTTTCTGATTTTCAGGGATCGAAAACAGCTTTTCGCGACACCCTCCTGCGCCTCATGATTCTACACAAGTATTGCTTGACTTCCTGGGCGCACCGTCATTGCCGCGCAGGCGGCAATCCAGTTGTTTAAAG
>JAFGWT010000212.1 GCA_016937015.1 Deltaproteobacteria bacterium | reverse complement strand
GCCGGTGTCTCCACCGTTGCTGTTGCCCGATGCATCGTCAGAACAGCCCACCTGAAAAAGCACCCCCGCCACAAACAGCACCCGGATGATTTTCGCCATGACTCACCTCCTGAAATGTTAAAATGCAATTGATAAATTTTACAGTAATTGGAATGCCACTGCAAACATTGAGTGCGGATGGCGGACGCAAAACTGAAAAAGCCGGGCCGACACAGCGAACAGGCAGCGACGATGCGCCTAACGCAGGTTTACCAGAGCATTCTCCCCGCGTAGTTGCACGCGCGTAGTTGCACGCGCGCAATTGTACCCGCGTAATTGAACTCGCGCATTATACCGGCGCATCATACCGGAGCATTGTACCGGCGCATTGTACCGGCGCATTGTACCGGCGCATTGGAAGATGTGTTTAAAAATGGTCGACGTTTTCGAGATTGACGATGTTGATGGGGGAGAAGATTTCGGGTTCCACGTCTTCGCGGCGATTAAGCCCCCGGACAACGGTACGCATCAGAATGCGGCCCATTTCACGGGGATTGGTATTCAGGGTGGCGGTGAGCGAACCCTCCCGAATCGCCTGCAGCGCCGCACGGGTGCCATCCTGACCCACCACAAAAATTTCGCCCCGACGGCCAGCGGCGGCCACCGCATCGCATGCGCCAAGCGCCATTTCGTCGTTCACCGCGTAGATGGCGTCAATGGGGTGCTGCTCGAGAATCCGTTCCACAATCCGCCGCGCTTTTTCTCTTTCCCAGTCCGCCTGACGGGTGGCAACAATCCGAATGTGGGGATAACGGGCGATTTCGCCTCTGAAACCGGCGACGCGATCGGCAGAGACACTGTTGGGAAGGCCTTTAAGAACAAGGATGGATCCCTGCTCTCTTAATATGCGCGAAAGGAATCGCCCCACTTCGCGCCCCGCCTCACGCTGCCCATAGCCCACATAGGACACGACATCCGCCCCATCAATCCGACTGAGCGCGTTAAAGAAAAACACCGGCACGTTCGCCTTGTTCAGCTCCTGCACCACCGGGCCGATGGCATCGGAGTGGGACGACAGGGCAATCGCGTCGATGCCGCTGCGCACCAGAGCCCGGCAGATTCGGGCCATACCCGTGTAATCGGATTCTCTGTCCGGGGCGCGTGTCATCAGCGTGATGCCGCCCAGTTGATTTACCACGTCGCTCACTCCGGTCAGAATATCGCCGTAGTACGAGCTGGTGAATGCGGGCGGACAGTAAGCAAAACGAATCGACTTGCGGGAGCGCACCAGGGAAACGCTGACGCGATTGCGTCCCTCCTCCTTGGCCAGATAGAGTGCCTGATCCGCCCGCTCGATAAGTTCGGATTTTGTTTTTGCGTGGGCAGGGATTCCCGCAATGCCAATGGAGACGGTGAGCTTGACCCGATGGGTGTCCGTTGCGCCGCGGAAGGGCAATTCGGCGATGGCCGTTTGAATCCGCTCGGCCAGAGACAGGGTTTTATGGGGGGCCACCTGCGGCAGAATAATCACCATTTCCTCGCCGCCGTACCGCGCCGCCAAATCATAGCTGCGAATGCTTCTTTGCAGAACCCCCGCGATGTCTCTCAATGCCGCATCTCCCTGCGGGTGACCGAAGGCATCGTTGTACTGCTTGAAGTGATCGATGTCGATCATCATCAGGCTAACCGGATGGTTCAGGCGCTGGGCGCGGGAAATCTCCTTGTCGAGCGCCTGCTGGAAGTAGCGGTGGTTGTAGAGTCCCGTAAGACCGTCAAAATTGGCAAAGTTGGAATACACCGAGATGGTGTCCAGATAGTGGAGCTGCTCCAGCAGGAGAACCAGACTGCCGCGGTTGTGCTCGATTGCGGCGATGATGTCTGACTCAAATGTCGCCGTGCGTCTGGCCAGGATGAGGCACCCCAGCGGTTTACGCGCCTTGTGCAGGGGAACGACAAGCAATCGGCCAAGCTTCAGATGGCGCAGCTCATCGGGAAACGCGGCAATAATGGCTTTGTCGATGGACTGGACCGCAATCGACTTCCCGGTGCGGGCACTTTCGGCCCGATAAGGTGCGAGCAAATCACATAAACGATCGGCGAGCCGGGCACTCAAACCGGGATGGGTGACCAGTGTCGCGCACCGTTCGGCGTCCTCCCCACGGGCCAGCAGGGCCATCCGGGATCTCGTCCGGCGACGCAGCAGGGCCACGATGTCGCGAATCGCATCTGACGGAGAGGCACTGGCAAGCACCAGTCTGTCAATCTCCGTCGTCAGTCTGTCTGTTCCACTCATAAAATATTTAAGCCACGAAACGCGGTGTTTGACAATCATTTTAAGGGCAGTCAGCAGGGCTTGACCAAACGGGGCATCCCCCTTACACTCCCGCCATGTTTATGACCAATTATCGAGTGTGTAATCGAGTGTTTAATCGAGTGTTTATATGTGTTGTCGCTGCCATGCTGGCGTTTCTGACCATTGGCTGCAAGGGTTCCGGTGATCCATCCACTTCAAGAAAAAATGGAAAGGATTTTCTCAAATGCGCCGACGTGGGCGGCGATGGTCAACTTGAGAAAATCAATCTGCCACCGCTCACACTGGTTCGGGATGGCCAGGACCTGAAAATCAGTGGTCTGTCGAGTTCCATCGTCAGCATTGGCCTGATGTCCGGCATTCACGAGCTTACCCCTCAAACCCGCAAAAACGTTCAATACTTTCTGGAGCAGTTCAAGGCATCCAAGGTTCAGGCGATCATCGTGGTGGGGGGAGTGGGCAAAACCAAAGCGCAGATCACAGAAATTCTCGAATTCCTTGGCAATGCCCCTGTACCGATTCTTGTGACCCCTGGCGCCCAGGAAAGCTTTGGAGCGCTCAAGGCGGTGTTCAAAAATCTGAAACGAAAATATCCTCAGCTGGTGGATTTGACCCAGGTCCGCCGGGTACTGATGAATCAGGTGAATTTCATCAGTCTGCCTGGCTATTTCAATCCGTTTTATCTGGAAGCGCGGGGTCAGGGCTGTTCCTACGAACAGACCGAGCTGAACAGCCTCGCAGACCTGGTCATCGCGGATAAAGCCAATGTGCTTCTGTCAGCCACCCCTCCCAAAGGCACTGCGCCGGACGCACCCGACCTTGGCCGCGGAAACGTCCACATCGGAGATCCCGCATTGGCCGCCATTCTGGACGGTTCGCCCATCAAATTCGGTTTGTTTGGTCATGTTTACGAATCGGGCGGAAACGCCATTTCCAAAAGTGGGCCAGAGGCGCTGGCTCAGGGCATCTGGCACCCGTCCATGTATCTCCAGGCCGGCAGCGCGGATGCACTTCCGGTTCAACTGGTGGGCGGCGGCCGAACCGCGGGCATGGCTCATATTGTTGATTTTTCCGGCCACCGGGCCAGATACAGGCAAATCCTTGCAAGGTAGCGGATTCCGAATACAATCGAGGTACGGGATACAGGCTGTTTGGTTGAATTTCATGGGCAATTCAATTCAGCTGTGATATCCGTGAAATTCGTAACAATTATCAGGTGGCCCAATCCATCGCTGAAGGAGAATGACACTGTGCCATTGAACTGTCAAAAGTGTGGAACAGCCAATGAGGATGGCGGCAAGTTCTGTGCCGCGTGCGGTTCACCGCTGGCAGCGGCCCCGGTCGCCAAAGCGGTGCCTGTGGCCGGTTCAGGAGGCGTTCGCGCCAAAACCATGCTTTTCAACAAGGCGCCGGAAGTGGCATCCGCGCCTCCCGCAGCGGCCGGTCCGAGGAACATCCCCCAGGGGACGATGCTCGGCGCACCGGCGGTGCAGTTGCCCAAACAACAGCTGGCTGGCCAAAACGCACCCCAAAAAAGCGCGCCACCGGCGGCGAAGCCGGCCCCCATCGTTTCAGCCCCAATGGCAAATGTGGCGACATCCAAACCCGCACCAGCGGCCACCTCTGCGAAGCGAACCGACATTGCCGGCGCCGCGCCGCCAGTCGCCGGTGAACGGGCACGAACGGTCATTGGCCTGCCTGCAGCCAATGCGGGAGATGTGGCAGCGGCTATCGACGCCGCCAAAAAAGCCACTGCCGAGGCCAGACAGCACGCACCCATGTCCAAAGTCGCGCTGACGCCCCAACCCGAGCAGCCGGCGCCGACAGCCGCTGCCGAGCACAGACATGTCAGCCCGGCCAACCCGTCTCCACCTCAGGCCTCGGTGCCGCCCGGACCGGGGCAGGCAATCTCTAACGCACCGGCAGCCCGTGCTGCGGCGAAGGTGCCATCAACGCCTCCAGAGGCCAGCATGTCAGATGAATGGCCCGACGCCCCGGCCCAGCCCCGGAAAACCAGTCTGGGGATTGTCATTCCCATTGCTGTTGCAGCGGTGGTCATCGCCGGGCTGGTCGCATTTATCCTGTTTAAGTTTGTTTTCGCAGCCACACCCCGCTTTCAGCCGCAGATTCTCGCGTCCCAGGATGGGGAAACCCTCACGGTTGTGCTCGATTTGCCTGATGTGGCCCCTGGCACCACAGTCCGTTTCAATGATCAGAGCATGCCGGTCGCCGGTGGCAAGGTGCAGTTTTTGCTTCAGAAAAAACAAATGGTGCTTGGGGCCAATCTGGTAAAAATCACGCTGATTGAACCCAATGGCACCCCGGAGGAAATTTCATTTCCCATCATGCTGCGCCATGTGGCCACCAATGCTTTGAGCAAACTGACAGACAAGACCCCCTCCATCGACGTCCGTTTTCAGATTGCGGAAGGGTTTTCAATAAAAGTGAACGGTTCCCCGTGTCCGCTGGAAAACGGCACGTGTATTTTCAATCTGGCTGTTGATGTCAATCCGGCCAGGGGGCAGAATGCCAAAACACTGCAGTATGCCATCCCGTTCGAATTGATTGACAGCGACGGCCACGCCGATCCGGGACAACACATCGTCGTCGTCCCTGTCACCCGATTTCAGATTGACCGGCCAGCCGAAAATGCCGTGGTTGCCACCTCTGAGGTGACAGTGTCCGGCAGCACGGTTCCGGGCGCAACGGTAACGATTAACGAAAAACAGGTTAAAGCCGGCGATGTCGGATTCTCAACCACCGTGCCGCTGCCTCAGACCGGGGTGAATAAAATCAGCATCACAGTGGCGGCAGCGGATTCGGCGCCCAACACCACGGTCATAAACGTCACCCGCGTTGACGATTTGGCACCATATGTCAAAAGCTGGTCCGCGGACATGGACGCCGCGTTCAATTTCGCAAAACTCTCAAGAGAGACCGACACCCATGCAGGGAAAAAAATCCACCTGAGTGGGCGCATCATCAACATCAACACCGAACGGGGCGTGACCGCGTTCCTGATGTATGTTAACAAAGGCTGTCCCCAGGGCGGACAATGCGGCGTTTACGTGGTATTCCGCGGTGAAACCGATGCGGGGCTTCAATCAATGGTGGACGTGTACGGTACCGTCCGCGGCACCCACGAGATTGATTTTGCCGGTGGCGCAAAGAAGACGCTTCCCGCCATCGACGCTGTTTATGTGGTGCCTGTTGACCCGTCCGGCCAATAAACCCCTTTACCAACTCACATAACTGACAAATGAATACTGCTTCTTTCCATGAAAACTGATCTCTTTGACTACGAACTGCCCGAATCACTCATTGCGTACTATCCACCGGAAAAACGGGATGGCGGCCGACTGCTGGTGGCCATGCCAGGCCCCCAGACAGTCAGACACAGTGCGATTTCAGAACTGCCCCGGCTGCTGCCTGCGGGCAGTCTGATTGTAGCCAACGACAGCAAAGTAATCCCTGCAAGACTCAGCGCCCGACGGCCGACCGGCGGTGCCGTGGAAGTGCTGCTGGTTCGTCAGGAACAGGATAGCGACGATTTTTGCGTCTGGAATACCCTGTGCAAAGCCAACAAGCCCATCCGCGTGGGGGATGGGCTGCATTTTGGTGACATCGCGATGGGCACCGTGACTGGCGCAGGCGAGATGGGCCACCGCACCATCCGGCTGAACATATCAGGTGACGCGTTTCGCGCATACGTTGCCCAAAACGGCGCCATTCCCCTGCCCCCCTACATCCGGCGAGACGTGACCGACAGCGATCGGGAGCGCTACCAGACCGTGTTTGCCAGATACGAAGGGTCGGTGGCGGCGCCCACAGCGGGGCTCCATTTGACCGACTCTCTTCTGGCACAGATTCGACAGGCTGGCTGCGACGTCGACTTTGTGACGCTGCACGTGGGACCAGGCACCTTTCGGCCGATTACCGCGCAGCGCACGGATGAGCACTTGATGGACACGGAACATTACGCCATCTCCGAATCGACGGCACAAAAAATCAATCAGGCCAAAGCGGACGGCCGGCCGGTGATTGCCGTGGGAACCACCACCGTGAGAACCCTGGAAGGCAACGCCGCAGCGAATGGCGGGCGAATTGTTCATGGTGAAAGCGCCACAAATATTTTTATTTCGCCACCGTACCGGTTCAACATTGTGGACGGCCTGCTAACCAACTTTCATTTACCCAAATCCACCCTGCTGTGTCTTGTATCTGCCCTTGGCGGGCGCGAATTCATCCTCGATGCCTACCGGGAAGCGGTGAGCCAGGAATACCGCTTTTACAGTTACGGAGACGCCATGCTGATTTTACCGGAGCGCCCATGACCGACGGATTTACATTTCGAATCGACGCCAGAGACGGGCACGCCCGCAAAGGTGAAATCATTACCCCGCGCGGCACCATTCCCACACCGGCATTTATGCCCGTGGGCACCCGCGCATCAGTGAAGGCGCTGTCGCCGGATGAAATTTTTCAAAGCGGCGCATCCATATTGCTGGGCAACACCTACCATCTGATGCTGCGTCCCGGCGAAGAACTCATCGCCAAAGCAGGTGGGCTGGCCAGATTCATGGCGTGGCACAAACCCACCCTTACCGATTCCGGCGGATTTCAGGTATTCAGCCTCAGTGACCGAGTTAAAATCACCGATGACGGGGTGGTATTCGCCTCCCACATCGATGGCAGCCGCATTGAACTGTCGCCGGAGCGGGCAGTACAGGTTCAGGGCAGACTGGGCTCTGACATCGCGATGATTCTCGATGAGTGCCCCCCGGGGGACGCCCCGCGTAAGGATGTCGAAAACGCCATGCGACGCACCACGCTCTGGGCCAGACGCCAGATAACCGTTGAGCGACCGGCAGGTCAGGCGCTGTTTGGCATCGTGCAGGGCAGCATCCACGAAGATCTCAGAAGAGTTCATCTGGCGGAAATCGCCGCACTCCCATTTGACGGCATTGCACTCGGCGGGTTGTCGGTGGGGGAACCAATTGAAGATATGTACCGCATATTTCACGACATCGCTCCCCTGATGCCGGCGGAGCGGCCCCGATACGTCATGGGCGTTGGAACTCCGGCCGACCTGCTGGAAGCCATCGAAAACGGCATTGATATGTTTGACTGCGTGATGCCAACACGGAACGCCCGCAACGGGCAGGTGTTTGTAAAAGGCGGCAAGCTCAACATCAAGCAGGCGCGATTTTTAAACGACCCGTCGCCGCTCGAACCCGGTTGTCAATGCCCCACCTGCACCACGTACGAACGCCGCTATCTGCGTCACCTGTTTATGAGCAGGGAACTGCTGATTCACCGTCTGCTCACCATTCACAATCTGCACCATTACGGCTCGCTGATGGCGGGCGCCCGGACAGCCATCGCAAATGGCCAATTCGCCGAATTTAAAAAATCGTGGCTTACGCCAAGAGATATTTGAAAGGACTACGCGGTTCTGGCAAGGGGGGTGCGCCGACGTGGACGACGCTTTTTAAATCTGTTTTGCGACGTTCCGCCGGCATTGCTGCTGCTGCGGTCATC
>JAFGWT010000211.1 GCA_016937015.1 Deltaproteobacteria bacterium | reverse complement strand
CGCCGCAGAACTTGAAGAAATCGCCTCTGACCTCGACGCAGCCTACGCCAGCCTCACCATGCTGCTACAAAAACTGGAACAGTAGCCCAATCGATTTTCCGCAAGGAAACACCAAACCCGGTAAAGTCACCGTGCGCAAACCATGAAAGACATCGAAAAACTCGTCACCTACGCAGAAAAAGCAGGCATGAACATCGCCGTACAACAGTTTCACGCTGCATAACTTTGCGTTCTGATTCGTGAGAAGAAAGTCCTTGTTATTAGCAAAATGATGTTTTCGTATTTATCTTATAGCGCCTTGGAGGCAGGGCATATTCGGTCGGGTAAGCCGAGGTTGCGCCGATTCGTGGCCGACTTGTCACCGAACATTCCAGTCTGTACTTTGCCGATTGTGTTTCAACGGGACATACGGGGCGCACAATGAATTAACGTAGCCAGCGGGTGATGAAGATGGCGCCGCCTTCTTTGGCGTCTTCGATGGACAGTTCGGCGTGGTGGCTTTGAACGATACGCTGAACAATGGCCAGGCCCAGACCCACACCGCCCAGTTCACGGGAACGGGATTCATCGAGACGGGCGAACGGTTCGAGAATTTCTTGACGCCGGGATCTGGGCACCCCCGGGCCATCATCGCGAACGGCAATTTCAATCCACTCCCCGACGTTGGCGGCGCTGATAACCACACGGCTTTGGGCATGCCGCAGGGCATTGGTAACCAGATTGCGCAACGCGCGGCCAAACAGTTTGGGGCTGCCTTTCAACGTCAAATCCGCCGTTGCCTCTCCATCGAACGCGATACTGACTTCGGGGCGCAACGGCTGCACCTGGGTTAGAATCTGTTCAATAACCGGCACCAAAGCGATGGGTTTGTGTTCATCCATGTCGATTTGGGATTCGAGTCGGTTGTACAGCAGCAGCTCTTCGACCAAATCGTCCAGCTCCTGCACATCGGCTTCGATGGATTCGATTCGCTTTGCCCGTTCCGCATCATTTTCGGCTTCGGGCAGCATTTCGAGCCCAAAACGGATACATGCCGCAGGGGTACGCAGTTCGTGTGAAACCGCCTGCAACAGCTGCGACCTTTTTTCAAGGGTTTCCTGATTGCGTTCGGCCATCTGATTAAACCGTGCAGCGAATGCGCCGATAGGATCATTGCCCGACACCTGGGCCCGCGCAGTCAGCTGCCCTCCCGCAATACGAGCGGCGGTGGTTTCCAGTAGTTTGAGTTTCTTGGTGATGGGGCGCGCAAGGGCCCAACCTGTTCCCAAAACCACAAGCAGCAGCAATATCAGCATTGTCACAAATTCTGTTCGGCTAATCGGACGGAAAGGCGGCCCAGGTCCCACCACCAGGACGTGTTCGGAATTGGGCGCAGGGATGAAAAATCGTCCCCCAAAATCCCTGCTGGGTTCGGTGGCGGCCAGCTTCTTTTTTAATCGACCTCGAACATATTCAGGAATATCCGGCGAATCCAGGAGCAGCAAGTCAACCGGGGTTTCCAGTTCTTTTTCCAGCTGCAACACTAGCTGTTCATATTCAGTAGTCGGCACCTCTGCCATCCGCACCATCAGCAGTTTGGTCAACGCGTCTATTGGGGGGATGGCCGCTTCTTCGACAGCGTTTTGCATCCTAAAATGCAGAAACATGGATGTTGCGGAATACACAACAATCAGCACCGCGGCGAAACTCAACGAAATTTGTCTCACCAGCCGGTTCATGACGGTACCGCCATTAAATATCCTTCGCCGCGAACGGATTTGATCCAGCGCGGTTCGCTGGCATCGTCTCCGAGCTTGCGGCGAAGTCGGGTGATGCGCTGATCGATGGAGCGATCCATGCCGTCCCACTCGATGCCGCGGACGTCCTCGTATATTCGGGAGCGACTCAATACGTGCCCCGCATGGTTCACCAGGTACAGCAACAGGTCATACTCCGCAGTGGAAAGATCGAGGAGGACGCCATCCACGCGTACTTCGCGGTTCACCGAATGGATGTTCAGAGCGCCGAAAACAATCGATTCATTTTCGCCTTTTTGAGCGGGCTGTGCCATGGTTGCGGTTCTTCGAAGCAGCGTTTGAATGCGGGCCAAAAGCACCCTGGGGCGCACGGGTTTAACCACATAATCATCAGCCCCCAATTCCAGCCCCACCACTTCGTCTACCTCTTCCCCAAGGGCGGTGAGCATCAGAATGGGGCCGGAAAAAAACGGGCGGACCGCCCTGCAAATACTCTTGCCATCCATGCCGGGCAGCATCAAATCAAGAATGATCAGATCGGGCTTTTCCGCCAGAATGCGGTCAACCGCGCCATCTCCGGTGGGTTGATGAATCACTTCGAAATCCTTGTTTTCAAGGTATTCGCGCACCAGACCGGCCAGTTTCATATTGTCTTCGACCAGCATAATTCGTGTTTCCGCCATGGTTTTACCTCCATGCCAACTATCCCATTTATTGATGGAAGGTCAATTGTGAACCGCCTCGTTCGGCCATGTCGCGAAGATCTTTACCCAAAGCATTGTACAAAGCAGCCAGCGACACTTTTGATTGCAGACGGGCTGTGGCCAGACTCACTTCGGCGGTCACAACGGAGCGACGGGCTTCGGTGACATCCAGCGAAGAACCGCTGCCGGCTTTGTACGCCGTCGCTGCCAGTTTAAGCCCCTCACGGGCCAAAACGACTTTTCGCTGTGAA
The DNA here is from genome assembly GCA_016937015.1 of Deltaproteobacteria bacterium. Lineage (GTDB taxonomy): Bacteria > Myxococcota_A > Polyangia > JAAYKL01 > JAAYKL01 > JAFGXQ01. Next base: position 9,256 of record JAFGWT010000211.1, on the reverse strand, counting down.
TTGTGAACCTGATTTACAGCGCTCAGATATTCCCGGTAGCCCTGACGAATTTCTTTTGACTCCTCCCGTTTGGCGTCTTCTTCTTCGATGGTCGCCTGGCGTAAATCAACCTTTGCGTTTTGGGTAGTTATGATGTTCGACCCGTTAAACAGGGGGATGTCCAGCGTCAAAAAGGTCGACCACCTTGAACGGTCGGTATCCCCCATATCCGCGGGTTCCGTGATTTGATAGCTGCCCTGCCATCCGGCCGACAAGGTGGGGACAAAGGCGCTTCTGGCACTGGCTACCTGTTTTTCCGCCAATTCAATCGCGGCTTTTTTGGCCGCCAAATCGGGGCGTTGCCCCTTTGCTGCATCAATCATCCCTTTGGCGTCACCCGATGGGCTCAACAGGTCCGGTGATGCTTTGGGCAGAGGCAGACCATCGGTTCCGGTGAGGGTGGCCAGGGTATCTCTTGATGTGTCCAGGCTCAACAGGGCATCTTCGTATTCCTGAATCGCATCGGCGAGATCGTTTTCGGCGCGAATTTCATCCAGCCTGAGACCGGCGCCGGCGTGGACTTTCTTTTGAGCCACATCGAGCTGTTCCTTTGCGGAGTGCACCTGCTCGGCGTACATGTCCACCAGGGAATGACTCACTTCAGCAAGGTAGTAGGCCTGACTGGTGGCCAGCAGCATTTCCCGGCGCATCTCTTCCACATTGAAACGGGTCAACTCTTTGGCCTGTCGGGCAATACCCACATTGCGCCAGGCCTGAAGATTAACCAGGCTGATAGAAGCGGTCAGGTTGCCCGACAGGTCATCCTGTCGCCTGGTGACGATAGACGCGCCGCCCATATCTGCGGTATCGTCGTGGTCCGCGTGGGTGTACTGCAACTGAGCGGACGCGTGGGGCAGCAGTCCGGCCCATGTGGCTGAAATCTGAATTTGGGCTCGCTCCAGCTCCAGTCGCATCGCCTGCAGACTGGTGTTTCGCTGATCTGTCGCAGCCAGCGCTTCTTTTAATGTCATGGACGGTCCTGGGGTGATTGGGGTCAGGGTGGCGTCCGTTTCATTGCAAAGGACAATTTGCGGCGCAGCGAGAAAAACAAGTGCGACACATACGATACCGTTTAACTGAATGACGCGTTTCATGATTGAACCTCCGTGGGGATATTTTTGCGTGCGAACAGGCTGTACATGACCGGCACAACAAAAAGGGTGAGTACAGTGGCCACGCTGAGACCGCCGATGACCGAACGGGCCATGCCGGACCAGCTTTCCGAACCGTCACCGATTTCCAGAGCCAGAGGAATCATGGCCAAAATTGTTGTCAGGCTGGTGAGCAACACCGGGCGCAATCTTTGACGCGCCGCCTGTGCGATGGCAGTCAACCGGTCAAGGCCCTTTTCGCGCAGTTGGTTGGCCCCGTCCAGCAGCACGATGCCGTTGTTGACCACGATGCCCGCCAGCATGATGGCGCCAATAAAAGCGGTGACGTCCAGGCTGCTGCCGGTTAAAACAAAAATGAGCACCACCCCAATCAGGGCCAGCGGCATGGTGAACAAAATGATAAACGGCTGTCGCAAAGACTCAAACTGGCCCGCCATTACCATGTACACGAGGAAGACGGCTACCAGCAACGCCAGCCCCAGTGCGGCGAAGGACTCCTGGAAATCTTCAGCGTTACCACCGATGTTATAAGAAAAACCGTCCGGCCATGACTGGGATGCCAACAGCCTGTCCACGCTGGCGATGGATGCCGAAAGGTCTTTGTTGTGATATTGTCCCTGGTCATCGGAGTATCCGTCTTTTAAAAAGCATTCCAGGGTGCTGATGCGATATTGGTCCTCCCGTTCAACAGTGGTGGGCCCCAGGGTTTCTGTCACATCAGCCACGTCCTGCAGCTGCAATGTTTTGCCTGCAGGGGTAATCACGGGCATGCGCTTCAGCTCCTCAACGCTGCTGCGTTTGTCTTCTGGGAACCTCACCAGAATATTGTACTCTTCGCCGTCTTCGGAGTATTGGGCCGCCACGCGTCCTTTAAAAAAGGTGGACACCGAAGCGCCCACTGTGCCGGTAGACAGACCCAGCTGCGCCATTTTTGCCCGATTAAAAACAATGGACAGCTGCGGTTTCTGGTCTTGCATTGAAAAATTGACTTCGGCCATTTCCGGCATCTCTTCCAATGCTTTTTTGAGCTTCCTGCCCAATTGACGGGAAGTCTGAAGGTCGTATCCGATGATCTGCACTGTCATGTCTTCGGCACTGCCGGTTGGCCCAACCGGTGAGCCCAGACTGACTTCAAGGCCGGGTACTTCTTTAAGTTTTTCCCGAAGCGCGTTTTCGTAATCGAACTGACTCGCGTCCCTTTTAGACGGCGACACCAGTGGCACTCGAATGCTGCCGGTGTGTATGCCTTCCGAGAACATGGCGGCGAAACCGCTGTCAGACCCCAGGTCTAGTCCAATCAGATTGCGGTCTTTAAAGGGAATGGTGTCCTCGATAATTCCGATGGCCTTTGAGGAAACCCGATGGGTCTCGTCGATATTGTTAGTGACTGCGGTTTCCAGACTGACGTACACACTGGATTCATCGTTGGCGGCCATAAAATCGAACGGCATGAAGCGAATCAACACAACCGTGATCCCAAGCAAAATCGCTACGCCCACCGGCACTATCCAACGGTGGCCCAGGGTCCAGTCCAGGGCTTTGCCGTATCCTTCTTGAAAACGGGTGAACAAAGAGGATTTTGAAGGTTCGCTTTTTGTGGTGTCTACATCCGTCAGAATGCGACTGGCCACCAGGGGAACAAAGGTCATGGCCACCAGCAGCGAGGTCACCAGAGCGAAGCAGATTGTCAGCGCCATGTCTTTAAACAGAACCCCGGCAATCCCTTCGACAAACAGTATGGGGATGAACACGGAAACGGTGGTGAGGGTGGACGCAACAATCGCCGTGCCCATCTGGCTGGCCCCTTTGGCCGCGGCCTCACGGATGGGCATTCCCTCTTCGCGCAGGCGAAAGATGTTTTCCAACACCACAATACCGTTGTCCACCAGCATGCCCACTGCCAGAGCCAGACCGGCCATTGAAATGATATTAAGCGTCATGTTGCTCTGGTCCATGAGAAAAAATGTGGCCAGCAGCGAAAATGGAATGGCGCTGGCCACCACCAGCGCGCTGCGAAAGGAGCGCAAAAATACCAGGAGCACCACAAAACTGATGGCTATGGCAGTGAGTCCCGTGGACGACAGGTTTCCCATGGAGTCATTGATGAATTGAGACTGGTCATACACGGTTCTGGTTTCGATGTTTGAAGAAACGTTTTTTAGTATTTGGGGCATTTTCGCTTGCACGGATTCGCACACTTCGACGGTATTGGCCCCGGACTGTTTGCGCACCTGAATCCAAACAGAAGGCTTTCCGTTGACTTCGATGATGCGCTGAGTTTCCTCGAACCCATCGTCAATCGTGGCCACATCTTTGAGACGTATTATCTGAATGCCATCGGCGCCGTTGTGCTGGGCGACCACTGTTTCGCCGATTTCGTCCACAGACTGGTAACGGCCTTCGGTCTGAATAGTGAAATCCATGCGCCCCTGCTCAATGGCGCCGCCGGGTTCCTGGGTGTTGTCCTGGTAAATCGCTCCCAGGATGGTGTTGATGTTCAGTCCCAGCGCGCTTAAGCGGGTGGGATCCACGGTAACATGGATTTCCCGTTCGCTTCCGCCCGATACATCTACCGAAGCCACCCCGGGGATGCGCTCGATTTGTTGCGAAATGTCATCTTCGGCCAGTTTTCGAAGATCGTCCAGAGACATGGGTCCGTTGAGCGCGAAGATAATCGATGGCTGCATATTGGGATCCATGGCAAAAACTATTGGGTCATCGGCATCGTCGGGCAGACGACCTTCCACCATTTCAAGGGCTCGGCGCACTTCGGTTTCGGCCTGGTCTATGTCGGTTCCCCAGTCGAACTCCGCAGACACCACCGATGTGCCTCGTTTGGAAGAGCTGCTCAATTTCTCCACGCCTTCCACCTCGCCCAGACCTTCCTCGATGGGACGGCTGACCAGTGTTTCAATATCCTCGGGACTGGCGCCGGTGTAGCTGGTCATGACGGCCACCATGGGGTATTCCATATCGGGATACATGTCGATTTTAAGACGGGACAGAGAAAACAGGCCCGCGCCCAATACAATAACAAATACCATGGCAAATGCGATGCCCCGCTTAACAGACAGACTGGAAAGAGACATTTCAGGCTCCTTTTCCGGCAACGCCGGGTTTATTAATTTTTACCTGCTGGCCGTCTGTCAACGAATACTGCCCCACCACCACCACCTGGTCATTTACGGACAATCCGTCGAGTACTTCCTGGGTCGTTGTTTGCGAACGGCCGATGCGCACCAGCCGTTCGTGAGCGATGCCGTTTTGGTCCACCACGAAGACACGCTGCTTTGTCGGGTCATTGTCGATTGACATCAGCGCCTGCCGGGAAACAACCACCGCTCGCTCCCTGACTTCTACCACCAGCTCGGCGTTGCCGTACATGCCGGGATTCAACATTGGTTGCGAGTTGTCTTCCGCCATGATGTTTGAAAGACTGATTTCGACGTTTTTCGTGCGAGTGAGCGTATTCAGATAGGGATAAATGCGGCTCACTCGCCCTTCGAAAATGCGGGAGGGAAACGCGTCAAGAGCGATGCGCGCCTTCTGCCCCGTTTTTACCAGGGGCGCTTCAAGTTCACCCACTTGAACATGCACTTTTAAGGGGTCCAGCACCATGATGCTGCAAATGGGGCTTTGGGGATTGGCCAAATCTCCCACCTGCAGATTTTTGTTGGCGATAACCCCGGTGATGGGAGCGCGAATGGCCGAGTGTCCCGCGCTAATGGCCAATTGCCTGCGACTGGCCACCAAGCTTTTGCGCTGGGCCTGACTGGCGGCCACGGAGCTGTCCAGTGAATCGAGGTTTTGCCGGGTGATGACCCGTCCGGCGAACAGCTCCCTGCCACGGGCCAGCTCCTGTTCCTGGTTGCGAATCTGTGCGTCCAGCGATTCGATTTCGGCGTCCATTTGCGCCAGAGATTGCTTTAAGGAATCGGCACGCAAATGGGCAATGATTTGCCCCTTTTCAACAGTGTCACCGTTTTCAAAGGGAAAAGAAGTGATCCGCTCGGACATCTGGGGGGCGATGACAACTTCCTCTGAGGCTTTGAGCTCGGCGGTGGTTCTAATAGTGTGTTCCACTGTGGCGGTTTCCACGATGGCCACCTCGACAGGGTGCGATACGATGGGCGGGGCTGCGGCAGATGCTTCCGCTTCACTGGTTGACGGGTTGCAGGCTATTGCTCCCAAACTGAGGTTGAGACACACAAAGGAAAAGATTGTAAATTTGATTTTTTGTTGTTTGGTCATAATGCGACTCCTTCCACCAAAAAATATGGGGCTAACTCGCATCAGAGTCTGTTCTGTTCAGGTATCTCTTTGTGACGGTTTGTCACCGGCAGGCGTGAGAGCCAGGAAACCGATGCACCGAGCCACTTCTTGACCTCGGCGTCGAGGTTGTGACACGGCCCGTTGTCGAGAACGAGGAATATCTTGTGTCGAGTACGCGCCACGAGCAACTTGAGAAATTCGAGAAACGTTCAGGCGTTGAAAACCGGGGCGAAGAGATAACCGAACCGCGGCCGCTCTTCCAGCGAAATTGCACCAAAGACGTGAGCCATCTTGCGCATGCCATAGGTGTCGACGCGCGGCTGTTGTCCAACTCTGGTTCAGGTGCGATGAAGTATACCGTCAATCCGGAAGCCGGCTTCATCCTCGAGCATAGCGACTCCGCGGCAAGCGGAGGTTTTTTTTTGAGGGGAATGTCTTGCGAATCCACACATCCTGCGCGTCCGCATCCGCTCTGGATAGTCGTTTTCGCGGCCGTTGGACCGAGAAGCCAAGTTCATGAAGAAGCCTGGGAATGTGGTGATTATTATAACGAACACCAAACCGGTCATTTATCAGATTTCCAATCATCGGTCCCGTCCATACACCGCAGGTATATCTCGCCGATCCCGGCACGGGAACAGATTTCATTTTGTGTACACACCAGTTCATGCGTCCTGGGTGAATCAGGTAGAAAGATTTTTCAGATGACCAAGCGGCAAAAGCCGTCCATTTACTTGCAATTCCCATCGAATTGGGTCATTTGCAAAGTGAATTACGTATTGCGAAATCAAATTAAAAAAAACAGAAAGGTAACGAACATGGCGCGTCCACAAATTCAACTCCTCTACTTGTTCTTTTTATTGCTGCCCATTTCCTGCACCCAAATCGCCCAGCCGGACAAAAAAGCAGAAGAGAAAAAGGTTCAAAGCACGACAAAGAGCACGGTAGACCCCACTGCAACAACGAAAGCCACTCCGCCGGCTCGTTCGATTTCGCTCAACACCCATATTGTCAGCGTTACGTCTTCAGCAGAATACGAAAAGCACAAAAGCCCAGATGCCTTTGATGGTGATTGTGGTACCGCGTGGAGCGCAAAGATTGCGCCAAAAGCGTCACCGTGGGTCGAAATCACGTTCGATAAACCGCGCCACATCTCCCAAATTCGGCTCACCACCGGATGGGAACGGATAAACACCCATGGACAGGATCTGTTTATGTTGAATATGCAAGTTCGTTCCATCACGGCGATTTTCGACAACACCACCGAACGGACGGGCGCTGCCCCCCTTGAGAGTCGACTCATGGTGTTGGATAGCGTAGACATCACCGCTCAAAAAGTCCGCTTTCGCGTTGACGAACTGTGGCCCGGCGCAAAATACAAAGACCTCGCTATTTCTGATATTGTATTGTTGGGTACGCCTCAAAGTGATGACGATGAGCCCCTCCAAGGAAATGGGGATACCCAACGTTGTGATCTCCAAATTGAAAACCGAATACAAGAAAAAAACAACGGCGTTTCGTACATGTCAAAAGAAGCAGTTTGCGAGCGATTGGAAACCCGTGCCCACCTTGTGTTAGATGATTTCGAGCAAAAAATAGACGCGTCAATGAAAACCCCATCGCCGCTTCAAAAGAATGCAAAAAACATCATCGTCCATCACGGCAAGTGTCATTCCGCCCAAAAGGGTTCATGGATGCTGCTGCCTTTCAACATTTCCTACCAGGTGGATTACATTCCGGACCTTGACGAGGATTTTAAAATCTTTGGAAACCATCTTGTTGTATATATTGACGACAACGGAACGACTTACGTTGGGCCACAAACATTTGCTTTAGATGAAGACCCTTTTGACCATACATTCGATGCCATTTCTGAGTTGTCACTCCTGGATTTCGATAACGACGGCGTATTTGAGCTGGTGATGGACCGAAGCAATGATGAAGACGGTGCCATTTTCTCTATATGGACCTTCAAAGCGGGCAAAGTGACAAAATACAAAGGTCTAGCCCACATTCAAATTCAACAGCTTGTGGATTACGACAAGGATGGAATTAAGGACATTATTAGTTTTTTCCCATGGCGCACTGACGCAAACCATTGGGGAAGCACAGAATACGACCAATCCATCGGGGTGCCATCAGTGCTGTATCACGGAAAAGGAGATGGAACATTTTCTCCAAGAGATAAGGTTGCCAAAGGGTATTTAAGGGAACAATGCAAAAATGTGTCGGCACCGCCGTTTCTCAGCGCTCCAGATTACGACTGGGAAAACGATGTATTACTGCGAATCTCCTGTGCCCGACTTCGCGGAAAAACCGCACAAGAAGTAACGACTCAACTCACCCGGGAATGGACCCTTTTCAAAGCGCCGGCCGACAAGTCCATCGGCATGACCCTGGACGACTTTTCCAAGTGGGCAGCCCTAAAACCACCCTGCACTATTTAGTCCCGCAATCCCAAAGGGCATGCGGACGATGCAAATAGACATACTAAAAAAAATTGACGACTGGAGGACTTGTGGGACTTGGGGGACGGGCCGACTAATCGTAACCGTTCAGCCGAAGATCTCTGCTTAAAATGCGAACTTTCGGAATATGGAGGTCAGCCAACCGGGACACACGCTTCCAGGAAGTTCTATCCTTCCGGCTTCGCTTCTTGAGAATTTTGTGCCACATTTTGATGATCTCAGTACGGAAGGCATCCATTGCTTTTCTATTGCCAGGCACACCGTAATATCTGCAGTGCCCGACAACAAAGAAAGTCGAATGTTTCAGGTTTCCCGTTCCCCCGCTCATTGCGATTTGAGTCGGCAAAACGGCCAAACTCAATCAGGCGGGTTTTCGTTGGGTGTAGCTTCAGGTTGAATTTGAGGAAACGGGTCCTCATTTCATCAAGAAACTGTTCGGCTTCGGACTTGTGCTGAAAGCCCACTACAATGTCATCCTTGTACCGCACCGAGATCACGTCACCCTGGGCACATTTAGCACGCCATTGTTGGAGCCACAGGTCGAACACGTAGTGCAGATAGATATTCGCAAGGAGCGGGCTGATGCTCCCTCCTTGCGGAGTCCCCTCTTCACTCCGTACCCTCTTCCCATTTTCCAGAACACCCGCGTTCAGCCATTTCTTGATGTGCCTGAAAACGCGTTTGTCCGCAATTCGGTGCTCAACGAATTTGATCAGCCATTCGTGGTCTATGGCGTCAAAGAATCCACTAATGTCTGCGTCGAGTACCCAGTTCACTTTCTTCCTTTCAATTCCAACCGACACCGCATCTAACGCCTTGTGAGCGCTGCGCTCCGGTCTGGAACCGTAGGAAAAACCGAGAAAGTCTGTTTCATAGATACTGTTCAAAACTTGCACCGTCGCTCTTTGAACAATCTTGTCCTCCGACACCGGTAGTCCGAGCGGTCATTTCTGACCATCCGCTTTGTCAATGAACACTCTCTTCACAGGCTTTGCCCGGTACGCTCCACGCGCCAATCTACCAAGTCCTTGAGGTTGTCATCCAGAGCCCCACCATAGTAGTCCCACGTCACCCCATCGACGCCCGCAGCAGCACTTCTCTTCAATGACAAATACACTTCCCGCAGTCGTTCGACATCGTGCACGTGGTGCCAGAGCGAATTGAACTGCACCTTCTCATCTTCACCAGCTAACTTCGGATGGCTCGTACTCAATTTTCCCGGATAATGACTGTATCTTAGCTAAATCATATCGGAAATTTCGACATACAGCTGTCTCAAATATCGCCCGCGATGCGCTACTTGGATACGACCGGTCCCGGCACAATGGATGGTGCCATGCCGGTGGCCAGGAGGGTTTTTCCGAT
>JAFGWT010000210.1 GCA_016937015.1 Deltaproteobacteria bacterium | reverse complement strand
TGCTCACGGTGACGTTGACCCGTTTTGGTTATTGCTCAGTTTTCAAAGACTTAATGTCCGCCAACAGGTTTAGGCTGTCAGCTTTTTGCGTCGCCGTTTCCGGTTTCGCGTCCTTCGTTGCTGCCCTGCAGCGCTGAAGTGAGGAGGGGTATACGCGTCTCGATTCCTCCCGTCAACCTTTTTGAAACAAAAAAATGCTTTTTTTTAAAAAAAACCCAAAACACCTTATTTTTCGCTCAAAACCATGGAATCGTTGCAATTTTTGACAGGAAAAAAGGAAAATATGCCACACTTTGCGCAATTTTTCTTTTTAATGAATACGTAGGGATGAAAGCGACTTGTTTTGAATATCGCTTTGCGTTGACGCCCCAAACGAAGAATCAGTGGGTTTCTTTGGCTGAAAGCGCCACTGCCAACAGATACCATGTCGAATGCGGCAACCACTGTTCAAGCCACCGCCATCGAAAATCATCCCGTGATGCCATACCGGGAGCGCCCCAAAACTCTATTCCCTCACCATTTGCCGCACTGCCCGTAATGCCATTTGCAATACCGCCATCAATATCACCGTGATGCTTGTCATTTGGCATCACAGAATACGGTTCAGGATGACGCGTTCCCACCCCTTTTAAAAAGCAATATCCAAATGGATTCATACCCAAAATCCAATTGAGTTGATTCGCTGAAAATGACTTCAATCCATGCTGAATTGAATCATCGCTTATATAGCTTACGCCCAGCAATGATGCGGTTGCGAGCGATCCGAGTCGTGCGTTCTCACCTTGCCACCAGTATCCGCTTTCGTTTTGATGGGGAATAAAAAAGCCGCTCGTCACCTTGTTGTCAAAAAGGTAATGCTGCCTGGCATAACCAAACGGATTCGCGACTTCGAAAGTAACGTTCAACAGATATTCAAGATGTTTTTCAATAACATCAATCGCTTTGTATTTCAGTTCTTCATCAGTTTCAATGTCGAGGTATCGTATCAGTGCAACAACAGGCAGGCCCGCATCAGACGCGTGCCAAAAAGGGCGTTTGCCATCATCGGCAACAAAATATCCGTTTCCATGCAACCGTGATTTCAGATTTGACGCACGTATACGCGCCGCAGCAAGGAACGCTTCATCCTCGGTTGCCGCGTACAACTCAACAGCGGCAAGTAACGCGGCGTAATCATCAATGATGTTTTCTTTGCCATCGTCCACATATTTCAAATTGTTTTTTTGCAGATGCGCAAACCCTTTTTTTGCGGCATCGAGATACTGTACAGATGAGAAATCGCCGGACACCTTCATTGCGGAAACCCTTGCCAGTGCAGCGATTGCGAGTCCTCCACCTTCACGAAACGCAGCCTGCCAATCCTGTGTCATAGTACCGCTTTGCGTTTCGAATGCGCAGATTTGTCGCTGATACATATCCCCTGACCAGTGATCAAAAACATTGATATAAAAGTACCCGTCAACATCAAGAATACGCGTTAAATAGTCGGCGCCAAAGGCCGCTTCTTCGGCGATTCGCTTTTTTAATTCCGCGTCGGCATTCGTGTCGTTTACAACATCATGCACAAACGCCAACGCCCACGCCGTAAGAGGGATCTGCTGCGGATTCATCAGATTGGCGTAACTGAGATGAGACAAATATTTTGAGATATCGCCTGATGCATCGTACCAGCCGCCACGTACATCAGCACGGCGTTGAGAGTTAAAAAAGGGCAAATTACTATCGGTCTGCCACACCGCAGGATAAACCGCGCGGGATGCATGAAAGTAATCCAGCACCAGCTCAAAGGTTTCGCGAAACAGCACATTTTTTTCAACAGCGAATTCAACCGATGTGTAGTCTTTGATTTTCATCTTTACAGTGGAGGGCGTGTGATAGGACGAGAAGTCCGCCACATGAAACACCGGTCCACCGCCCCATTCGTCAAATTCCTCAACAACCCTCAATTTTCCTGTAAACACCACCTTTCCCGTTGCGGCATCTACAAGGTCAAAGGTCGTCCCTTTGCCCACTGATTCAACCACAGCCTGCTTGGGGCCGTACAGGTCGTATCCAACCTGATTCACATGAAATTTTATGCGATTGTCCACGTCGACGGGTCTACGGTACACTCGCGTTCGCGACGTCATCGACTCGGACTGCGGCAATATGCATGAACCGCAAAGCACTGAAAGCCATACGAGCGACACCAGCTTCACCGTCCGGGGCATCAACTCTTTTGAAATTTTTTTTCTCATATTCAATCACCTCACATTGCATGGTCGAAATGTGCCGAATCACCGGCTCACAATTGTCCGTGCATGCAGCATACCGCTGCACTGGACACGCAAAATGTTTTTCTTGAGAATGGAAGGAGGAGAGCGCCGGGCGTTACGCTTCGGTAACATCTGCAATTTTGGCAGTGATTTTCAAGGTTTTTCCTGCAAGTGGCGGTATCAGTCGAACCAGTACATCGTTGGTTCGATCTTCTAGGACAGCAAACTTAACCTGCTGATTGCCCGCCATACTCGCTTCAAACATAGTGCCGATTTTCGTGGACACACCTTCAGGAAGTTCAGTTTTTTTGATTACTTTGGTCGGCCACGATTTGGGCTCACCCACGGCTTTTTCGGGCGGAAGAATGATTTCTTTTTCCTGGCCCGCTTCCATTCCCCGCAGTTCTTCACTCAAACCTGGAATCAAACCGCTTTTGCCAAAAGGAAAAACCAGTGGTCCGCCTCTGCCGGCCGATGATTCAATCATTTCGCCTTTTTCAGTCGTAATCGTGTATTCCAGAGTGATAATTTTTCCTTCTTCGACTTTCATAAATCCTCCAGGGTATCAAGTCCGCTGCTCACGGTCGCTGCTCACGGAATGATTCCGTACATTTTATTAATACGCAAAATATACACTGCACATCCGTGATTGCCAAGCGATGTTTCAAACAGATTATCTGCGGGTATTTTTTTGCAGACAGCATCGTTGAAACAGATTGTAACTCACCGAATTTCATTCGGAAAGACGCACTGCGCCAGCTAAATGCGCAAACAGATTCGGCCCGGCGACAATGGCGCCCAGTGCGTTCAAATCAAATGGGGCACCAGTGCGGGTGCAAATTTTCCCCCCTGCCTCCTGTGCAATGAGTGCCCCCGCTGCAAAATCCCAGGGTTTCAGGATGTATTCAAAATACCCGTCAAGCCGTCCACACGCCACCCAGCAGAAATCCAGAGCCGCACTTCCCAACCGACGAATGCCTCGCAGATTATTGTCAAAAAGGCGCTCAATGCTCTTCAATGTCGCGCGCATCATGGGGCCGCGCTCATAGGCAAAACCGGTACACACAATGGATTGGTTAATCCCGGAGACCCTGGAGACGGATATGGGCGAATCGTTTAGAAATGCACCGCCCCCAGCGACGCCATGAAACATCTCGTCTCTGACCACGTCGTATACAATCCCGGCTTTTACAACCCCATTTTCGGCATATGCAATCGAGATGCAGAACTGTGGCAGTTTTCCGGCAAAATTGGTGGTGCCATCAAGCGGATCAATAATCCACAGATGGGGACTGTCCAGCGAGGCCCGAATTTCAGTTTCCTCGGCGAAGAACTGATGGGTTGGAAAAGCGCTGCCAATCACCTCGTTGATTATTTTTTCGGACGCCACATCGGCCTGAGTGACCAGGTCAACAACGCCTTTGTACTCGATTTGCAGATTGTCCCAATGGGACAGTATTTCCGGCGCCGCCTGCCGTGCAGCGCGCTTTGCCACTTCAAGCATTGCTGTTTTACCTCACATTCGTTCCACTGATTTTTGCGCGGGCATTCCGTTCTCCGTTTCGCTCTAAGCTCAAAATGCCGCGTCCAGGCTCTGCTCGCAAACTTCAACCAGTTCATTTATCTGTTCCACTGTCACAGTAAGCGGCAGGGCAAAATATACCACATTGCCAAGGGGACGGAGCAACGCGCCGCGCTTTCTGGCTTCGGCATAAAATCGCCATCCCGCATCATTGAGGTAACCGGCCTTGTCCCCGCCTTGCGGATCCTTGAGTGTGAACGCGGTAATGATACCAGTGCGTCTGGAATCATGAACCCATGGATGTTTGGACAGCCGTTTCAATCCATTGGCGAGCGCCGTTTCTTTTTGTGGCAAATTCTCGATTAATTTTTCGTCGTCGAAAACCTTTAGTGTCGCATTGGCGACCGCACACCCCAATGGATTACCGGTAAAGGAGTGGCCATACCAAAGTGTTTTTTCAGCGCTGCCCAAAAATGCGTTAAAAATCCTCTCGGTGGTGATGGTTGCCGCCATTGGCAGTTCTCCACCCGAAAACCCTTTGCCGAGCGTCATAATATCAGGTTCAATATCGGCCTGATGATGGGCGAGGAACGTGCCCGTGCGCCCGTAGCCGGTAAACACTTCATCACAGATCAGAAGCACGTCCCGTTCCCTGCACAGTTTGGAAAGCGAATTGAGATATGCCGGCGGATACATCAGCATTCCCGCTGCGCCCTGCACCAGCGGCTCCACAATCATGGCGGCAACTTCAGAATGACGGGTCTCCAGGATATCGGATGCCTTTTCGAAGGCCTGGGCATACCATGTCGTCTCAGATGGCGCGTCATCTGCGATTTTTCCGGGAGATGGCAGCACAATTCTATCGAAAAGCAGGTTGCTCAAGGCGTTGTGAAACACTTCCACTCCTGAGACCGACGCGCAGCCAACCGTTTCGCCATGGAAGGCACCACTTAGCGTAACGAAGCGTCGCTTCTCTTTTTTTCCCACATTCTGCCAGTATTGATGAGCCATACGAATGGCTACTTCCACCGCTGTGGACCCATCGTCAGAGAAAAAAATCCTGGAAAAAGATGCACCGCACCGGGGCAGCAGACTCGCTGCCAGCGTCGCTGCCAGTTCGTGGGTGGCACCGGCAAAGGCGCAGTTCACCATGGTTTGAGTGCGTTCAACGATAGCCTGCATCAGCGTTGGATGATTATGTCCCACAATGGATGTCCACCACGACCCGTTACCATCCATGTAACGCGTGCCATCCTGGTCATACAGATAGAATCCCTCAGCCCGCGCCACCACCACCGGATCCGTGTTGTCGATGTAGTTCCGCATCTCCGTGTAGGGATGCCAGATATACTTTTTGTCCAGTTCAACGATGTGTTTTCGGTTCATTTTATTTCATTTTTTGCTCGGTGTTTTCGCTTCAACCCGGGCATCCAAAGTTCCATCCGTCACGATGACCTCGAGGTGCTGGCCCGCGGCGACGTGGGCCACGGATTTGACTATACGCCCCCCATCATCACGGACGATCGAATAACCGCGTCCGAGACTGGCGAGTGGACTCAACGCATTTAAGGACGCAGCCAGTTGGCCAAGGTCTCCTTTGGCTTTGGCCATCGCAGGGCCTGGCCAGCTGTAGAGTCCGGCCGAGGCTGCCATGATGTCGCCTTTTTTGCTTTGCACTGCGGTCACGCCAAACCGTTCGAGTCGATGTTTCAGGTCGTCCATTCTTTTTTGCGCCGGCGTAATCCGTCTGGCTTTCCAGCCCGCAAAAAAGGTTTGATACCGCGACAGCTTTTCGGCCTGCATCCTCAAACGAACCCGCGGATCCCGCTGAGACAGCCGATGCATGACGCTGGATTGCCTCTCCCGTGCTGTTCCCAGTCGCGATTTCATTCCCAGCCACAACCGTTGCCTGAGGTCCGTAAACCGTTCCATGTAAACCGCCACATCCGGTACCACCAGTTCTGCCGCCTCCGACGGCGTGGCCGCTCGCCTGTCCGCTGCCAGTTCCGCCAGACTGACATCCACCTCATGTCCCAC
>JAFGWT010000209.1 GCA_016937015.1 Deltaproteobacteria bacterium | reverse complement strand
CGTGATGGGGGCGACGTTCCGCCGCGATCATCAGTTTCTCACCCTGTGGTTTCAATCCACGCCCCCGTGATGGGGGCGACATTAACGCCGCGGTGGCCGCGGCGTGGAAAAGAAAGTTTCAATCCACGCCCCCGTGATGGGGGCGACATTGCCGGTTTGACGCCTTCCTCGACAAGGTCGATGTTTCAATCCACGCCCCCGTGATGGGGGCGACGAACCTGTCATCATTCGTAATGCGCGCCGTTTGAGGTTTCAATCCACGCCCCCGTGATGGGGGCGACAAAAGTCAGTCCGCAAGAAGAAGCATGGAGTGAGGTTTCAATCCACGCCCCCGTGATGGGGGCGACAGTCTATACAATAGCCTATTGAAATTAAAGGTCAATTTTGATGTGAAACGCTAACCTCGATTCCAACTTCGATTCGATTGTCAAAGAACGTCGGGGGACTGCCGCTGACTTCTTAAAAAATTATTAAAACAAATGAGATACGAGTTTCGCTAACCGAGCGGGGATTTCATGAGAAAACCACCTTAGCGTTAAAGAATCATTGGGTCATCAATGGACAAATAATCCTTTTGCCCATGATGTTCCAATCGTTTTCGCCAGTTCTTGCCGAGAAAATAAAACCGTAGCGAATCTTCCTGGGAGTCATACAATTTTAATAGTCGAGACCTCAGTTTCTCCCATTGAGCTGGTTCCAAATCACATTCATACACCGAATACTGAACGCGATTACCATAGTCGAGAACTTCTTTGGAAATTTTTCTCAGTCGTTTGCGACCGGCAGCGGTTTCAGTGCAAACATCATATGACACAACAACCAGCATTACGACCTCCAAAGAAATGCAGGATAATAATCAATATCGCCACGGATATGTCGTGCGAGCAACAACGCCTGCGTATGAAACAGCAATCCTATTTTCACGTTCTCTTTAATCGCGGGATGGAAAATGTTTTCCTGTTTTCGCTTTTGGTATTCGGTCAACACTGTCTTTCGCGCCGTATCCGCAATAAAGACTGCCCCATTTTCCTTGTAAGAAAAATTTGTGGACTGGATTTGCCGCAGATTTATTAGAGACAAACAAAGACGATCGCCGACAAACGCGCGAAACTCTTCCATTAAATCAAGGGCAAGACTCTGCCTGCCAGGCTTGTCGCGATGAAGAAACCCAACATAGGAATCAAGACCAACTGCCTCAAGCGCAGATGCACAATCCTGCAGAAGAACCGCATAAACAAACGACAACAGCGCGTTTACGGGATCCTTAGGTGGCCTTCTGTTTCTGCACATAAAATCAAAATCCTGTTTTTGCTGACTGATTAAATGTTCGAATACATCGAAGTAAGTGTTGGCAGCTTCCCCCTCTCTGCCCCGCAACTCATCCAGATTTTGAACACGCTCCAGACGCAGCAACGTTTCTTTCATATTGTCGCACGCACTGCGCAGTTTTTCATTTCCCTCAGCGTCGGGCCGGTTGCGGATAGACTTGGCGATTACCGAACGAGAGTTGGCGACCTTCGCCCCAATCATGTTTTTTGCTATTTCAACGCACCGCTTTTCGTCATCGGCAATACGATACTGCTCTCTACGCAGCAATACATTGCCATTTTTTCGTCCCACCACCCGTGCCTGAAAACGCCCGTACTCAGAAAAATATGCCACACCTATGCTATTTTCCATGCAATGGTGCATCAACTGCTGAGACATATTCACTCTTCCAAAACAGAAGATATTAGACAACGCCAAAACAGGCACCTGCAGAAGTTTCGTATTTCCCTGTTCAACGCTCACTGTTTCGCGAATTTTGTGCAGGTAGGCGCCATCCTGAGTCACAAACAATGTGTTCAATAGCTTTTTCATGGTTCAAACGGCTCTTCAAAAAGGATTTTCTCGTAGTATTTACGAGTCATCACATGGTCCCACCTTGGCTGGCATACATCAAACAAAGAGCAGCTATCGCACTTTTTCTGGTATGTCGCTTTGGGCGTGCTACCGGAATCAACCAATTCATGCAGTTCCAATATCAAACCGATCGTTTCTTCCCGTAGCGCACTGTTAAATTCAACCAGCTGTCGTTTTTTATTTTCACCATAAAACAAAGCGCCTTTACCTATCGCCACGCCAAGCTGTTCCTCCAGACAAATCGCCTGCGCACAAAGCTGAACCCTGTCCACATTGTCTTTTTTGGGTTTACCCTTCTTGAATTCGACTGGAAATGGCGACCAGAATCCATCACACCGATAAAGACGCACCGCATTCGGTGACCCAACCGCTTTATCAAACTCAACAACATCCGACTGCCCAACCAACCCGTACTCATAAGACACCAGCCTAAGCGACCGCGCCGTTCGCACATCCCCCCGTGTCTCATGGCTTTCAGTATGAACCTTCTCGTGCAACAGCTCCCCCAAAACTGTCGCACGATTCTCAGCCCACTGCTGCTCCACATGAATCAGCGCACACTGACGCTTGCAAAACGCCATGTGCTGGAGCGCGGAAATCATGACGAGTTGGTCTTCGGTGTACATGGTTACAACTTTTCGATCATTTCGACATTCTCTGGTATCATCGAGCGATCAACGACAACTTCATAATCAGAAAAACTACGGGACGGTTTATCGGCACCATTTCCTTTTATCTGTATGGATTCAAACAATTTGTGCGCGGGTGCGTTTCCAAGTTTTGTTGAGTGTTTGAACACAAATAGTTTGCGAGAATTCATTTTTCCACGAGCCGCAGAATGGTCATGGTCATACATATTGACAAGCGCTTCCCAAAGCACATTAAGGTCGTCTTCTGAAAAACCTGTCTTTTCAGCGAAATGGGCGGAAATGTATCCTTCTGCACGATACAGCCCATAGGGCACAATGGATTTGCGTCCCATAGTTCGCTCCTTCTCCAAATCCTTTTCATTTGTAACCGCCATTCGAGTAATACTCACGTCGCTGGGCATAATGGGGTCAATACTTCTAGCAAAGTTTATCTGAACAGGTCCACGAACCTGACCAGTATTGACCTCTGTGGTCATAACAGCTCCAAAAGTACGCACATCAAAAAAGTTGCTGCACATCCAAGCGGTAAGCTCCGCAGCCTTTTTTTCATCTTTGGGCAATTTCTTTGCCTCAGACGTGATATTCAGCGCTTTGTATGCCAACGCATTATTTCGATTGAGTACAGCCTTCTCCTTTACATAGATATGCCAACCTTCAGCACTCTCTTTGGAAATCTCAACATAGTTGCGAATTTTCCGTTTTAAACAAACATCCGTCACCAATCCATGAGATGTTTCCGGATCTATCCGTGGCAGATTGCCAGCATCCGGATCGCCATTGGGGTTGCCATTCTCAACGTCAAACAGATATACAAATTCGTATCGGTTATTTATTGCTGTCATTTCTCTTCTCCTTCAATATTGCTTGATGTTTGTTCCTCATCAATTTCAGTGGATTTTTTAACAAAAAAGTTTTGGTATTGATGGTAATACCCAATTGCGAACATCCCTTGATCTTCCAAATTCAGATAGGAAGGAAAGTTTTCTATACTCGCCAGGATATCCTGAAGCTCCTTCTGAAAGAAAACTGCACGTCCAGCTTTCTCGCTTTTCAATTTCTTCTGATGGTTTTGGCTAAGCCGTATTATCAGCGGAAATGTTACAGAAGGATGAGTGGATGCGGATGCAAAATACTTGTCTTTAATTGACGCATTGATTTTTCCACCAGCGCTCTCTTCTTGGACTTTTTCCAGAACGGCAAATAACCGTCCCAAAACATATGCAACGTCAGTCCGATTTTTATCCAATGACACGCTAACCTCCTTATTGTAATTCCTGACCAGAATTGCTTTGATCAGGGCACATTTGTAATAATTGGGATCCTTATCGACACGCATGCGTCCAAGCAGCAGACTCAACAGCGATATTGGATATGGAGTACCCTTCAACAACGCCATCAAAAATGGCCCAGCAAGATTGGGTGGTATGTTTTTTGTCTCATGCTGAGTGGCCGTTTCGATTAGCAGCCACCATATGCCTGGATACTTCAACTGTTTGTCATGTGAACGAATGATTTCAAGTTGTTCGAAGTGCAGAGCAATCCGTTTAGAGATTTCCTGCACAGTGTTTACATACCAAAGCCTAACAGAGAGCCTTGCTGCATTGGGAGACAGGCCTAATATGTAAAATAGCTGTAAAGGGTCGATATTCTGCGGATATTTACCAGTCCGAACATAGTCAAAATATGTGCTTAGTTCCTGCGATGAGCCATCATCATACTTGCCAGCATCAATCAATCCCCCCCAAATGTCTTCAATTTTGCTATCTTTCTCAGCCCAAAACAGAATGGTTGTATCCGCGACCTGCACTTTTTGATTTGATTCCCTACCAAGAAGATAATTTAGAACTGTGCCATACTCGAAAGCGGCCAGTTCACCCACCGGTGCATTCGCGCCTTGATCCGCCATGCCTTTTCCGTATGAGCAAAAGGATTCCTTGTTAAAAGACACAAGCGGTGCCCCTGATGATTGTGCCCCGGGCACACCTTTAATTCCGGAATGCAATGTCGCCAGTACATCAGCTTTACCTGTCACCAGACAAAATATCCGCTCATTGATGTCCTCGGCGTTCAATTCCTCACGCCATTTCTTTTTTAATTCATCATCATCGTGAACATAAATGGAATCAACAATCTGCACAGCCAGATTTGAGTTAACGACAGACAGGGGGTCTTCGATGTCCAGCATTGCAAACCGTTCCGGTTCCCACTTATCAAGAAACTTTACAAGAGAGTGCAGGTTCTCATTATCGCATGTGGTTGCAGCGGTTCGGTGATAATCCCGAAAGGCCTCAAACTTCATTCTGCTTTTAGAAGTAATTTCCCACGGAACTTCTTCCGTCTTAAGTCTCTTTTTATCTTTCGAAACAACGCCAAACAAATATTCCGCCTTATCCCACAAAAAAGCAGGCTTGATTCCAGACGTCCGTTGTACAGAAGGGACATTCAGCAAAACAGGTAGCATCGTCTTTTTGTCCGGATTTCTGATGTCGTCCAGCTGCACAAATTCGCCGTTGCTGTCAATGACTAAAACAAAGCCGAACTTTTCCTTGCTGAATCCGTGTTGGGGTAACGCCTTCGATGTTCCCTCTAGGCGTTCATAATACTTCACCAGTTCCTGTAGAATCATCGCTTCACCTCATCACTTGAAGGGGGCGGCACGTCAATAGCTCCTTCTCGCAAATTAGCGTGAAAAAACATTGGCGAAATAACCTGATTTCCTTTTTCATCTTTGGGGCCGAAGTGCATATCGTAGAGCATCCATCCCAAATCACGAGATTCAGAAATCGGTTTTAACTCTGTGTCAGTAACTGATTCGAAGGAAACAGGGAATTCCCGGCACCCAAAATACGGCTGATGAAAACACTGACCATGTTGAATCCGCCGATTTACAATATCCAGATGCTTGCCGACATTCTCTCCATCCGCATCAGTGGCCTCAAAGTGCGCTTCGATGACATACGCGACATCACGAAGCACCATCGCCGCTCTCTGTTGCCGGTCTGATTCAATAAACTGAAACAGAGACTTTGTAGGGTCCTTCATCGTCGCCGAAATATTGCGTTCCGATATCTTAGATGCTACTTCATTTCGTCGTATGTTTTCAAATTGAATTGGGCGCAACACATGGATTCGATCAATTACCCACCGAATCGAAGGCTTCCAATATATCGCCTCCATAATTCCACGCGCTGCTGACGGTGTCATGACATCATAACTGACTCTCTCGACTTTCATCTCTGGACGGGTGAAACATGCCCGGTCTCCCCAAACGTGAACCTTAACTCCGTAACTCATGCAACCTCCTCTCCTGGCAAAATATGCCACTACACAAAGAGAGCAGTGGTCTCGTATGAGAGGCTCTGCTCGGTATTCAAACCAATTTTGTCATCATAAATATTTTTATTTATTAATCGGAACAGAGTGCCATCCCCAAAGATGTCTTCAATACATCCCGCAAGAATCAGTTCATCCCGAATTTCCTGTCGTACTTGCACCACATATCGTTGCAGTTTCCGAAGGATAAATCTATCGGCAACACCTGATTCCGCTAGGTCACGCGCCATTTGTTCGCCTGCAGCCCACGGCACAACTACACTTGTCGTATTGTTTTCTATTATACAGTACGCTCTCGATACGTCTCGAAATGGAATATTCACACTTTGACTGGCGGCACCGCTGGCCAGCTGTTTCACAATGTTTTTTTTATCAAGACCATTTGCATTGCGCCTTTTCCAATAAAATGATTTGAAATAATCGGTGACAGCATCAAGAGACAATATGTCATCATTATGCTTTCTGATTGTCTTTTGTCCCTCATCAGCGCTCTGTTTGAGTAATCCAACAGGCGGTCGAGTTTCAAGTTGAAAGACCATCACTTTCCCGCCCTCTGTCATTTTTCCCTCACGGTTGCAACGACCAGCAGCCTGAGCAATCGAATCAATGCCCGCCTCTGCCCGATAAACGACGGGAAAATCAACGTCCACTCCTGCTTCGATAAGCTGTGTTGAAACAACTCTGCATTCTTGACCTTGCGCCAATCGCTCACGAATAAGCTGCAGAGTGGAAGAACGGTGTTCCGCACACATAAATGTGCTTAAATGGAAATTGCCATCGGATTCGCCCAATGCCTGATAAATCTCCATCGCGTCTTTACGCCGATTCACAATACACAATACCTGTCGGTGACCACATATCCGTTCAGAAATGTCCTGCATGGAAAACCTGCCAGCTGCCACTTCAACTGCAACGCGTCTAAACTGTTCATACAGCTGTCTGGGATTTTTAATAATTTCTCTAACGTTTTCAACACCATCAGCAAAGTCATCTGTCTTTAAAAGTGCGGGTTGTGTTGCTGTACATAACACAACTGTGCAGCCATATCCGTTTACTAATTCCTTCAGCGCCTCAAGCGTTGGCATTAGATAATCAGGTGAAAGCATTTGAGCTTCATCGACAATGATCACGCTATTGGCAACGTTGTGCAGTTTTCTGCAACTGGAAGTCTTGCTTGCAAAGAGTGATTCAAACAACTGAACATTTGTTGTAACAACAATGGGAGCATCCCAGTTCTCTGATGCAAGTTTGTTTTTAAAACCGACATCCTCCGGATCTACTCCCGAGTGATGTTCCAGTATTGCCTGTTCACCTAAAGCTTGCCGAAACACTGCGGCATTCTGCTCGATAATGCTCGTAAATGGGATGGCATCATGCGTGATCGCTTAAGCGGGCCATTCTGAGCGTATCCGTCAATATTCATCGTAGTCTCGGGTCATATTTGTGAGTTCCGGTT
>JAFGWT010000208.1 GCA_016937015.1 Deltaproteobacteria bacterium | reverse complement strand
TTTACGAGCGGCAGTTGTACCACTGGGCCGAGCGGGAGGATGTTACTTCAGTTTCTTTTTATCTTTTACGAGCGGCAGTTGTACCACAAAACAGGCCCCATCTGTCTGGCGGTCATCAATCCAGATAACACCGTTGTGTTCGAGCACGATTTTTTTGGAAATTGCCAGCCCGAGGCCAGTGCCTTCTTCCTTGGTGGTGAAATAGGGTTCAAACAGAGAGGGGTGGTGTTCGGGTAACACCCCGGGCCCGTTATCCTCAAAGCGAATGGCCACTTCGTCCGTCTGCGCCAGCTCTTCAACCCGAACGACAACGGAAGGATGAGACACATCCGCGCCGGCCATGGCTTCGGCGGCGTTGCGGATGAGATTGTCCACCACCCGTTTCATCATCATGCTGTCCAGACTGACGATGAGCCCTGGTTCTGGAAACTCAAATAACAGGGTCAAATCCTGCTTCTCGGCCACAATTTCCAGGGTCGATTCGCAGTCCCTCAGAAACTCGCCCACATCCATGGGAATCGGTGAAATCTGGGGTAATTTGGCAAACGACGAAAAGTCGGTCACCAGCCGTTTAAGGGTGTGAACCTCTTCCTCAATTATGTCCACGGACTGGTCGAGCAGACGGCCAAAGCGGGGATCGTTCGCATCGTACTTATTTTTAAGCTGCTGAGCAGCCAGCTGAATGGGGGTGAGCGGATTTTTGATTTCGTGGGCCAGTCGACGGGCAATTTCCTGCCACGTGCTGATTTTTTGGAGATACTGAATCCGGGCGCGAGTGGACTCGATTTCGTCGACCATGGTGTTGAAGGAATTGATGAGCTCCGCGACTTCGTCCTGACCGCCCGGATCGACACGAACATCCAGATTGCCGTGGGTCACATCCTTGGTGGCCAGATTCAGCGTGTGGAGACGCCGGGTAAGACGCCGGGTCCAGAAAACCCCTTGCCACACACTGATAATCACAATGAGTCCAAGGAATATGGCATAAATCATAATCACCCGCTGGGTGAGATAGTCCCGGGGAGCGCGGTACAGGGCGTCGTAGGTTTCGGTGCTGTGGGCTGCCTGCTTGAAATTGGCGGTGATCTCCCGGTTGACACCGAACACCACTTCGATATGCCGACAGAACGGATGGGTCAGGGGTATGCTGCGAGTCACGGAACGGTAGCGGCTGTCGTCCATGGGATACTGCACCAGCAGGGGGCCTGTGGAGAGTGTGACTGAGATTTCCTTGATTTGGGTAGCCCGAATAAAGGTTCGAAGCACCTGTTTGATTTGGCGCTCGTCCTGGGCCTGACAGGCATACTGCAGTCTGGCGGAGTCTTCCAGCGCAGACATAAATCGGTCGTGTCCGGATTTAATTTCCTCGATGTAGTCTTTGTAAATCTTTACGCTTTGGGACAGACTGTTTGCGATATCGCGGTTGAGCCCGACCCCAAGAGACGTCTGCACCGCTTCGGTCACCAGATAGAGTGACGCCAGTATCGGCACCACCGAGGTGATGACCAGCGTCAGCACGAATTTTACATCAAGGCGCTTAATCATGGTTCAAACCATTGGCTGACAAAGCGAATGGTCTTTTCTGCCCTTGCGATATTTCTATCGACAAAGTAGCCCACAAATGAGCCAAAATAACTGCTGCCTGACCCAGCGTCCCGAAATCCGCCGGACGGCTTTGAAATCCAGCGCTGGATATTGCGCACCATTTTCTCGGAAACCGGATTGGCTTCTATGACAGCCTTAATTCGATAATTTCCGGGCGGCAGTCCGCTGGCCACCGGCGTGCGCCACAGGACACCTGTCGCCTGGGTGACTTCATTTACGGTTTTCAGCCGGGTGGCCCGCTTGCCTGCCGGGTCTTTGAGCGTAATGACAAATTGTTCCTCCCACAGATCATACACCACGTGCACGGTGCGGGCCCAGAATGACACCTGCTTGCCTTTTTCGTCCTCCACGGCAATCTGCACCACAAGGCGGGTGGCCAGACCCGATTTGAGTTTCTCCCGGATTTTGGGCGTGAACACATCCCGGTAACCAAAGGTCACGTTCAGGCGACCGCCTTTCAATTCGTATCCCACGTTTCGCCGGGGTGCATCGTCCGCATGGGCGTTGGGCGAAAACAGCGTACAAATCGCAAGCAACACGCACGTCATTATCCCCTGCATCATTTTTCCAGCCGTCCCGTTCATTCCGATGTTGTCTCCCTGCGAACCGGTGGAATCAGTTGCAGCACATTTGTGAAGGTAAAAGTAAAAACGCCGACAGACGTATCCAGGCGCAGGCCGAAATCCCCACTGATGTCAATTGGCGGCTTTTTGCCGTCGATGTAGTTGGCGCTGGTGAGCGCAAATGCGCCAAATCGCACAAACAGATTAAGTCCGTAGAGATTGCCACTGCCGCGATAGAGGGGACGGGACCATTCGGCGGATATGCTGAGGACCAGGTCCTCATACCACATGTTCTCAATGTCAGTGCCCAGGATTGCAGGATGCAGATTGGAAAAATTCAGCCCCAGAATCCGGTTTGGGGCGAAGGCGGAGTAGTCTCCCACAAAAAACTGCTCGAAAAACGGCGCGCTGCCGGTGATCAGCCCTGCAATGGTTTCCACGCCAATGGATTGGCCTTTGATGCCAAATGGAAAGAGCATGAGGTGATTGAACAGGAACTTCACATAACTGTAATCCGAACCAATGATTGGGTGTGACAGTTCAATGGACAGCTGGGTGTTGGAACCGTCAGAGGGCAGCACCGGATGATTGGTAGTGTCTCGGGTAAAGCCAAAGAGGGCGCTGGTTAGCACCGAGTCATCCGGTTCCATGTAACCCAGTCGGACTTCAGGTTCTTCCTCCGTCAGGCGGCTATCCGGACCGAGTATCGCGCGGGGTTCTTCCCGAAGAATGTTTTCAAACCGGAAATCGCACCAGAAAAAATAGTCAGTCAAAAGATTGTAACCGGTCCCCAGACGGATACCGGCTCGGCGATAATCGAGGACTTCAAATTTACCAAATTCGGGATCGCCCTCAACTTCTTCCCACAGATAGTGTTTGCCAAATGTTTCTTCGGCATCGGCAAACAGTCCTTCCACGTGAATGCCAAATCGGGAATTCAGAAAGTGATCATCGCGCAGGTAAATGCGATACGCGCTTTGCTGCTCGCTTGCGGCCAGCGTGCCACCCAACTTTATGTCAGTCCCCAGAAATGACCGCTCCAGAACGCCAATGCTGCCAAAGGGGACAATTTCATCTGTTTTGGGACTGATGGTGGTAAGGCCAAACGACAAATCGTTGATTACAATTGTATTGCGTTCAATAACTTTGATTTCCAGAATCACATATCCCCGGGCCTTGCCTTTCTTTAATTCAAAAGACACTTCCCGAAATAGCCCGCTGGCCAGCATGCGATATCTGGATTCCTCAAGGCTGTCGTCTTCAGCGGAAAACTGGTCGCCAGGCGCAATCTGCAGAAGGCGCAAAATAACCGAGCGGAGTGTTTTGCGATTGCCTTTTACGACGACTTTTTCCAGAAGATACTGAACCCCTGACGCCGAGGTTGGCAGCATCATTTCAATCTGAGGTTCATCGCTACCCACTGTTTTCCAGTTGATGGTGCTTTCCTGTGCGTGGGCGATGCCCCTAACACACAGTCCGGCGATAAGGGTGCCAAAGAAGGCGGCGATGACCTTGAGATGAAATCGTTTCACGAGGACCTCTCGAATTTCTTCCCGCCAAATCGGGCGCCCAGTCCGGCTGCAATAATGCCGGGCGTGCCGAGGAGCAGGGATGCCAGCAGAAAATCAGAGCTTACCATACTTCCGGCACTGCCAACCAGCACAGACACGATGACAGCGCCAATGACGGATTCCGCTGTTTTCGTGTCGCGGGCCAGCTGGCTGATCATCCACCCCGCACCAAAGTACATCAGCGTGACCGCTGCCAGGGTGGGGAGAAGCACGGGCATAAAACGCGTGCGGATATCGGTTTGCCCAAATTGTTCTTCTGACAGCGATATGTCGAAAAAATATCTTGCGAAAACCACAAACACCACCACACTGAGCACCCAGACACCTAGAAAAGCAAAGACCGACATGAGTAGCCAGCGGTTTTCAAAACGGTGCATCAGGGGGACAGCCGGTTTGGGCTGTGCCTTCATCATGCCCGTGGAGACCAGTAAAATGGCACCGCAAGAGGCACAGTAATCATTTCCCGGTGGGTTGGGAGCGCCACATTTTCGGCAGACAATTGTGTCGGTGCTATCCTTCATGACCCCAATATCCAAACCATATCAGCAGGCGGTGTATCTGTTACACCGGATTTAATTTGATGGCGCCATTTGTACACCGGTTGAAGCGATTTAACAAATTCTAAAAGATACCCGTGCAGGTACATGGGCATATGTACGTGAAGCGATTTAGTTATTCTTAAGGGTTGTTATTTAGCTGGTTTGCGATACAAATCCCGTTTAGGACGCGAAAAAAGATTCCTTTTCTTTTTTGAATTTACGTCTTATAAAACCCTACCAAAGTTAATCGAATCTAACTTCTGATTGTGTTCACAACTCAATCCATTGGGAGACGATATGTCTAAAAAAATCGATAATATTCCATTACTTAGAGCCAAGGAGAAGTTCGGGTACAGTCTCGGCGACTTCGCGAGCAACCTGTTTTGGATGACATTCATCTTTTACGGGATGTTCTTTTACACCGACGTGTTCGGTGTGCCGGCCGCCGCCATTGGTACCATGTTTTTCATCACCAAGCTCTGGGATGCCGTGAACGACCCCATGATGGGCATTATCTCCGACCGCACCAATACCAAATACGGCAAGTATCGCCCCTTTCTGCTATGGATGTTCGTGCCGTTTGGCGTGATTGGATTTTTCGCCTTCCATACGCCTGACTTAACCGTTACCGGCAAGCTGGTATATGCGTACATCACTTACACCCTCATGATGATGGTCTATACCGCCATTAACATTCCGTACTCCGCGCTCATGGGGGTTCTGACACCGAGTTCAAAGGACAGAACCAGCATTTCGTCTTATCGGTTTGTGGCGGCCTTTGCGGGGGGTATTTTTGTGCAGCTGGTGACCGTGCCCATGATCACCGCCACTGGCGGCGGTTCCGAAGACGTGGTCTCTTTTAAAAACGTTGGCAACAACGAAATCGTGCTCACCGAAAAAGGGTCCGGCACCATTCAGCTTCAGGCCACATTTGAAGCCATTAATCCCAAACCCGACACCTGGCAGGAAAAACTGTCCGCCAATTTTACGGCGCTCGTAACCGATGCGGAGCACGAAACCCACACCACCAACATCTGGGTCAATACAGAAGAACGGCTGGAAGAGCTGCGTCCCGATGGTCACAAGGGGCGCGTGGTGGCAGATCCCGAGATGCTTGGCGGCAACTACTTTTTGCCCATTGGGTTCAAGGAAAAACGCATCGACCTGAACGCATTGTTTAATCCAACGGTTATAGTGCTGGACGACAATGCCAAAAAAGAGCTGAAAGCCGCCGGGGGCCTGAGCGATGCCGATATTAAGATTATCAGTGACAATTTTGGGGGCACCGAAGTCCGCAAGGACAACCTGACCGCGCTGTTTGCGAGTCTGGTAAAAAAAGACGCGGCCAAATGGCAAAAGGCGCAGGAACTGGCGCTGTCTGACAAATTTGAAAAGAAAGCCGACCCCAACATTAAGGTGAAGCTGACCGATTACAATTCCACCCCCGCCATCAACCTGGTTGATCAGCAGACCGGTTTCGAGTTCACTATTGGTCTGTACGCCGTTTTGGCGATGGCGTTATTCTTTGTCACTTTCGTGACCACTCGTGAGCGGGTAAAACCCTCAAGGGATGCCAAGTCCTCGGTGGGCAAGGATTTGGTGGATGTGGTCTCAAACGTGCCCTGGTGGATCGTTGGTGTGATGGGGCTGTTCGCCATTGCCCAGGTATGTATCCGCAACGGTGCTGTTATGTATTACTTCAAATATTACGTGAAGGATGTGCCCGCATCCGTTCCCTTCATGCTGGCGGGTACCGTCATGAATCTGGTGGGCGTGCTGGCCACCGATTGGATGACTCGACTGCTGGGAAGCAAAAAGCGCGTTTATGCCTTCTGTTCGTATCTGACGGTTGCCACTATGCTGCCCTTCATGTTCATGAGCCCGGATAACCTTCTGGTCATGTTTGCTCTCACCGCTATCGGTGGATTCCTGTCGGGCCCCCTGTCTCCGATTGTTTGGGCCATGTACGCGGATATCGCCGATTACTCCGAATGGCGTAAGGGCACGCGCGCCACGGGCCTGTTTTTCTCCGCTGCCACCTTTGCTCAGAAAATGGGGTGGACCCTGGGTGGCGCCATGGCCGGCTGGCTTTTGGGGATGTATGGATTCCAGGCCAACATGGATCAGAGCGCTGAAGCACTGACCGGCATCAAGGCACTGATGAGCTGGATTCCGTCCATTGGCTGCGCCATCGCCGGGACAGTGGTGCTGTTCTACAAACTCGACGATTCATTTATGGACAAAATTGTTAGCGAACTCGAAGAGCGTCGCGCCAAAGAAAAAGAGTCCGAACCCGAGCCCGAAGGCGCCTAATCCGGTATTTTGCTTTCCGCCTGTTTCCAACCGGATTTCCAGGATGGAAACAGGGATGATTTTTCACACACAGTATTTCGGCTATCTGACACTGGACATCCTGATGGCATCCAGTTACGAACCCACTGTAAAACCCGACTATCGCAACGCCGTATTGGGGGGGCTCAATCCGCCTGAGGCGAACACCGCCCACTTTACCGGTGATGACGTGCGGGCGTTTTCACACCGAATTGGAAACGTGTTAAAGCTCAACCCCCATGTGGCGGTCTTTGCCGTGGCGGATGATCCATTGTCCTTTGGGCTTAGCCAACTGTGTCACAAGCTTATTATGACCGACAATGCGAAGACATATGTGGTGCGCTCGGAAGCCACTGCTTTTGAAATCATCGGGAAAATTCGCGAAGCGCACAG
The DNA here is from genome assembly GCA_016937015.1 of Deltaproteobacteria bacterium. Classification (GTDB taxonomy): domain Bacteria; phylum Myxococcota_A; class Polyangia; order JAAYKL01; family JAAYKL01; genus JAFGXQ01. Next base: position 19,558 of record JAFGWT010000208.1, on the reverse strand, counting down.
TCTTTAATGCAATGCCCGCCTTCGCTGCAAAGAAAACACTCATCGACTGGGGCTGCGCACTCACTACTGCTGCGGCCAGCTGGACAGATGCGACAGCGCCGGTCCAACGAACTTCTGAAAATCCGCCACGTTATCAAAGTAGACCCCGCCCAGGGTCAGCATGTAAACATTGTTGTTTACCCGGGTGGAAAAAACAATTCCACCGGGTTCGCCATTACACACCAGTGTGGCAAAATGGGAGCTGTCCCCAAAGGAAAATCCCCCACCCGTCTCCGAAAGATGACAGTCTTCATTAAGGTTGATACTCAGTTTCGAACCGGCCCACTGAGCATTAAAGGTCATCAGGGCGTTGGCCGCATTTGTTTCCCGGCTCACCATGGTGCACAGATAAATTTCGTCATCCTCATACGTGTATTCCAGGTCCACAGACCGGTCCAGGTAGCGCACCTTGCTTGCCGATTCATTCTTTTTTTGCGGGGTAAACCCGTCGAGCCATGGCGCCAGATCCCGTGCGGTCGTCAGCACTCTGTAATCTGTCTCCGTAAGCGGCAGTGTCTTTTTAAAATTCACTGCCACTGCCACGATAACGCCCAGGGCACCCACAACCGCCCCAGCGATAATCAGTACATTTTTTATTCGGGATGTTTTAGGCATACGATTCCTTTTATAACCGGGACCGCCTGGTAAAACCACCCGAATTCGAGTTGGTTCGTGGATCATCTTTGATAGATGAGGCGGTTGCCAAAATGGAAAGCGGCCTTAAGTTGAGGAACATGCAACCATTTGTTAAACACATCACCCTGGGCGCTCTGGTGGCGGATTCATACTGCCTTGGGGCCCATTGGATTTACGACGAACAGCAACTGGCCGCCCTCGACCTGGACTGGCAATTCCTCAATGACCCCCGGGCCCACTGGCATCCCAACCGCACATCCGGACAACAGACCCACTATGGGGATCAGTTATTGCTGCTGTATGACTACGCAAAGGAAAACCAGACGTTTCACCTGGGCAGCTATATGAAAAAGTGGTTCTTTTACATGCGCCGCTATGACGGCTACATGGACGGTGCGACAACCAATACCCTGGACAACCTGCGTGCTCACAACCCGTTGCCCTGTGGGTTTGGGTCCGAGGATTTATCCGTGGCCGGCCGCATTGCGCCGCTGCTCCAGTTGAGTCCGGATGAAGAGACGTTCCTGAAAAATGTTGATCTGTTTACCCGGGCCACTCATTTTACTCAGGTGACCCGTGACTGCAGCCAATTCTGTGCGCGAATGCTGTGGCGGTGTCGGGAAGGCGCCAGTATAAACGATGCTCTTGAAACCGTGTTGCCCCTTTCGTCACAGCTGATTCGGGATATGTTCGCGATGGCACAATCAAAAATCGATGCGTCGCCGTTTACAGCCATCCGCCAGTTTGGCCCGGACTGCAACGCCCGCAAAGCGATGCCCGGTGCACTCTATCTGCTGTTTCGATATGGCAGCGATTATCGCACCGCCATGATGGAAAACGCGAAGGCCGGGGGAGATTCCGCAGCCCGGGGCATGGTGACCGGCATGCTGATGGTCGCCGCGCACGGACCCGATATCATTCCCGGTGAATGGCTGGACGCCCTGGCGGTAGCGCTGTAAGCCCTTTATTCATGCATTGAAAGGCTTGTCGGACTGAAGCTGTTCGTAAAGAGTGATGTTCTTTTCCCCTGGCACCCGCTGAACGGGTTTCATAAAAAATGTGTTATTGGGCACCTGGGTAATTACCCCGTCTTCGCTTTTCAATGAAGTAAACATAAAGTTGATGTCTATGACCTCTCCACCGATTTCATCGGCGGGCACCTTAATATGATCGCCAATCATGAATGGGCGATAAACCAGCACCAGCAGCGTGGCAAACACATTGGACAGAATGCTCCACCCCGCCACAAAGCCAATGGCAATGGTGGCCAGCACAGTCAGCAATGCGGCCCACACATTGTCGAGTACCCCCAGCTGCTGCAGCACCAGCAGCAGCGTGATGACAATAAAAATCCAGCGCATGATAAACTGCAGGGTGGCCATCATGGGGGTGGCCAGTTTGCCTTTGTTGAGCATCAGCGACAGCGCGCGCTGGGCCAGCCAATACATCAGCAGCGCCACGGCAATGACAATTGCCACCGGCATCAGTATTTCGCTGCTGTCCACAATAAACTGTAAAATCGTCTTAAACATAATGCGCACCTCCCTGGGTGGTCACCAATCCTTTGTTTATCCTCATCTGCCAAAAATTGTCTGACTGAATCATTATTCACTGTTAAAGCCAAATCAACCCCGCGTCGAGCTCGTTGTGTGGAGGCCTTCACATTTGGTGGTATTTCGCAAGGGCTGCACCCCTGCCGTAAATACGTTCAATCGCAAAGGGACGGGTCTGCGCTGCCGTTGTCGAGGACGTAGATACTGCCGGAAACGGCTGTGTGCGCCAGAAGCATGTCCACCTGGCACTGGGGAAGAATGTCATTGTCGTAAATGTTGAAATCCGTAACGGTGGCCAGGCTTTCAAAACCGGACAGGGATTCCAGTTTGGGATTGGCGTCAATGATGAGCGCACTGAAAATGTCAGTGACAGATTCGAGGCCATCCATATTTTGCAGCGCCGGGTTGTCGTAAACAGTGAGCTGCCCGACGCCCTTTAATTCCGTCAGTCCCGTCAGGGTGAGTAAATCCGGGTTTCCGCTGATTTGCACGGTGTCAACCCCTGCCAGACTGCCAAGGCCGGAGAGATTTGACAACACGGCAATATTGCGAATAAAAAGATCACCGCCGATTTCCTTTAGATTGTTCAATCCCGAGAGACTCTCGAGAGACTGCTGCTCAATGAGCAGATTGCCCGATATGTGAACCAGACTTTCGAGGCCGGCAAGATTATCAAGCGAATCATTGTTACCGACATACATGACGTCACCCACATACGTTAAGTTGTTGAGACCACTTAAACTGCTTAGATTTTCCGCCATGATTTGCAGCTGCCCGATCACCTGGGTCAGCCCTAAAAGGGGCGCGATGGAGGTCACCGGGCCGTATACAATCAGATTCCCAAAAAGGATCTCACATTTTTTAGCGCCAAAGGCTGCCGCATCGGCGTCAGTCTCAATCCACACGTCACCCACACACGGTGCCGGTTCATTGCAGCGGTAGTCCGTGCCTGTAACTTCGTTTTCTTCAAGTGTTCCGTTGCCATTGGCATCGTTGCCCACCTGTGTGGCAATGCCCCCAAACTGGCAGACGTCTCCGGCGGCCAGGAGTGTGGATTGCACCAGCACCGGTGCGGCACTGGACTCGGGGATGTCGATAGTCACCGAGGTCCCGTCGCCGCAATTAATCGATACGGTATTGTCGTCATTTTCCACAACACTGCACGAAGTGCCGTCTTCGCCATTCAGGCCGTCCTCGCCGTCTTCACCATTCAGGCCGTCCTCGCCGTCCTCACCATCAGCGCCTGGTTCCCCTGGCGGTCCCTGTACCCCATCCTCGCCATTGGCACCATCCTCGCCATTGATGCCATCGCTGACCAGCACCGAAGTGCCGTCGTCGCAAGAGATGGTTTTGGTGCCGTCGCTGTTGTCTGACACCGAACAGGACGTGCCATCCGCGCCGGGCACTCCCTGAGGTCCTGGTGCACCGTCAACCCCATCAATACCGTTTGCACCGGCACCCCCCGCAACGCCGTCGGCGCCATCTTCCCCGTCACTACCGTTAATGCCATTAGTGCCATCCACACCGTCAATCCCATCCCTGCCCGCTTCCCCCTCTGGTCCCGCAGCGCCGTCAATACTGTTGCAGACAAAGTCAACAGACACGACCTCATCCGGCCCAAGGACACCATCGCTGTTTACGTCCGGCCCAACGTTGAGCTGAATGCCGCCGGCCGCGCAGTTTTCCACCGGCGCTTCGCCAGTGGCGACCATCCAGTCGATACCATCCGCGCCAGGCGCGCCCTGCTGACTGAGCATGCCGGTCTCAGATGCAGTAATATCCTCCTCTACGGTCTGAATGTCGCCTTTAACGTCGTCTTTGCAGCCGATGGCAAACACAATGAATGCGAGGATTGGCCACGGGTGGCGATTGCGGTTGGAATGGATCATATCTTTCTCCTTTTGCGATTCGCAGTATTCAGGGCTGCACAACCCCATCATGGGATGCAGCGTGGGGCGCATCCATGACAGTCATTCAGACCGAAACACTGGTCAGATGATGGAATCAGTCAGCCTTAAAAGCCCTGTGTTTCGGTAGAACGAAAAGCACTGATTCATTCAACTGATGCGCGTTCAGGTCACAGACGTCAATTTTTCAATTGGGGCTATTCTTGCGCACTGAAACGTAAATTTGCAAGGCTGTTTTGCGCTAAATGACACCGGGCAAAAGGCAGCCATACCAGATCATGGGGACGTCATCGGTCGTATTTTTAATGATAATTTGCGGATGATTCGAAAGAAACGCGACGCAACAGGGTGGGGTTATTCCACATCCGGATTGAAGCCGTCGCAGTCACAGGCCACGTGGGCTTTTACTTCGGGACTGGACTTGATGGCGGTGCAGGCGGCGCCGAGCAGTTCCACCTGGCTGGGGGTGTTGATGCGCCAGCCGTTGGGATCATCCAGGGTGAGACTGGTCTTCTGACCATTCGCCTCATAGTACACGTTGCAGGAGGTCTCCTTGCCAGTGACGATTTCACCGTTCAAATCCATGATGCAGCTTCTGACCCCATTTACGATTGTGTTAAACGCATCTTCGAGGCCTGCGGCATCGTTGGCCAGCCACCATTCGGCATTGGGCTCGCCGGCATCGATTCCCTGACCCGCATTGGCCATGCGCTGCATGTGCTCTGGCGTGGTGTCGCCGCTCACGCTGATAATAAATGTGGTGATGTTTTCGTTGTCGTACGCGGCCCGCACCGCGGCTTCGGCCATCTGTTGCGTCTGCGCGTTGTGGGCATCGGGATCTTCACAGTTATCCGGATCGCCATCGGTGGCCAGCACAATCACTTTGGGCCCTGGTTCGGTAATGGCAGCCAGCGTTGCGGCGGCCGCCTGAACGCTTTCGGTGGTGGGGGTATCCACGCTCAAGCCAGCGGCGTTGTAGGGCTGGGCGATAGCAGCGTAATTGTCCAGAGCCGGGTCCACGTTTATCAGAATGGGGCATTCATCCGGGACACTGCCGCCGCCCTCACTGGAGTACAGCGACAGACCAAAGCGCACATCAGACTGAAGCTGAAGCACCAGGCCATCGGTCTCGTTTATCAGCGCATCCTTAACAACATCCCACCGCATGGGATCATTGTCTCTCGGGAAGCCGGCATCCATGCTGCCGGAGCGATCGATAAGCAGCAGTACAGTGGGAATCTGATTTGAAAAATCCACATCTGCTGTGCCGCAGTACACGGTACTGTCCGTGGAGCGGGTATTGTCCGTCCCGGTGCTGTTGTCGCTGCCCGTCGTGTTATCGCTGTCACCGCCATTATCTGTCCCGGTTCCATCGGTTCCGGTCCCATCGGTTCCGTTTCCATCGGTTCCGCTGGCGCCTTTGACGTCATCGCTGCACCCCCAGTGCAGCATAGCGGTCACACACAGCAAACCAAATAAAATACGATACGATTTTTTCATGTTACCCCTCGCCTTTGCTTTTATTAAAATTTTGCAATCCTATTATGCCTTCTTCTTTGTTGTTTTACAGCCTTTTTATTTACGGAAAAATATCACATTTGACACAAACGCATCATTAACAAGGCAACAACAAGGTCAGAAACAACAACAAGATAAGAAACAAGGTCAGAAACCGGGTCAGAAACCGGGTCAGATGTTCAGCCTTTTCGGATACAAAAGCCCACGCAAACAGGGAAAATCCTGTCCTGTAACGATTTTATTTTCCACATTTAATATGATTATGGTAAGGAACACCGGCTTCCCGTCAAAAGCCTGGTCATCTTCATGGAGCTGTGTATCTGATGTTTGAAACTCTGCAAAAAGGATTCAGCAAGGCCCGCCAGCGCATTCGCGGGGAAGCTGAAATCGACGAGGCGGTCATTGACGCTTCTCTTCGCGATATTCGATTGTCCCTGCTCGAAGCGGACGTGGATTTGAAACTGACCCGCGGATTTCTGGCGCGGGTAAAGGAAAAGGCCATTGGCGAAGTCGTTCAGATTTCGGCCAAATCAAAATCCGGAAAAAAAGTGCGCATTTCGCCTGCGGATGCCTTTGTCAAAATCTGTCAGGACGAGCTGACCGCGATGATGGGGCCGGTCAACACCGAGCTGGAGATGGCTTCCGGCAATGTGCCCACAGGGGTAATGATGGTGGGGCTCAACGGTGTGGGCAAAACGACCACTACCGGTAAGTTAGCAAATTTATTAAAGAAAAAGGGTCATAAGCCCCTGCTCTGCGCTGCGGATATTTATCGTCCCGCCGCTATCGAGCAGCTACAGGTGCTCGCCGGTCGACTGGACGTACCGGTGTACGCCGATTTTAATTCCAAAGATGCGGTGGCGATTTGTAAAGCCGCCATGTCCGAGGCGCGCATCCGCAATTGCGACGTGGTGCTGTTCGACACCGCCGGGCGACAGACCGTGGACGATACCCTGATGACCGAACTTCAGGATATCAAGAAGGCGGTGAAGCCTAAAAATATATTCCTGGTGGCCGATGCGATGATTGGTCAGGACGCGGTGATTACCGCCCGAGAATTCCACCAGCGGCTCACGCTCTCCGGTGTGGTGCTCACTAAGCTCGACGGTGATGCCCGGGGCGGTGCCGCCATCTCCATTAAGGAAGCCACGGGCGCACCCATCAAGTTTATCGGTATGGGCGAAGCCATGGACAAACTCGAAGAGTTTCGGCCCGATGGGCTGGCCTCCCGCATTTTGGGGATGGGCGATGTGGTGGGCCTTGTCAAGGATTTTGAAGAGGTGGTTGACGCCGATAAGGCCGAAAAGGACGCTCAGCGCATGCTCAAGGGCCAGTTCACCATGCTGGATTTTCTCGAGCAGATGCAGATGATAAAGAAAATGGGATCCCTGTCGGACCTGATGGAAAAGCTGCCGTTTTTCCAGGATGGCATGCCTGACGAAGTGAAAAACATGGATGGCACCGAGCTGGTGAAAATAGAGTCCATCATCCAGTCCATGACCAAAATGGAGCGGCTGGATGTGAGTCTGTTCGATAAGCAGCCATCCCGGGTGGCGCGCGTGGCCAAAGGGTGTGGCCGCCAGGTCAAGGAAGTGGAAAGTCTGCTGGAGCGGTTTAAAGGGGTTCGGGATATGATGGGCGCCATTGGAAAACAGGCGGGATTGCTTTCGAAAATCCCCGGAATGAAGCAGATGGCCATGGCGAAACAGATGAAAAACGCCATGGGGGGCGGCGGGATGCCGGGAATGCCCGGTCTGCCGGGGATGCCGGGATTTCCAGGAATGGAGAACTTTTCGGAAGAGATGTTGCAGTCCGCTGTGGCAGGCGCCCCAGGGACCCGGAAAACCCAAAGCGGCAAAGAGAAGGTTCGCAACAAACAGAAACGCAAAAGTGCCAAACAGGCGCGTAAAAAAGCACGCAAAAAACGGTGAAGTTCAAATAATTCGGGGAGGCAAACATGTTCAGAATATTTTTGATTTGTATTTGCGCATCTGCAGCTATCGTCGCCTGTGGTGGCCCACCGGACGATGCACAGCCTGAAAAGAAAATTCAGCTTGAAAAGAAAGCGGCCCTGCCGCAGGTGGACGGATCGCCATTTCTGGTGAAAAGCCTCCCGGCGGATATAAAGCGCCTGGATGCCAATTTTGACAACAAAGCCCTGCTGGTGGGATATAGTATCAATACTGATACAGCCGCCCCCGGCCAGATGCTGGTGGTTACCTGGTACTGGAAATCACTCAAGCCCATCAGCGGTCAATGGGAGTACTTCACCCATCTGATTGATGAAGATGGGGATATGATGAAAAGCGTCAACTCCCAGGGTGACATGCGATCGAAATACAAGCCACAGATGTGGAAAACCGGTGAAATTATAAGAGATATTGAGCGTATTCCCGTTCCGGACGACTGGAAATCCGGCACGCTGGAATTCCGCACGGGCCTTTGGGCCGGCCCCACCCGGATGCCGATTGTCAAAGGACCGGTCGATGATTCCAGCCGCGCCAGAGGGCCTTTGGTGACCATCTCTGCCAATGTGCCCCATCCCATCGCCCGCAGTAACGCAGCGATTGAAATTCCCTATGTTGAAAAGGCGCCGATTATTGATGGCAGGGTGAATGACGCTCAGTGGGAGTCTGCCGCAGTGCTGTCCCGCTTTGTTGATACGGTCACGGGGCGGATCACCCGGGCCAGTACCGAGCTGAAGCTGCTTTGGGACAGTAAAAACCTGTATGTGGCCATGACCGCCGAAGACCAGGAGCTGCTCAGCCCCTACACGGACTCGGACAGCCCGGACATCTGGAAAGCTGATGCCCTGGACATTTTCCTGCAACCCAGCGAAACTGGGCCATATTTTGAATTGCAGGCAAATCCGGATGGTATCATTTATGATGCATATTATGCGTCGTATCGTAAAGCGGACGCCACCTGGAACAGCAAGGCCAAAGTGGCCACCAGCACCACCGGTACACTCAACGACACGGCGGAAACCGATACCCACTGGTATCTGGAAGCGGCCATTCCCATTGCGGAAATTCTGCCAGGCCAGCTTGAAAATAGGTCATTTAAAGGCAACTTCTTTCGTATCGACAAGATGACTGATGTCACCGAATACAGCGGCTGGTCCGCACCCATGCGCGGCGATTTCCATGCGCAGGACCGGTTTGGAAAACTGGTGCTGAAGAAATAGTCGACTATAATTAGCTGCAGCAGGCTGCAAAAGGGGTATTCATTTTGACAAAACCGTTTTGGACAATACTGACTGTGGTGGGATTGCTGATGGCCACAGGCTCGGCCATTGCCGGCACAGATGCCGACAGCGGGTCGACACTGAGCGATGGGGATCGCGACCGGGCGCTGACTCATTTTCAAAAAGGGGAACAGCGATTCTCTCAGAAGGAATATCTGCTGGCCATTGAACATTTCAAATTGGCCTATCAGATCACCCAATCGCCCGAAATCCTTTATAATATCGCCATGTGCTACGAAGCCCTCCAGGAAAATGAGCTGGCGGTGGAGCATTACAATGAGTACCTGCGAAAGGGCGATGCCGAAGACGCGATTGAGGTAAAGGAAAAAATCGTGGCGATGGGTGGGACTGTGGATGTCCCGTCAGAGGCGGACGATTCCACGAATGAGGAAGGGACTCCCGACGGGGACAGCGCGCAGCCGGACGAACCTAAAAATGACAAAAAGAATAAAACGCGTCTGGATCACTTTGCCTTTGAACTGGGAATGGGGCCCGCGTTTGTACTGATGACTCCGGATACCGGCGTCACTGAAGGTGGCGTATTATCTGACGAGGTAACCAAAAACAATTATTTTTCCATCGATGTGCTGGGGCACTTTTTTTTGAATGACTGGTTTGCCATTTCCGGTGTGATTTGGCTGGGACCCTACATGGAAAAAGATAAATTTATTTCACGGGATCCCAAAAGTCATGTGGGTATCGGCGTGGGCATCGGCATGAAAAAGCAACTTAAAAACCGAACCTCGCTTTTCACCAACCTGCTGGGCGGTGTCTGTTCCATCGATAGAGAGAAAATCACCAGGCGGGCCACCTGGTTTGCGTTTGATATCCGGTTCGGGATGAACATCATGGTCACCAAAAAATTTGAATTGAACCTGATGGCAGTGGCCGAAGGGGGACCCGCCATGGTTATCAAACCCAGCGGTGAGGACTGGAACAACGGCATGCTGCTCTCGGTGGGGCCCCGGTTGGGATTCACGTACAGTTCCGGTAAAAAATAGCCGCTTTCATGACAACGTTTAAAGTCCCCGAACATCACCCCCCCAGCCATCATTTGTCCCGTCAGCCCTCTGCGTTTGATGAGCCGGTATACATTGGGCTCGGCACAAACATGGGAGAACGCCAGGCCAATCTGGAAGCAGCAGTCGCGTTTTTAAACGACTGTGACCGGATTCGCGTGGATGCGATCTCGACGTTTCGCAACAGCGCACCATGGGGAATGACCGATCAGCCAGCGTTTCTCAATGGCGCGGTGAAAATCAGCACCGTCCTATCCCCTGACGCGTTGCTCGCATTTTTAAAGGACGGCGAACGGCATCTGGGAAGGACGCCTGGTGAGCGATGGGGTCCCCGAATTATCGATATGGATATTCTGCTTTTTGGACGCCGAATGCTGTCGTCTGCGCATCTTGTGATTCCGCACATGCAGCTTTTTCACCGCGCATTTGTTCTGGAGCCCCTTCTGGAGCTGGACCCAACCCTGTGTCACCCCCAAACCGACATCCCGCTGCAATCGTATCTGATTGAACTGACGCGCACTCATCCCACCTGAAAAACTGATGGCCAGACCCATTCAGTCTTCAGTTGACCTTGTTGTGCCTCATCGTCCTGCCGAAACATCTGGCTTTCAGTGCAGACTGTTCGGTCAACTGAACATTGTTTCGGTCTAATTCAGCGCCGGACGGCCAAGGGAGTTCATGAGCCAGGTCATGGCGGGCCGGGGGGTTGTGCCATCCACCAGACCGCTGTCCGCTGCCTGTGACCAGGTTTGCCCCACAATCCATCCCCAGACTGTGATGCCGTGCACGTATTCGGTTTCAAGTAACCAGGGGATGTAGGTTTTGTACAGGTCGAGCTGTTTGCCATCGTTTTTGGTGCTGATATCCAGTTCCGAGATATACACTGGCAGTCCCGTATCATTGTGCAGTTTGGCCAGCAGAGATTTCACCGTGTCGGCGGATACCCCGCTGTGATCCAGGTCATGGGCCTGCGCCCCCACGGCATCTATGGGCGCACCCGCATCCCGCACGGCAACGGCAATATCGATGAAGTGCTGATTATCATTGGACCATTCAATATTATTATAGTCGTTCAAAATCAAAATCGCGTTGGGACAGGCCTCGCGCGCCCAGGTGAACGCATTGACGATCCACGCCCAGTCGCCGTTCGTTCCACCGCCGATATTTGCCGCGTATTCCGGCTCCGTATGGGGCGGTGGCTCGTTAACCACGTCGATGAGCTGTGTATTGGGGTACCGGGTGCAAAACTCGGTCATCCAGGACTTCACGTCGGATTCCTGCAAAATGCCTGAATTTTCGGGCGCCTGATTGCCCCACACAAACGCGTGCTGTTTGAATTGAATTCCGTTTGCCTCGGTGTAGGCGTAAATCCCATCGAGGGTGCCCCAGTTGCGGGGGCCCCGGGCCGCCTGCTCCACTGACCCCCATTTGCCCGCGTTCTCCGGGGTCACCTGATCCCAGTAATCGGAAAAATTGAGGCCATTCACGTTGATGTCACCGTTCCAGCCTGTGGTGATGTTGCCCACAAACTTGTTGACCGCCAGGGGTGTGCCCGTATCGAAATCAGTGTCCACTTCCACACTGCCGGCAATGGGATGAATATCGTTGATGCAGAAATCAAACGACTGGGTCATGGTGTCCGCCCCGGCCGCATAGACCTGAATGCTGTCAATGGACACTGTGGGGTAATATTCCGAGCCGCTGCCCCACCAGCACTGGGTGGTGAAATTCTCCCAGCTGAGGGTGTTCACGCCGTTTTGCAGCGTGGCGCAGTACGTGGCGCCATCAATGCCCATCAATTCCATTCGCACCGCGCCGGCAGGCTGGTTGAGGGACACAGTGACCGACACCCCGGTAAAATTGTTCCCTGGACTCCAGGGCTGGGGCACATCATTCACAGCCTGGTTCACATGCATCCCCCACACCCCCAGAGACTGGTAACTGGCTGCCAGGGTCCCGGATACACAAACAGGATCGGTGCCCAGTAAAAAGTTTTGTGTCAGTTCATTGATGACGCCGCCAGGGGCGTCGCCCGTTCCTGTCCAACCATACCCGCGCCAAACGCCGCCAACGAAATAGGGTTCCCCGGAATACTCATCGACCATCGATGCAGTGTCATTCCCTGCTGAGTCAGATGTGTCGCTACACGCACCCAAAAGGGATATAGCCAGCGTCTGGCCGATGAAACAAATCGGCAGCAATATTGTATTTTTCATTAATTCTCCTGGCGCAACGAGGCGAAACGCAACTTAGTTAAAAACATTTCAAAAGTCTTGTAACCCAAATCGGGAATCGGGCTCAACTGATTTCGTGATATTTAACGCATATCCGAGCGCATATCCGGTGTATTCCTGTGTCATTGAAAATCGGGAAAGCCAGCCAATGGTGGCGAAATGTTTTAAGTTGCGGTAAAACCGGTTAAAAAGATGGGTATGCGCATGCCAGGGGAACAGTCGCCCATGCGCAATGACAGATACATTTGAGAAAAGGCATCATATATCAATGAGAAAAAAACAATCCAAAACCAGCATCGTTTTTTGTCCTGCATTGCGCCGTCACCACCTTTTGATTGGGGGGTTGCTTCTGCTGTCAGCCGTTTTCACCTGGGGATGCAGGAGCAAAACCGAAAATAAGGGCCCCGCATCCGCGCCCGTGCCCCCCAAACCCAGACTCACGGCAGCGCCTGTGCCGGACACGGACAAGTTGCGTGAGCAGGATACTGAGGTGAAGCCCGCACTGCCGAATCCGACCACATTAATCACGCTGAACGAGCAATCCTACGGCAACTTTCTGGCAGTCGAGGACACCACCGTCTACCTGGTGACACCCACGGCCTACTGGCGGTTTTCGCCCAGCGAGAAGCCGGTGCATACCCAGGTCGACATGCCCCTCAATCCCGTGCTCGTAGAGACCGACCTCATTTTCTGGGCCAAAGGCGCGTTGCACGCCATGCCCAAAATCAGTGGCGCGCCGAGGAAGCTGGCAGATGTTCCCCGTCAACCCCGCGTCCTTGTGGCTGACGGCAAACGGTTTGCCTGGCTTGAAAACTCTGAAGGCGGATCAATTCTTTTTTATGTACTGAAAAACGGCAAACCCCAGCGGCTGTATCGCACTGTCAACGAAGTCACCACGCCCCATATGCTGAATCAGCGCATTTATTTTGTGGAATCGGTTTATGTCACCAAAGACTCGATGCGCGTCCGGCGCTGGCGCCTGTGCAGCATTGACGCTGATGCCAAAGACAGCACCGCCACCTATGGTCCCTGGGTGGAAGAGCGCAACCCGGCCATGCTCGCGGGGAACGATGACCTGTTTTTCTTTGATATGCCCACGCGCACCGTGCAGCGCTTCAAACCCGACCTTAGCCAGGGCAGCATCGTGGCGAGGGACATTGTCTGCAGTCCGCTGGCCGTCTCCGACCGGGTACTCTGCTCCCGCATGGAGGGACTGTTCGAACTTCCCAAAAACGGCGGAGAACCCAACGTCCTTGCAGACCCAACCACCGGCCTGATCACCACACTGGCGGCCAGCGACAAACTGGTGGCCTGGCTCAATGATACCGGCGCCAGCTCCCTGACCCTGCGCATTCTACCTCTGAAACCACTGCCCAAAAAAGCCGCCAAAAAATCGTCCAAATAACGCAGCCACAGACATTTCCGTTTGGTGATGAAACGCCGTTATTGACCCATGGAATGCAAGGGCTCGCAGCTGATTTTCATTCGAAACAGCGACAACTCTTCAGACGCTGTTTGAGGCGCCTGCCACACAGCCCACAGTCCCGCGGTTGTCCATTGAAACGATCTGAATTGTTTTTTTTTGATATGATGGCGGCAACCGGACTGATGCCCCTTTTTTCTGAATTTCCGGTTGCGCTTGCGGCGTTGTCCGAAGTCGCGGTGGGTGCAGTATCCGTTGAACTCCCGCAGCAGATGTTTGAGAAAATCCAAACAAGAATAGAGAAGGTCTGAAAATGTTTCAACCCATCACCGCAGACCGGCACCGTTCAGTGTGTTGACAATGCGGTCGGTGGCGGCCAGCAGATTTTTGCGGGGATGGGCGCAGTTGAGGCGAAACCAGCCCTGACCGGCCGGGCCGAAAAAGGTGCCTCCCGAGAGGGCCACATTGGCCTCGTGAATCAGCCGCTTCATCACCGTGGGCCATGGGCCAAATGCCCGCAAATCAATCCAGGTTAAAAAGGTGGCTTCGGGCCGCATCACTGAGGCATTTTCGATGGTGTGAAGCCGCGACACCACCTGGCGGATGTTTTCGTGCAGATAAGTCACCAGCGCCTGTTTGTACTCGGCGCCCTCTGGCGACAGCGCGGTTTCCAGCGCGATTTTTCCAGTCAGATTGACGCTGCCGCAGTGACTCAGTTCCTGAGTGTTCACAAATCGTTGGCGAATCTCTTTGTTGGGAATCATCACCCACGAGGCATTCAGTCCACTGGTGTTAAATGTTTTACCTATGGAGTGGGCCACTATGCAGTTATCGCGCGCGTCTTCAATGGTAAGCAGAGATACATGGCGATTGGGCGCATACACAATGTCGCAATGAATTTCGTCGCTGAACATGGTTACGTTATGCGTATTGCACAGGGCCACCAGTTGTCGCAGTTCACTCTCGCGCCAGACCCGGCCTCCGGGATTATGAGGGTTACACAGCAGCAGCAGGCGAGGTTGATGCGTCTTAAAGCACTTTGCCAGTGCGTCAAAATCGATTGCATACTGTCCGTTATGGTCCCGCAGCAGCGGCTCATCGCGCACCTTGCGCTGATTGTGCTCGGTGACAAAAAAGAACGGCCCGTACACCGGCGAGAACACCACCACCCCGTCTCCGGGACGGGTCATCGCCTGAACCGCGATGGCGATACTGGTCACCACCGACGGCGACAGCCGTATCCAATCCGCCCCTACCTGCACCCCGTGCTGTGACTGCTGCCACCACTGAATCGCTGCGTAAAGCGAATCCTGAACCGTGGTATAGCCAAACATACTGTGATTCATGCGTTTTATAAGCGCTTCGGTCACAAATGCCGGCGTGGGCAGGTCCATATCGGCCACCCAGAACGGTTCCACGTCTGCCTTGCCAAAAAGCGATTTTCGCGCCTCGTATTTTTCGGCCCCGGTCCCCAGCCTGGAAATTTCCCTGTCAAAATCGTAGCTCACATTGTTCTCCATCTGTTTTGCCTGGAGAGGGTAACGCATCTTTAAGGGATGAGCAACGGTGGCGGATAAAAGATGAAGATGACGCTATTGCAGAACCGTAAACCGGTAAATGGTGGTAGTGTATTCGTCATCGATCCAGTCTTCATACGGATCCACGTCAATCTCGCGCGGAAATCCCCACGTGGGGTCGTATGTCACCGTGGCGTGATCCGGATTGCTCTCCAACACCGATTTGATTTCTTCAAACAGCGCCTCAATGCCGTGATCAATCTGTACCATCGCATCTTCAGACAGGTCCGCAGGCAGCCAGTTTCCGGCGGTCTCCAATATCTCATCGCCCCATTCCCCAATCAGCACCTCAATAATCTGATGATCGGTCACCGTCACCTTAAACGGTCCGGAATACAGATGCGGACAGAAGCACAGATTGGCCATCTCATACTGGTACGACGCCGGTTGGCTTTCGGCCCACTTTTCCTGTTGTGCAGCCAGTTCCGCAAGTTCACGCTCAAAACGAAAGGTTTCGGACGCAGTGTCCGAGGCGTCGTCACTGTCACTATCCGCCCCATCCCCTTCGCGCTCACTTTCCGTCCCGTTCTCAGCGCCGCCACCCGTTTCAGTGTCACTGCCATCATCCACAACTGTCCCGGTATCCGGATTTCCGCCGATGACCGTCTCAGTGTCACTGCCATCATCCGTCGCTGTATCCATCCCCCTGTCTTCGCTGTCTTCGGTGGCTGTCCCGGTTTCCTGGCCCGTATTGGGATTGCCCAAATCTTCGCCGCAGCCAAGGCACAAAAGCACAATAAACCCAATGATAAGTTTCATATTGCATCTCCTTTATTTTTTACTGGTCGTTCCACATTATCACTTCGGTTCAAATTACTAATGGATTTTTTATTGTGTCGTTTTCAGGCAGAGCCGGCAACCGGGGGTACGCCTAAGCGGGTTCAGGCACTGCGCAGGCATTATGGGGTGGGGAATTTATCGAGTGTGGTGTCGGTTATCACTACAGCGCTAATTTTGATCCCCATCTGACGACGATGCCCCCCTTACGGATATGCTTGGCACCTGCCGCTTTGACGACCCTAATTCAAACAATTGCACCGATGAACCAGCTGCGGTTCCTGAACCCAACTGCGCCTGGTTCGCCGACATGGGCGCATACGAGTTTTCCCCCACTATGCCCTAAGTCACAACAATTTGGGTGCTTTATGACTGGGCTTTGTTGTTGCGACTGGGTTTGCCCCAGAATACTGCGCTGATACCTGAAACCAATTTCAGGATATCTTCTTTGGCGCGTAGAAACTCGTCTCTTGCGTCGGGAATGCAAAGCGTTTTCATGTCGGTCAACTCGTTCGCTGGTGTTATGCGGCTGTTGACATCCGTTGAACTAATGGATTTAAACAGCTTCTCGCATCAATATTGTATTGGTCCCAATACATTTGGTGAGCCCTTATGCCATAAAACATCAGTGCCTGAAATTTGCTAACTCTCTCTGGGTTTACGATATTGTAGCTAATGTCCATGTTTGAAAACCGATTCCAGAAAGCGTCACTATTGAGAAATCGTTTTTGTTTATATTGACGGTTTTCAAACTTGGAGGCGAGTACATCTAATTCAGCATTTACGTTGAACCAGTTTCGTAATTCAAGATTGTCGAAATTTCGGTTCGAGAAATAACCCTTCCAATATATTTCTATAAAGTCGAAAGGACATCCGATGGTAATTAATTGTGTAATATTCTTAGCCACACGAGTATTCGCATTGCCATCAACAGGGAACAAAACATCGAGAGCAATAACAGAACCAAAACTATAGCTGTGAATTTCCAGATCACTTTCAGTAGGAGTCTTTTCTGCTATACATTCAATCAACTTTGTCAATTTTCCAATGATGAGATTTCGCTGTTCTCCGATGCTTAAGTATTGATGGGTGGCAACATATGTGGCGGCCATGTCACTGACCGTCTTTTTTTTGCCGGAAGTAAACAACATAAAAAGCGAAAATACAGGCAAGGTTGATAGCGTTACAATCTCTGCAATGGCACTGTCTAAAATCGATATCAGGCAATCAGGTAACAATGCGATAGCTTCTGCTGGAAGGAAGGTATTTATGCTTTGAGCCACAGATAAAAATAAACCGGCTAACAAAGCCAGAAAATATAGCGCAATAAATGAAAAGAATGCGGCAAAGTAAACCGCTTGGAATTTGTTCCCCAACCTTACTTCTTCTTCCCTATTGAAAAATGAACGGACCACAGACGCACTTCGGGTAAACAGAATCATAAAAATCGTAAAAATACGAACAATCATACTGCTTTCTGATATTCGTCGAGTGAGAAAATTACTGTAGGCAAATTCATAGATGCGATAGAGTTCTATCTCATTTTGGTCACTCGTTTCATACAAACTAATTGCCTCACATGAGTTCCCTTCGTGGTCATATTGTAGTTCCCGCGTTTCGACTCTGTATGTATTTTGGGCCTCTGGAGCGTTTTCGTCGATTGCTTTCATTAAACGGAACGCATACTGTTTCGCCGTGTCATTGATGTTTTTATAACCGAGACTTGGAACATAAATGATTGATTTCATCAGCTCACCATCAAATGCTTTGTGTGTTTTATTCGGGTTTTCATTTAGGATACGATGTGTTGTGGGCGTGGGCAAACTCTAAAGAAAATTAAGTATATTTTTTTTACTATTTGCCGTTGTTGAGCTTCCGGGGTTCCCTGTGTCTGCTGGGTAAGTTGTGGGATTGTGACACTCCTCGAAAAGATTTTGGCTGATAATGATTTGGTTTACTTGTTCTGAGTATATTCCCGTCATCATCGGTTGACCAAAATCCAATAAAGTAAGATAGTTACAGTGAATCGAAAGGTTTCTCTTTCTGGCCGTTTTGCGACGGCTTGGCGGATTCGCTACCCGCGACGAACCGTCTCCCGAAACAGGCAACATTACATGAAAAGCTATCACCCGGTAGATCAAAATAAATGACCATAGCATCAATGGATGCGATATTCTTCAGTATGAAAGTCTATAAATACAGAGGGGTATCCTTTTTGGAACGTGATCTGGAATCGATTGCGAAAAACTATTTTTGGGCACCTACTGCCGACCAATTAAATGACCCGAGTGAGGCATACGTAAATGAAAATGTCCGAAGCAGTTTTCAGGACTTCGGAGCGAGCGATGTAGAAACGGAGTTCAAAAAACTCATGAATATGCGGCATACCGTTGGTGTATATTCGCTGAGTCAAACACCGCTTGATGAGCTTATGTGGGCGTACTACTCAGAAAGTCACAAGGGGTTTTGTATTGAAAATGATTTAGACCGGCTGATTCATGAAGCCAGAGTGTCATGGAATGTCGTCGAGGTATCGTATCATTCCAAGCCTCAAACAATCATTTCTGATGATCTGTTTGCGGCAAAAGATGAGACGATTATTTTGGAAAAGATGATTGGTTCCAAGTCCCGAAGATGGCAACATGAAGAAGAAATCAGAATTGTAACAACTGAGGCTGGACCAAATTATTATGCTTCTTCAGCTCTGACCGGGATATATTTTGGATGCAGGTGTGAAGAATCGACAATTCTGAAAGCCCGAAAAGAATTGCAGGGACGTAATCTCAAATATTATCAAATAGAATTTGCTGATGACGCATATTCAATGAAGCCACGAGAAATTGAGTACGATGAAGATATTGACGGTGTAAGAACAGAATACCTCGCGCCTATTGAAGAACATGCAATCCCCAACATAGAACATATAAAAGAGACAAACAGGCCGTACTATGAATGCCTCGCAAAGGCCGTAGACATTTTTCGGCGCGATAGCTCATGTGAAAGAATTACTGGTGCGGGTTTCAGCACGACAAGACAGAGTAATGGCAAACCAACGGTGTACGTGCAGTACAAAACGAACGTGCAAACACAATATTCCAATGAATTGAACCGGCATTTTGACATTGATGAATTATTGAGCACCGTTCGCGATACCTCGGATTAATCCGCGATAATATCCTGCCATTGCAGAAAACCAGGGTCTGAAAATCAGGGTCCGGAAAATCAGGGTCGGTCTTAAAACGTTAAAAAGGTTTTTTTCGCCAGATGGTCACCTGCGAAATGGTGTGCTGGAACTTGCGGGCGGTCTCCCGGATTACAAATGGCACGTCAACGGGCTCGCCCACCGGTTCAAACGCCGGGGCCAGATATTGATGCAGTCCGTCCAGACCGGTTACGGGCTCGCCGTCCTTTTTAAATCCGCCCAGCCAGTTTTGCTTCTTTGTATATTCCTCAAGCCAGGTGTACGGCGATGCAATCACCTCACAACGGTTTGGGTGCTTTAGGACTGGGCTGGCCGAACGGGTCTGGAACGCGCTCAGATCGCGGTATAACAACGAAGATATATCGTCATGCTCGCGAAGATATATCGTCATGCCCGCGAAGGCGGGCATCCAGCAATAGCATCGAT
>JAFGWT010000207.1 GCA_016937015.1 Deltaproteobacteria bacterium | reverse complement strand
TACTGATACTGATACTGATACTGATACTGATACTGATACTGATACTGATACTGATACTGATACTGATACTGATACTGATACTGATACCGATTCAGATGGTGATACCGGATATTTATGTAACGTGGGCGTCTGGGATGGCAGCACCACGCCGCGGGTGATTGGCACAGCGGGGTTTGGCACTCACGATCCCACCATCATCAAAGACGGCGATACGTTTTATCAGTTGGCGACGGGGCGGTATGTGCCTGTTGCCACATCCACCAATCTGCTGGACTGGCGAAGCAGCGGCAGCATCTATGGCAACCAGTATCCCGCCTGGTTCAATGAATGGATTGGGGACATCTCAGGCAGTACGTTCGATCAGCCCTGGGCGCCGGACGCCATGTATTTTAATGGTCAGTTTCACGTGTATTCAACGTTTTCGGCCATATTCGGTAAAAACATTTCGTGCATCACTCATTTGACCGCAGATGCCATGACCGGGCCGTGGACCGACCATGGACCGATTATTTGCACCGATGGCAGCCAGCGTTACAACGCCATTGACGCGGACGTGGAACTCGATGCGGACGGCACGCCATGGATGGTGTTTGGCAGTTTCTGGGACGGTATTTTCGCATTTAAACTGAATGCGGACGGCAGCCGGGCCACGGATGATGACACTCTGCATCACCTGGCATGGAACAATCAAATCGAAGCGCCGGTGCTGTTTCGCCGCTGCGGCTGGTATTATCTGTTTGTTTCATTCGGTAAATGCTGCGATGGCGCCAACAGCACTTACAACGTTCGAGTAGGCCGTTCTGAAAATATCATGGGACCATATTTGGATAAGGATGGCAAAAACATGGTGGATGGGGGCGGCACGCTGTTGGTGGAAGGCGGCGGCGCCTATGCGGCAGCCGGGCACAGCGAGGTGCTGGTGGATGGTGACATGATTTACAATGTGTACCATGCGTATCCGTTGTCGGGAAATCCGTACGCCGCCCTGCGTATTGCCGAAATGCCCTTTGATGCAGATGGCTGGCCCGTTCGCGCCGACGGCCCGTGATGCCGACAGCCCGTTATGCCGCCTAATTTGAATCAGGCGTTGCGCAATCGACCGGTACGGTATCCACAAGTACATTGTCCATGTAAAATACGGCGGTATCCTGCCCCTGTTCCGTCCAGCCAATGCCAAAACGAAATTCGCTGACCCCCCCAATGACAACGGCCTCCGCGCTGGCGATGGTGCTGACTGCAAGCGAGTCATCGATTGAAATGCTGGTTTCGGCTGCGGCTTCAGAGATGGTATAACTTCCGCTTAGGCAGAACCACCGGTTTTCGGGAACCATGTTCGAAATGGATTGATATCGTTCCTGATTGCCATGCTGGTAAATTTCGACACGACGGGCAATTGAAAAATTGACGTCAATGCTTTGAACGGCTTCCAAATCAACGCTTTGGTATGATGTGAGGTTGAGCACCTTGGTTGTGCCAGTGATAGTGCTCTGGGGAATGAAGATGTGCACTCGAAAAAAAATGGTCCCCTGCGTTATTGGGGTGAATGATCTGGATACAAACGCGAAGCTCTCCACTGAATCCGTTTCGCAAAGCAGAGATGATCGGCCGTCAAGCACAATATCCTGCGCGAAACGAACGTCTCCGTTTCTGATTTGGGTTGACGATGGCAGCACAGGGGATTCGAAATTTTCGCAGACCAAAGGAGACGTCCCCTGCGGCGCACACTGCTGTTCATCCGAGTCGGATGTGTCGTCCACAAAAACAGTTGATTGACAGGCCCCAGTCAACAGAAAAGCTAACGCTGTCGTTATTAAGAATGGAAAAAGTCGCATTTTCATTAATTAAATTCACCATTCATGAAAATCCAAATCGGCATCTGTCGGTCAGGGAATCTCATTTAGCAGTTTCCGCGCACGATTTGCCACAGATGTCCGACGGTATTCATCAATGATTTCCTGCAGGTGTTTTTTGGCTCTGTCAATCTGATTTGTTTTCAGCAGCGCCCTGGATAAGCGGAATTTTGCTTCACCGCGAATGGGGGATGCCTTGGGCGCGTGAATGAGATACCCTTCAAAGAGGTCAACGGCCTGCTCATTTCGGCCCAGTTGTTCCTGCGCCAGCTCTCCCGCCAGATATCGGGCCTGATTGGCCAGGGGTGGATTTGATGACCCAATTGCTTTTTGGTAGGTCAGGAAAGCGTCAGCATATTTTTTTTCAGTCTTCTGACAGGTGGCCAGCAACATCAATGCATCGCCGTCATTGGGAACAAATGCCAGATACGACTGGATTTGACGGGCGGCTTCGCTGTGTTGACCCGCCAGTATCATTTGTCGCCATTGGGTGAGTTCTCTGGAATACCTGGTCCTGCCATTTTTTTCTTTTTCGGCGTCGTCGCGTTTTTTATGCTCAGGGATTTCAGAATTGGCCGCGGCCATGGCGGAAACGGGCTCTCTTGAAAGAAGCTGTTCCATTAACAGCTGTTTCTCGCCGCCAAGTGGTGAAACCAAATCTGAGAGTGGCTGCCCGGGAAACACGGTAATACTGTTACCCGCAGTCAATTTAAGCTGTTCGTTTTGCCGCTGCACAAGAACAGTCCCTTTGCCCACACCAACAATAACGTTGCCATCATGCCTTTCCACTGCGAATCGGGTCCCAATGACGGTGATTACGGTGTCGCCTGCAAAAACGCGGAACCGGTTGCCGTCCGTTCTTGGCGACACATCGAAGACGGCGATTCCCCGCTGCAGTGTCAGCTCTGTTTTATTTGGGTGAATATGCGCGAATGCAAGTCGGCTCTCTTTGTCCATTCCAATTGTGTCATTACCAACATTGGCATTACCAACATTGGCATTACCAACATTGGCATTACCAACATGGTTATTACCAACATTGGCAATACCAACATTGGCAATGATTCGCTCATTGGATTCAGTCTGCAGGGAAACGCCGTCCTTCAGAATCAGTGACTCTTTGGCCGTGGCGTTTTTTGAAACGCGCCATACGGTGCATTGTGTCCACCCGCTTTGGGTGGCGGAGGCAGAAGGCTCTGGTGGGTGTACGATTACTTTTTGATTTGTGTCACCGGCCTGTGCGCTGATGCGCAAGTACACGATGGCGGCGATGGCGATGGTGACTGCCGCTGCCAGAGGAACCAGCCTTTGGAAAACAAACGGATTTCTCACCCGAGATGGCGGTACAGGGGACGCTGCCAGTTTATTTTTCAGGTTATTTACAAAAAGCCTCGCATCGTCCCGGCAGGGCGGGGCTGGCTGCTGCGCAATCGGTTGCGCCGCCCAGTCGGCATACGCGTGCCTGATGTCTTTCCAGGTGCCAACGTACTGGTTGCAGTCATCACATTCGGACAGATGCGCTTCAAATTGCATGTGGTCCTCCTGGGAAAGGCGCTCGTCGAGAAAATCCTCTCGCTGCAAACACTGGATGCCTGTTGATGGTGCCTTTTTCAAAATTCATCCTTTGTGCTCAGGGTCATTTGTTCAAAAAGTCTTTTTCGCGCCCGGTGCAGCCGTACCCAGACAGTGTTGACTTCGATTCCCAGAATGTCGGCTATCTCCGCACCTTTAAATCCTTCAATAACGTGTAGAACCATGACGTCGTGCTGTTCCCTCGGCAGTGTGCTGAACGCCTGCGTCAACTGCTTTCGCAAATCCAGTTTGGTATCGACGCTGCCGGTAAACGGGGGCTGTACCAATTGCTCAGCAACCCTGTGACGGTTGAGCAGGGCGGCATGAAGACAAGTGCTTCGGCGGCTGTCTGCGGCCTTGTTGGCGGCAATGCCGTAAAGCCACGGCCTCAACCGTTTTGAACCATCAAATCGGCTGGCTGAACGAAGCAGCGTGATAAAAATCTCCTGTGTTAAATCTTCCACATCCGCAGTATCCACATTGGGGATTGTTCGATATATGACCGTTTTGACCATATCGCCGTATCGCATATAGATCTCTTCCAGTGCGCTCATGTTTCCTTTTTCAAGGCTTTTCATTAGAGCGCTGTCGGAAAGGGATTGAATGTCATCCCCGATTTTTTCCTTTTGGCTTGCCTGCATCTCAGCTTTAATTTGACTGCAACGACTTCGGGTATCAAGCCATCTGCAGGTATTATTTGTTTTTGTGGTTGATAAGCTTACCTTTAAAATTGCTAAAATGCAAAAACGATACCGGCCGCGAGACTGCCGGTTAGATACGGGGTCTCGTAAATAACTGATTCATTGGACTTTTTTTTGAAAATTGTCTGAGTGACATTCAGATTAATGGCCGGTCGGATGTGTATCTGGATGGCGGTGCTCACCGGAATAAGCACCAGCAGACCCCCATTGACCCCTTTGCGCCACCATTTTTCCTTATGATTAATCGAATCACTGAGCGATATTTGTACGGTCTGATACTGCATCCCTGCGCCAATGAACGGGCCGATAGCGGTGAATTTTTTGTTCCACAGGTATCCCAGCAACGCGCCTGCCCCCAATCCATATGTTTTAAGTGCAGTGTTGGCCTGCTTTTCAGGCAAACAGCCACCCGCAAAAAAAGTGGATGAAACCCAAATGCCCGATGGATGCCAAAGGCCAAAACCGACAGTGCCAAACAAAATAACAGGCGATAAATCATGCTGTTTGACCGCGCTTTAGATGCCGCCATCCAAAGAGAGGACAATTCGGGTGGGTTTGGGGGCGGGGTGGTTTTTGCTTTGGGGCGGCAGTGGCACGATGCCAGCGGTTTTTATTTCGCCATCTTCTTTGGGCGGCTGCCTGGGCACCGGGGTGGGGGTCATGGGAATCTGAATATCGGCCAGCAGTTCACGGACGGCGATGGTCAATTCACCGGATTGCGTTGGGTCAACATCGGCGTCCACCGAGCGAATGGTGAACTGTCCTTTTGCCAGCACGGCCATCTGCAACGTCACCGTTTGGCTGTCTTTGGGGGTTATCCAAATAACCGCATCGCAGTTTTGGGCCTTTTCAAGCTGACGAATCCCTTCGATTTGTTGCGGTATGGTGGTCCCGGTGAATCGAAACCCATATTCAACGGCCACCTGATGGGTTTGAATGTAGAGTTTAAGTTCTTCGTATAGAGATGTTTCGGTTTCAGAGAGTTCTGAATCATCAACAAACAACATTAAAAGCACGGGTTTGTGAGTGGCGGTGTCGTCGGCAGAACTTTTACCGGCTGTCAGAAACAGAAGGCAGGAGGCCAGTATGATATTCAGCAACTGAAAATGGCAAACACAGCTGGCATGCATATTCAATCTTATTGAAAACACATTATTTCTCAACTTTGTACCTCGCTGCGTTGCATCACCTGTTTACAGCAAAGAACTTGGATGAGTGCAACATATAATCGATGGAACGGGCAATTGAATCTGTTTTTTCACTGCTCACCTGTAAGGTTTTGGCGCTTCCACCCAAATAAAATGCTAAGATTTCTGTAACCTGTGCTTTTCGAAAGGGCACACCAGGGACGCATTTTTGTTTTATCGCTTGTTGAACTGATTCTACGTTTTGGAGGTTTTATGCGACGCTTGTTAATGATGATTTTGCTTTTTATGACTTATTCCACAATGGGAGGACAGGCTCTGGCTGTATCTGGCGCGGAGCTTTATACCAGTAAGGCTTACACCTATGGCAGATACGAAGCCAGGGTTCGTTTTGGCGCTGGAGATGGGATTGTATCGAGCTTCTTCCTTTGGAAGCCGAATTCGGAAATGAGCAGTGTGTATTGGAATGAACTGGATTTTGAGAAAATCACAGACGATTGCAACGGATACAATACCAACATTCACTGGGGTCTGGGGGACGACAAGAGTGACATTTCAGAGCGAACCGCAACCGACGACAATCTGTGTGATGGCTATCACGTTCATGCCTTTGAATGGACGCCGGATAGCATTCGCTTTTTCCTGGATGGCGAAATGATTCGTGAGGTATCCGGTGACGCGGTGGACGGATTTAAGGAAAATGCGCAGGATGGTATGCAGTTCAGATTTAATCTGTGGGTCGGCAATCGGTCTTTTGGCGGCAATTTCGACGACGCATCTCTTCCCGTGTACGAGTATATTGATTGGGTACGTTATTCATCCTACACACCGGGCAAGGGCGATAATGGCAGCGACTTTTCCCTGGAGTGGAAAGAGGAATTCGAAGAGATGCCAGGTGGATGGCTGTTTGGATCATGGGATTCTCCATTTGGGCTTTCCACTCATACCAGTCGCAATGTGAACATCTGCAGTGGCGCTGCGGTTTTATCCTTAACTGAAGACGGCGCCGAAGGGCCTCCGCAGGATTGCGAATCCAATGGGGGCGATGCGGATGTGGATGGGGATGTGGACTATTACAGTGATGCCGACAGCGACAGTGACAGCGACAGCGACAGTGATAGTGATAGTGATGCTGACAGCGATAGTGACAGCGACAGCGATGACGATGCGGACAAGCAAGACGATAGCGATAACAAATCCCAAAAAAGCGCTGATTCCGGATGCTCTTTTTCCAATCGCTATGAATCCACGGGATTGATGGCATTGATTTTTTAATCTGCTTTTTTTTGACAGGACCCATGGTATGAAATTTTCTCAATTCCATTATTTTCTATTATTGAGTTTGGCCTTTCTCGCCTGCGGCGAGGCAGGATCCCGTACCGGAACGAATTCCGGCACTGACACAGACTCGGACATAAACTCTGATTCTGATTCTGATACCGATTCTGACTCGGACTCTGATACGGATTCTGACACCGACTCCGATACAGATTCCGATACGGACTCCGACACGGACTCCGATACCGACTCAGATACGGACTCAGATACGGATTCTGATACGGATTCCGATACGGATTCCGATACTGACTCGGATACGGATTCCGATACGGATTGCCCCGGCACCTGTGTCGCCCAGGGCGCCTGTCGGGAGCTGAATGGCACCTATCTGACGGACTATGCCTGCCCATCCGACACGCCAATTTGCTGCGACGTCGGCGACACCGATGCCGATACGGATACGGACACGGATACGGACACGGACTCGGATACGGATTCGGATTCGGATTCGGATACGGATTCGGATACGGATTCAGATACGGATTCGGATACAGACTCGGATACGGACTCGGACACCGACACGGACACCGACACGGATGCCGACGATGAGGCGCAGGGCATTCTCAGCCTGATAGGATTGAAGGAAAATGACCATGGTGCGCAGTACACGTCGGGGCGACTGAACAGCCGCTATGAGGTGCCCAATGATGCAGGCACCTGGGTGCGTGCCCGTTTAAAGCTGACGCTGAAACGCTGTGATGCGAACGACCCGTATGTGGACGGTTCATGGCCCGCCTTCTGGATGATGGGGAGTAATTCCAGCGATCGGGGATACGGCGGAAATGTGAGCTGGCCTGGATGCGGAGAAATCGACATCATGGAGTGGATTGGTGCATACGATGCCACGCACTATCAGACCAATCAGTGGGGGGAACCCGCATTCCCGGTAGACCATAACAGTCCAGCCCAGGTGCCGTTCAGCAGCCGAGGGCCCGAAAAATGGCACACCTATGGGGTTCGTTTTAACGGTGACAGCATCACTTACACTTTTGATGGGGAGGATCAGGCAACCCGGACATATAATGATGCCGATTCCCATGCCCATCGAATTATTCTGAATGTGGCACTGGGCGGAGATATGGCCGGTACCATAGCAGGGGATTTTACCACCGAAATGCTTCAGGTGGACTGGGTACGGGTCACCGATGCGTCCCAAAACATTCTCTGGTCTGATGAAATGGATAACGAGAATGACACGAGATCGAAGTGGTTCACGTTTGTTGGGTTCGCTTACAACAACGAACAACAGTATTACACCGATTGGGAGTCAGATAATTTTAAGTGGCATAACGACGGAACCCTTGGGACTTGTAATTAGTAAGCATGGAGGATATTCGATTGCGCCGCCGTTTAATTGGCCCAAGGACGCTTCTTTTTATCACAGCTATTTTTTTTGCCGGGTGTGGGCGCATTGGTTTTGAAAATGCCGTTGGGACGGACTCCGAAGACGACGGGGGCACTTCCACATCATTCGAAACAGACACAGACAATGACACTTTGGATGGTACCGGCGTGAGAGATACCGATTCTGCAACTATTGCGGATACCGCCTCCGATACCGAATCAGGCAGTGCCGCAGCGTTTGACACTGAAATGCAAACGGACACAGGTTCTGCAGTGGAAACGGGAAGCGACACTGACGCTGATACGATGACGGAACCCGGGGCCGATACGGAGAGTGTTGTGGATACCGGCAGTGCGGGCGATACGGAGAGTGTTGTGGATACCGGCAGTGCGGGCGATACGGAGAGTGT
>JAFGWT010000206.1 GCA_016937015.1 Deltaproteobacteria bacterium | reverse complement strand
GTGCATTTACTGGGTCCCCGCCTCCGCGGGGACGACGGATTTTGCTTTTCATGTTGCGAAAACAGCTTTTCGCGAAACCCGCCTTCGCGGGCATGACGACACATATATTTGACAGTTTCGTTGGAAAGATGCGCTCAGAGCGCGTTCCAGACCTCCAAAGCGCGGGGGACGAGGTCTTACCCCTGCCCGTTTGAAAGTAGCTTTGCGCCATTCCAGCTAAATCACAATCAGGGGACCTGACAATGATTGGGCACTATGCACCTGGGCAAAAGGTTTGTTCCTCCATTCTCCTTCCGGGTTTGCGGCAGCTGATGATCATGGTGGCAGGTAAAAAATCGAAAGACAGCAAAACTGACCCATGAAAATTCGGAGGATGGCTTATCGCAGAATTGTTCTTCAGGACAAATCAGAGAGTGAGGCTGTTCATAAAGGTGTAGTAAACATCGAGTGTGTCCGGTGTAACGACATCGAGGCCTGTATCAATTGTCTCTGCATCCAACATAATTCCCGCCGCGAGAGTCCGAACCTGATCCATGCCAAGAACCTGAGAGGCATATAACAGATAAGGAACAACATATCCCATGTAGTACTGACGTTGAACGTGCGTCGCTGATATTTTTCCAGCTTCCATAAAGGCGATGGTTTCGGCTTCGAAATCGAAGGCAACGTTGGTTACGCTGTCAGCAACACCGGCGATATCTGCAGCGCTGGCGCACAGATGGGCATTTGAAAATACACCGATGCACCCAATTACGGGCGGGTCAGCTGTTTGCATAATTTCAACCATGCCCGCTTCATTCAAAGACTGATCCGTCCAGTCGGTATGATAGATGCTCACAGTCTGTCCAGCGGCAGTCAGTGCGTCTGCCGCCGCATGTGTCCGCTCATATCCACCCACCCAGCCAATGTCATCAAAGCCAAGTACAATAACGGTACCAGTATTGGCGCCAAGCAGATTTGCCAGCGTTTCGCCACCGGTCTTTCCAGCTGATGTATTGATTGTTCCAATATAGAGCTGTCGCGCGGAGTCGGGCTCATCGCTATCAAAAGTGATTACCGTCATACCTGCTGCAACCGCTGCATCAATGGAGGGCACAATGGTGTCATTATGAGATGCCACACCGATACCGGCATATCCCTGAGCGATGCGTTCGTCAATAAGAGCAGCCTGAGCAGCGCCGGCATCAAAATCTTCCACATCAGCTTCTTCCGGAGCAACAGTTGTACTGATCACCTGCAATTCAGTGAAAGCGTCCGCTGCGCCATCAATGGTGGTTTCCCAGAAACCGGTAAGCTCCTTGGGCATGAAAGACAGTTTCATTTGGGGGTTGTGGGGAACTTTGTTCAGTTCCGCGACAATACCGTCCACAACGCCTTCAATCGAAGGGGGCTTAAAGGGGCTGTCAGGTATCACTTTTCTAACGAGCCAGCTTCCTGTCGAAGTCGGTGTTGAATCACTGTCGTTATTGTTGCTGACATTGGTGTCCTCCCCATTAGGATTCACCGAATCTGATTCTTCTTCGCCACACCCTGCAATCAAACACGTGCATAGAATGACAGATATCAGCACCGTTAAATAAATTCTTTTTTTTGCCATTTTGCTACTCCTTTAACATCACACTTTGTCAGATAGCGTACGCACTTGCCTGTGCGCCAAACCAGCAATAGAGACGACAACGGAAGAAAACAATTAACGGTTTTTTCTAAAATATTAACTGGTTACAATGTGACTCCATGGGTCGGAAATGACAGCCTTCTTTTTGATGCAGGGGGGGACAGTTTTACCCTTTTAAATTTATTCAGAGCAGTTTCCTCACATGTGCTGCGTCGTTTTTCCAAAATAAATCCACAAAAATGTGCTACCTGGCAACGCAAAATATCTGGTTTATGGCCCCAATATTCTGTTCATGGCATTCCCAGGTTATGGACGGCTTCCACTTAATGCATTCCATTAAATAAAGTAATTCATCGTGACACACGGGCAACAACGGTTATTGGGCTTCATGTATTGGCGTTAATGCGTCAGGCGCCATAAAAGCATAGCCTCTTTAGCTTTAAAATTTCTGCGGCGCCGGCGATGGTGGTGCCGAAGAGATAAAGTGGTTTTCCATGCTTTTCAGCCAAAGCGAGTAATGTTTTCAGGGTATCATTCACGATCGTGGATCCTGTGGCCAAAACAACGTCGCATTCCTCAAACAACTTTTCTGTCGTGGTAAAGCCATCCTGTATCAGAACGCCGTATATGGTCTTGCCAATGTTATCTTTATCGAGGTCAACCACCCTTACATTTTTTGGTGTAACGATTTTCGCGCAGTTGTCGATGATGGCGGGCTGAAAACCAACGACGCCAATCGTTTTTTCAATGCCGAACTTTTCGGTTATCGTTTGTGCAATTTTCATTGAACACATCTCGGGTTCACTGTTCTTGCAATGAATGGTCCGGTCGGCTTTACCCAGATGTCGCATCACCGCATTCAGGGTGGCAATAAACAACGCCCGGTCACTGTTTCTGTTCATTTCCAAATTTAAAATATCCTTAATCTGTCCCCGGAAATTAGCCGGCATATCGGTAAACGCCTGCCCCACCGCGCCCATAAATTCTGCCTGCATCAGGCTCTCTTTTCCCTGAAGCAGCGGAAAATCCTTTCGTTCGGTTTTTCCAATGGCTTCCTCGATGCTTAATTTTCTGGCCGTCACACTTATTTTGGATTCTGCCAGTCCCGCTTTTACAACCAATTCACCAAACGATTTTTTCAACTGATGGTACATGTCAATTTCCACAACGACCACCCCCCATACCTCCGCGTCCACCGCCCATGCCGCCACCACGACCACCCCCCATTCCTCCGCGTCCACCGCCCATGCCACCACCACGTCCGCCGCCCATGCCTCCGCGTCCACCGCCCACGCCTCCGCGTCCACCGCCCATGCCGCCACCTGTCTGGCCGCGATCAGCGTCCATACCTATTGTGTTCCCTGCGGCGCTGCTGTCGGTAGCAACCTTATTCATCCCATAATGACTTTCCACATTGGGTTGTTTTGCCAGGGTATATTTTCCTGCTTTAAACTGGTCAATCACTTCTCGGATATTGCCTTTGACGCCGGTCACCACCTGAATTTCAGCAGCGTCCAGCACTCTGAACGCGTTTGGGCCACAATTACCGGTGAGCAGGCACTGCGCACCATGCTTTGAAATCAACTGCCCGGTTTGAATCCCCGCGCCACTCCCCAAAGAAACATTGGGATTTTCAATTGCCTCAGCATTCAGGGTCTCCAAATCAACGATTAAAAAATATGGGCATCGCCCAAAACGCGGATCCACATAAGAATCCAAAGTGGTTCCATCTGATGAAATAGCTATTTTCATTTTTTACTCTCCATTCATTTTGTTGAGTTCGGTTTTTATTTTCGCCCAGATGTTCAAAAGGGCCTGCCGGGCTTTGCCATCCTTAAATTCGATCACCGTTTTTCCGGCCATCAGTGCATCACTGACTGTTTGATCAAATGGAATTCGGCCAATAACAGCGGCCCCATTCAGCGCAGCGATTTCTTCAATTCTCGCTGCCTGCTGCGCGTTTAAATCCGCCTTGTTAATCACAATAAACGCAGGAACCTGAAAATGAGCCGTCAGTTTCAAAACGCGCTCCATGTCGTGGACGCCCGAAACCGTTGGCTCCGTAACAATTACAACAATATCCGTACCTGTCACCGACGCCATCACGGGACACCCGGTACCTGGAGGGCCATCACCCAATATCAGCTCCTGTCTGTATTCTTTGGCCAGTTGCCAGGACCGCTCACGAACTTTCGACACCAGCTTCCCCGAGTTTTCCTCTGCAATGCCAAGTCGGGCGTGCACCATGGGGCCATGGTCAGTGTGCGATACATACCACCGCCCATTAACTTTATTTTCGAGGGTGACGGCGTCGTGTGGGCAAACAAGGGCACATAGACCACAGCCTTCGCATTTAAGGGGGTCTGCAACAAACATGTCGACAATTCCGTCCCGGCTTTCTGCAATTTTTTGTATCGCGTTAAAATGACATGCATCCTCGCAAAACCCGCATGCAGTGCATTTTTCCGCAATAATATTGGCGATGACGCCACCCGAAAAATCATGGCTCTCACGCACCCTGGGTGCCAGTAACAAATGAAGGTCCGCTGCGTCCACGTCGTTATCTGCCAGAATTTTGTTTTTCGCCAGCTGCGCCAGCGACGCGGTAACCGTTGTTTTTCCGGTGCCGCCCTTACCGCTGATGACTGTTATTTCCCGATAGTTGGACGCAGTGCCTGCTTCAAACGGCGGCAGGGAGTCAGCTGCTGCCAAATCGAATACTTCCTTCTCTGAAACCTGTGGACAGGCGGTCAGCATATTGTCGAAAATACTCAGCAGATTTTTCTCAAATTCCGGAAACTGCCTGGCGAGAATTTCTCCTTTTGAATAGGATTCGGCATATGCCCGATTAAAGGGGATGCGGCCGGCGATGGGAACACCCACCTCCTCGGCGTAATCGGCAATGATTCTGTCACTGCCGTCGGAGCGGTTAACAATGATGCCGGTTGGCGTGCCCACCTTTAATGTCAGCCCCACCGCCAACTTAAGATCGTTCAAACCAAATGGCGTGGGTTCCGTGACCAGAAAACAGACATCAGCACCTTCGACCGCTTCAACCACCGGACACGCGGTGCCCGGCGATGCGTCAATAATATTTATCGCGTCATCGTCCACATGTTTTTTTACTGCTCGAACAACTTCAGGCGCCAGCGCCTCACCGATATTAAGCAATCCCTGGGTAAAGGCGAAAGGGGTGGCCTCCGGCGCGGATTGAACCACGCCGACAGGCACATTTATTTCGGTCAGTGCGCTGTTTGGGCAAACGTGGATGCATGCGCCGCAGGAATGACACAGTTCATTAAAAATCAAAACTTTTTCCCGGACGGCAACTATCGCATTGTAACGGCAGGCGTCTGCACATTTCCCGCAACAGGTGCACTTGTCTGAATGCCAAAACGGTTTGGGAATTTCCACATTACTGCTTTTGGTAAATTGGGCGGACACAAACAGATGATCGTTGGGCTCCTCCACATCACAATCCAGCAAATGTACCTTTTTGCCACGCTGTGCCAGCGCGTATGCCAGGTTCACCGAAAAAGTTGTTTTTCCAGTTCCCCCTTTTCCACTTGCAACCGTAATTTTCATAATGTTTTCCTATTCGTGACGTTTGTGTCTGTAAAACTCAAGGGGTGCGCTGCCTGGGCGGATGGCAATGGCCTGCCCCCGCACCAGTGCAGTCGCGATTTTTCGCCTGCCGGTCTCCAGCAGACGCGCAATTGTCGACTGAGATACGTTCATTTTCTGCGCAGCCTCATTCTGGTTGCAGCCGTCCATGTCCACCAGTCGTATCGCTTCCATTTCATCAATTTTTATTTCAGTCACCGTTAGGCCCGAAAGTCTCACCCCCGCCGGCTTATAAAAATCCACTTCCTGTCTGTATCCAATTTTTCTGCCTCTAAAAGGTCTCGGCATATTTCCTCCTTAAAAAAAGTCGCCATTTTAACGGTGAGACCGACAAACGCATTATGAATATATACCCAAAACCTGAAAATGCAAATATTTGTTTCACCCGCTTCATAACGAACGGGTAATATGAACGCAAACATCGTAAACGATATAAGATTGCATTTAACGACAGACTCTGAAAAACGATTGAGTATGAAAGCGCAAATTCTAAATCTCTACAGCAATGACACGAAACCCAATTCTCGATTAAAAGGCGATCACGGCCAAAGCTTCCTGATTACTATTGGGGAAGAACAGGTTCTGTTTGATACAGGGGCGTCAGGAAAAATATTACTGCACAACATGGCGCTGCTGGGAATAGACCCAGGCGCTGTTTCGAAGCTGGTATTTTCCCATGGGCATTATGATCACACCCGCGGGTTGCCCCATTTACTTGACAATCGAAATGACTCGGTTGCCTTGCCAGTGTTTGCCCACTCCGCTGTGCGTGAAAAAAAAATTGCCAAAACGGGCTTTTTTGTCAAATCGCTTGGATTCCCGGATTTAAACCGGATTCAGGAAACTAAGCTCAATTTTCATCTGACTGACAAACCGCAACAGATTGCACCGGCGTTAAAGACCACCGGTGAGATTGTTCAGCGGGCTGAAAAAGAGGGTATTGAACCCAATATTTTTCATCATGCTGATGGCCAATGGCGGGTTGATCCGGTTAAAGATGATATCAGTCTGGTGCTAAATACAATAGATGGCACGGTGATTATTGTGGGATGCGCCCACGCCGGCATCCTCAATATTTGCGAACAGGTAAAGCAATTAAACGCGGGGACGCCCATCAAAGCGATTATTGGCGGCACACACATGGTGCGTCATACGCCCGAGGAAGTCTCACATGTGGCAACGCAGCTCCAAATGAAATACGACAGTCCCCATTTGTATTTAAACCACTGCACCGACAAGCTGCCGGTTCCCTTCGTTCGAAAAACAAAAACAATACAAATTCTAAAAAAAATTTACGATGCCCAAAAAGTCAGAGATTGCCGTGTCGGAACTTCATTCGAATTTTCGCTGGCGCCATAAAAAGCATGCATGATTTTCTCGATGACAGATTCAACCGGGGTGGAACTGAACATGCCGCTCACTGAGATCCACCAATGGTCGAAAAGCAGAATTCGGAAAAACGAAATAACTAAATACCTCAATGGCGAGCGAGATTTTGTCGATGAGTGCGCCATTGAACAGATTCTTGAACGCAATCGTAATCCTGACATCTGCCATGTGAGAGATATTCTGGAAAAGTCGCTGACCATCGAAAGACTGACTCCCGAAGAAACCGCAGTCCTCGCGAATGTTACCGACCCGGATTTGCTCAACGAAATGGCGGATACGGGTCTCAAAGTGAAACGCAAGGTGTACGACCAGCGCATTGTGTTTTTTGCGCCGCTCTACTGCAGCAATCGTTGCGTCAACGGATGCGCATACTATGGCTTCAGAAGCGACAATGCCGCAGAAAAGCGACGTACGCTTGAGATGATGGAAATTTGCGAGGAAACCCGGAAAGTATTATCCGAAGGGCATAAAAGAATGATAATGGTGTTTGGCGAACATCCTGTCTCAGATGTTGAT
Organism: Deltaproteobacteria bacterium; assembly: GCA_016937015.1. Lineage (GTDB taxonomy): Bacteria > Myxococcota_A > Polyangia > JAAYKL01 > JAAYKL01 > JAFGXQ01. The sequence continues at coordinate 8,909 of JAFGWT010000206.1, read as the reverse complement.
TATATTTGCAGTTCGCTGAAAACCATTTACAGCGTGAAGGAGAAAACCCCACGCGGCAATTCAACATCAATTCGGCGTATCAATATTAATGCGGCACCGATAACTGTCGATGCGCTGCGGCAGCTTCACAGCGAGGGCATCGGGACATTTCAGGTGTTTCAGGAAACCTATCACAAAGAAACGTACAGACAGATGCACCCTTTTGGACCCAAGGCCAATTATCGGTGGCGTCTTTATGCGCTTCATCACGCCATGGAAGCGGGAGTGGATGATATGGGGGCCGGTGCGTTGCTGGGCCTGAATGACTGGAAGTATGAGGTGCTGGGACTCGTGGCACATGCCATGGATTTGGAAAAGAAGTTCAATATTGGACCACATACTGTCTCTGTGCCGAGACTAACGTCCGCAAGCGGATCATCCATTCATGTTAATTCCAGGTATCTGGTGAATGATGAACTTTTCAAAAGAATGATCACTGTCATTCGTCTGGCGATTCCCTACACCGGTCTCATCGTGACGGCACGTGAAATGCCGCAGATACGCATGCAGTCCATTACCAGCGGATGCACTCAGACCGATGCGTCCAGTAAAATCGGCGTTGGCGCCTATGCGCAGCAATCTGAACAGCGAATTGATCATCAGCAATTCATGCTTGGCGATACACGTTCCCTTGATGAGGTTGTTAGGGAATTGGCGGAGATGGGGATGATCACGTCCTTTTGCGCTGCCGGTTATCGATGCGGCAGAACTGGCGATAAAATCATGAGACTGCTTCACAGCGGCACCGAAGGCAAATTCTGCAAATTGAATGCGGTCCTGACGTTCAGGGAATATCTTGACGACTACGCATCGGCGCAAACCAAATCCGTTGGCGAAAAGGTAATAGAAAAGGAACTGGCTTAAATCGAACGGACGGAATATTATGATAAAGGAAAACTGCGAAGCCGATTTACTAAATACTACAGCGCCATATGCGCCGGTCAAAGAGATGTATATATAAGACAAAATGGAATCAGTTCTTATAATCCCCCAGTACCCCATTGAAAAGAATTAAGTCTTTAGAACGCAAACCGTATGTCATCATCGATCATTGCTGTTATTCTTGTTGTTTACTTTATAATGATTGGAATCATTTCTTTTGTAACCGGCCGTGCCGCGGATGGATCCGATTCTTTCTACTCAGGAGAAAAGCGGTCACCATGGTTTGTGGTTGCGGTGGGAATGATAGGGGCAACGCTTTCCGGTATTTCGGTCATTTCTGTACCAGGGATGGTACGTTCGGTTCAATTTACTTACATGCAAATGGTTGTGGGTTTCTTTTTTGGTTATCTTGTGGTCGCTGCATTGCTGTTACCGCTCTATTACAAATTGAATCTGACCAGTATATACAGCTATCTGGGGAACCGTTTTGGCACCATCTCACAGCGAACAGCTTCGCTTTTTTTTATTTTGTCGAAATCGGTCGGCGCCGCAGCCCGCCTTTACGTGGCGGCAATTGTTTTACAGCAGTTCATTTTTGATGCGTGGCGAATACCGTTTGCCCTTACCATGGGTGGAACATTGTTCATTGTTTACCTGTACACCTTCAAAGGCGGGATAAAAACCATTGTCTGGACTGATTTTTTTCAAACCATTGCACTTGTTTTGGCAGCGGTATTGCTACTCGTTGATGTAATGGCTCGGTTGGATTTAAATATAGTGTCAGCGGCAAAAACAATCTCTGAAAGTCAGTGGTCCCTTGTGTTCGTTTTTGAGGACTGGCACAGTCGACAAAATTTCTTCAAACAGTTTTTCAGCGGTATTTTTGTTGTAATTGTGATGACGGGGCTCGATCAGGACATTATGCAGAAAAATCTCAGCTGCAAAACCTGCAAGGACGCCAGGCGAACCATGCTCTGGTATGGCTTTGCGTTTATTCCGGTAAATCTGATCTTTCTTTCTCTGGGCGCGCTGATTCTGGTATATGCGTCTCAGAGGGGCATTATGCTGCCAACGGCAAGCGATGACATTGTTCCTTCCTTCGCAAATCAGACAGGAGTTTTTGCCGCAATCTGTTTTGTGACAGGCATCGTTGCCGCTACGTTTTCAAGTATAGATTCGGCACTGACATCGCTGACGACATCATTTTCGGTTGATATTTTAAATATCGGCAAATCGAACACTCAACACTCAACCAGACAGCGAATGGTCATTCATTTTGGATTTACGGTGTTTTTGTTTTTTCTTGTTCTGCTGTTTAGAGCGCTGAATAGCAAAAGCGCTATTGATGCCATTTATACTATCGTGTCATACACGTATGGACCGCTGCTGGGGCTGTTTGCCTTTGGATTGTTTATGCCGTTTGCAATTAAAGACAAGTGGACGCCACTTGTGGCCATTTTGTCGCCCGCTATTTCCTTCTGCATCGATTACTGCTCCAAAAAATTTGCCAATTACGCCTTTGGCTATGAGTTGCTGATGATCAACGGGGCAATTACGTTTGCCGGAATTTGCCTTATTATTAAAAAAAAAAATTGAGCATACGCGATGGTAATCACCGGGATTCAGATACAGGACAACATAGCGCCCTCCCGCAAATTCGACTGCATCCTTTTCATGCGCAGTCAATTCCCCAACTCGGTAATACGCATTCTTGATTTTCAGGGTAGTGCTCATATTGCTGTCAATGTTCCCAATTTCCGTGACGACGCTGTCACAGGGACTGGCAACCGCATTATTTCCCTGGCACACCGGATGAGACCCTGTTTTCAGCCGACGCGCAAAAAAATCACCAAAGCTTTAAAACCCGGACGCTGGTATCTCTATTTCTGTCTCGTTTATTTCCATTATGGAAACATAAATTTTAGCAAGCGAATTCAGCAATCCGGAAGATAGCGATACGTTGGATAAAAACGCCATTCTACCACTCCAATAGTTTGCGGTCATGTGTTCGAGCCATTGGCTCAGTAGCTATTCGATAAAAAACATGGCAATTTCATGCTGTCCATATTCCTTCATAAAAAACGGCTTCGTTGCTTCGAACAGCTCGAATGACGCCTCGCGAATGTAACACATCCAAATGCTTTACCACTTCGTTAGGATGCAGCCCCAGTCCCTTTGCGACGCCCTCGATTGTACAGGGACGTCGGTTCAAAAGTGCAACAATGTCACTTTCAGCGCTTGCGCTCTGATGGGTAGCAATCATTGTTCGGTGTGTTTCAGCGATTACTCGTGTATCACAAGGGAAGATAGTACACATTGATTCAAGCGCTTCAAATGGACTCGCTGTGACGTTTTCGGCAGGCGGTCTGGAAACTGTATTCAGGTCCACCCGATCAAGTCTCATGTCTTTGGTGATTGCAGCAATTTGTTTTACCGAATCGACCGAATCGTTTATGCCTTTCACGATAAACACTTCCAGGTGAATTCGTCCCTGGAAGGCATGTGAAAAATCCACAAGACCATTTACCATTTTATCGAACGTTATGTCTGGATGCGGTCTGTTAATGCAATGAAAAACCTCGGCACTGCCCGCATCCAAAGAAGGCAACACAAGATCGGCGCCGGCCAGGCCTGCACGAACTTCTGGTTTCCAAAGAAACGACCCGTTGGTTAACACAGCTACCGGGATGTCTGTCAGCGCTTTAATGCCCTCTATGATTTCTCCGATACGGGAGTGCAACGTGGGTTCTCCGGAACCCGCCAGACCAATATAGTTTGGGGGGGCAGCAGATTTCAGTTTTTCCCTTAGCTCTTCGAGTATGCCTTGAACCGGCATGTATTCCATTCTGTCCAGTGTACATTTTTTTGTTTTACCGATTTGGCAATACACACAGTTGTACGAGCAGGTTTTAAAAGGAACTAAATCCACCCCCAGCGAACGTTTCAAACGTCTGGATGCAACAGGCCCATATACAAAAAGATATTTTTTATGATGATGATTCATCTCAGTATCGTATCCTTCTGGTCGGTCAGGCAGTATCATTTTTTTATTCGTGGTTTTCAGCTTTTCCCCCATTCAAACTTTCCAATGCGTCTTCGGGAATTTTTCCGTAATATATCTGGTCTCCCACGATAAACGCTGGGGTGCCTCGAAGATTTCGTTTGGCTGCTTCTGTCAAATCTGTTTCGATGGGAATCATGGATTCCGGATCATCCATGCAACAATCGAATTTTCCCAAATCCAGCGCCAATGCTTTGGCGATGTCCTGGGCCGACAGATTCTGAGACTGAATTTCCTTTGCATTGTGAAACAGGTAATCGGTCATTTCGAAAAATCGGTTTTGCCGGCCTGCACAGACAGCGATGCGGGACAATTCACAGGCTCTGGGATGAAACGGTCTGCCAATTTGGCTGTTGCAGTGATGATCCAGCGGCAGATGACGATGATACACCCGAAGCTGTCCTGCGTATTTGGATACCAGCTTATTTATCAGCATGTGCGCATTGCGACAGTATGGACACTGAAAATCGGTAAACTCCTGTATTTCCAATTGGGGGGTATCGGCCCCTTTCCAGTGGCGACCTTCTTTACTTACACCTACCCGAACTGTGGGAACCTCTGATTCAATGTGGCTCTTTTTGTCATCACAGGCATTTCCCTGTGGCGTATCATCTGTTTTATTTGACCACCTTTTTTCTTCCAGATGTTCATCTGTTTGAGACACGTACAGCATTTTGTGTGGCTGCGGCTGGTCCTGTTTATCGACGGCGTCGTTTCGTTGTGCCAGCGCCGCCTGAATATGCTGTTGAAGATGCTGCCCCGAAAACCAAGCCACCGCCAGCAGTCCTGCTCCGGCAATGGCAAGCCCCACTGCTGGCAACGGCGCTCGAAAGACATTCGTTAAATCCGAACGAATCGATTCAATGACCCCCCTCTTCGAGATTCGGATAGCGGCGACGCCAAGACCGAAAAGGGAACAGTTAATCACATCAATCGACAGGCATACAATACACCATGAACCTATTTCAAAATGCATGACATATATAAGCCACAGAGAAATGATTACAAACAACACACCAAATAAAAACAGAATGCCGTGACCGAATTTTTCACGTGTGCGAAAAACGGCAATTGCGGCCAGTAACGCGACAAACAGGTAACCCGAAATCGCCCATATGGCGACCGGTGTTCCGAGAAAAACCGAAAATTCGTCATTCATGGCCACTTTATCGCAGTTCATGCCTTCACTGATATTGCAAAAGCTTTCGTGTTCTTCAGGAGCGATATGCGTCTGGCGAAAAACCTCAACCAGGTGCCACGAACTGATGATGCCGATTGCGCATAAAAGAACGTAAACAACGAAGACAATTTTCAGGGCTCTGGACTCAACCTTACTGGACGTAACTTCATTCGATAAATTGGACTCAATCTTCATCTCAACCTCCGGTGCAGTAATTGACGCAACCACGGTAAGACTATTGCCGTATTTGTCGCTTTATAAAACAATTATTCGTATAACAATATTTACAGCCTCAGGCCTGAATTCATTAAAAAAGAGATTAGCTGTATATGTAAGATTGTATACCGTCTCCACGAAACATGGTGTGTTGTTTTGGGAGAAGTTTCCTGTTCAGGTAAAAAACACCAACCAGCGTTCATGCTGACTGCTGCCAACAGAGGAATGATGTTTCGTTGTTTTGAAGGGCCATGTTTTCAGGGCACATGTGTATCCTAAAACGGTAATTGAATTCGGGTTTAAACGTGCAAAGCAAATATGGCGAAACAATGGACCTCGTGCGTCACCGAACGGCTGCAACGGCATCAGCGAATTCATCCCTTTGTCTTCTGAGCGATGAGACAATAACGCAACTCGGTTTTTCCATCAGAAGGCGAGAATCGATTTTCCAGGAGATTTTAACCACAACGGTGCCTCACGTATTGCTGCAGCTGATGCCGTTACGGGATTTCAGCAAATGCTAGCCGGGATATCAGACGAGTAGACGTGAAACAGCGCAATGCGGCGGTCACGCACCTCCAGATACAGCCGGTAGTTCAGAGGACCACACGTTGATGCTGTGTCTGCCAAACAATTTGTCTGTCTGCTCTGCCAGAATCAGATCCTGATTATGAATTCCTTTAATTTCTTTGGTCCACCATGTCACAAAAACGCGCATTGTGTTTCGTTCCAGCCGAATCACCGGATGATGCCCCTCTTCCCGGGCAAGGTAAATGAGCTGTTCCGCAAAATTGATAGCGGAATCAAACGCGCTGAACATGTATTGTTTACGCAATTTTTCCGCGCCGTGTTCACAGACAGTTTCCCATCCTGGGTTTTGGGATTGAAACCCCATTATCGATACATGTGCCGCCCTTGGCGCATACCTGCTGCAATCTGTGCATGTATATTTGTTTTTTTCTGTCATAATGGTCACCAGTAACGCATTTTTTTAATGAATCCTTTCTGTCAGTGGTTGCCAGGGTGACTGAGATATTCAATCAGTCAATACAGATAATCATGCATGACGCAGCGCGCAGAGGCTGTGACACGATAATGACAAATTATTGAATCACTGCATGTCCACGTGTATCGCACGGCGGCTGCTCAAAGAGGCTTCGGGAATAAGCCGCAACCAAACAGAGTGTCATCTGGTGCATCAGAATAAATGAATCTGTCAGTGGTGATTTGATGCAAAAATGGAAATTATTTCTGCTTTTTTTCATCGTTTCGATATAAGATACCCGTCATGTTCAAACATCTTCAGCGCTTCAGAAGCAGTCCCTTCTTCGTGGTGCTTGTGTATGCCTTTTTTGGTTTTCTGTGGATTAAGTATTCCGATCTGTTTCTTGAATCCCTGGTCCGCGATACAACAGCGCTCACCGAACTGCAAACATGGAAAGGATGGCTGTTTATTACCTTTACGGCCATGTTGCTGTATCTGCTGGTAATTCAGCATACCCGGGAGCTGCTAAAGCGTGCCGATGAAACCCGGCAACTCATGCTTATGGCACCACTGCCGCTGTTTGTTCAAAAAAATGATGGGCGCATTTCGCTTGTCAATGAAGCGTTCACCACTCAGTTTGGATACCATCAAAGTGACATTCCCACTTCGAAAACAGCTTACGAAAAATTTTTTCAAATTCCCGACTATCGTGCCAAAGCGCAGATGGACTGGGAGGCGGATAAAAAGGCGGGGCAGCTAGGCACCTCCAGCAAACGGGAACGGGTGTATCAGGTGAACGATAAATCCGGTACTGCGCATACGGTGCGATTTTTTGTCATTCAACAGACGAGCTCGTACATCATTATGTGTCAGGACATTACTGAGGAACTTCTACTGAGGGAATCATTGCATCAGTCTGAAAAAATGTCCGCGGTGGGGCAGATGGCAGGTGGCATTGCCCATGATTTTAACAACCAACTCGCCATTATCGCCGGAGCGCTGGATTTGGTTTCAATGAATCGGAGTGACGGTCGCGACATTAAAGCTGAAGTAAACGCCATATCCAGTGCCGTTCAGCATGCATCGTCGCTCACCAGCCAGCTGCTTTTGTTTTCCAGGCGAGGGAAACTCGAAATGAAGCAAATCGATTTGAATCAGCTGGTCGACAACCTGATTCAAATAATATCAAAATCTTTCACCAAAAAAATCAATATCGTTTTCCAGCGCACAGAAGGCGTGCTGCTGTGCAACGGCGACCCTTCAAGGCTCAGCAATTGTCTGCTCAATCTGGCTATCAATGCCAGAGACGCCATGCCATCAGGGGGGGCACTCAGTTTCGAAACTGCCGCCACCCAAACCCATGCGATAATCCGCTGTCATGACACAGGGGGCGGTATCGCTGACGAAGTATTGCCGCATGTTTTTGAACCGTTCTTTACGACAAAAGCAGAAGGTGAAGGGACCGGTCTGGGGCTATCGGTTGTGTATGGCACCATTAAAAGCCATAACGGACACATCTCGGTGCAAAGCGTCATTGGCAAAGGCACCACATTTGAAATTTCACTCCCATTATTAACAAATGATCATTTTTAAATTGAAAGGAAAAGTGCTGGAGCGGTTTTATCGGGTGGATAAAATCGAAGCGATGCCGGATATGGACTCGGATTGGCATTTGTCAACGAAGTCTGCAGGTTGCACAGCGCACGCCTGATGCTGTCCAACAGGATGCCCGGTTTGGAAGTATCTATCCGGTTTTCTCATAAAAATGTGAGTTAATGATTGCGCGGTGGAGTTTTCATAATTAAAAACTCATAATCCGAAATTTGGAATTATTCGGTTTATTGAAATCGCAAACGAATCCCAAAAAAAATACAACAGGAGGCAAACATGAAAAAATCGTTGATAATAATGGCTCTGGCAATATGGACAGTATCGTGCTCAAAGACAGAATGTACCACCGAAGATCGCAGCCAATGGCAGGACGAAGAGACCTTCAAAAACAGTCTGATTGAGCAGGGATACAAAATTGAGGAATTCAAAGTCACCGATGGCAACTGCTACGAGATTTACGGCTGGGATAAAGACAAAAAGAAAGTGGAAATTTACTTCAATCCAGTCGATGGTTCGAAGGTAAAAGAAGAAGCGCACTGATGGCGGAGGAAAAAGTGCCGCTCGTTCTTCGCGGTCTTCACTGGGCAGTTGCCATGGTGTTTTTGCTTAATGCCTTTGTTTTGCCCCATGGTGACGGTCCCCACCGATTGCTGGGTCTTGCAGGCACCGCCATGGTGGTGGTGAGATTGTTGCTGACACTGAAATACAGAATCAGCTATTTCAATCCCAAAGCCGTTGCAGTCTATGCACTCATATGGATGTCCATTATCGGTCTGGGAGTTACTGGATGGATGACTCAAATGAACGCATTCTGGGGAAACAGCGCCGTAAAACAGGTACATAACATATTTGCCTGGATGCTCATTGGTTTAGTGACCACCCATCTCGCCGGTGTGTTCATTGATGCGTTTCGCCATCGGCGAAAAACCTGGATG
>JAFGWT010000205.1 GCA_016937015.1 Deltaproteobacteria bacterium | reverse complement strand
TCATCGTCTTCACCACACAAGATGATGTGTTTTGCGTCCAAAAAATTGACAAAAGCTGGGTTAATTCTCACGAATCAAAAGTTAAAAAGTGCAAGGTAATCAGGGGTCCTTCATTGTTGGGAGATGCCGCGATACGCACGAATTCAAGCGCTGACCGTGTGCACTGCACTCCGACCTTTGGCGCGGTCAAAGCTCCGCCTGCTGGTTTTGCCATCCACAGCGATATGCTTTCCGGTGGCCTCAAGTCGCAACCTGAGCAAATCCAACCATGCAATAAACATTTCACTGAACGACTCAGGATGGAGAGCTGCAAAAACCGACCAATATACATCCTGCGTGGGATAGCCATGAGGCAACTAAAAAAAATATTTCAGCAGGCTTCATTAATTTCATCCCAGAGATCCATCGACTATCCAGGTTTTCATGAAAAATTAGAATTCGATGTTACTGGCCGAATTGACACCGTACAGCCTCACTTATTTCCCATCGTATGATTTTCAGCCGATTTTCACACTGATGTTGTAAATAGTAGCCATTTTTGTCGTAAGAATTTTGTGGCGATATGATGTGGTGGGTCCGCCTTCGCCGTGGGCTTCGGCGCGATTTTAAAATTACGATTTTAATGTCGTGATTTCGATCCCCCCCGGTAAAAAGCTGTTTCTTCGGTTGAGATGCGTTGCAATCCAGGTTAGAAAAACGTTTTAGTAATTTGAGCGAGTCCTCCGTTCAAAACAATTTTTAACGCCCTGAATCCAGCAGTTTTCTGGCAAGGCGTCGTGGAAAGGCAAATGCAAATGTATCTTTTAAAACAGCTCCTTTGGGTATGGGCAGCGCTGCTGTGGATAGGCTGCACTGTAAATGAGAACAGCACTGATGACGCGGGAGAATCGGACAGTGATGCTGATACCGACAGCGATACGGACAGCGATACGGACAGCGATTCGGACGGCGATTCGGACGGCGATACAGACAGCGATTCGGACAGTGACGGGGATTCGGGCGGGGCATTTGCGGTTGAAGATGGCGGATATGTCGTTTCCGGGTTTGGTGGGGGATATGCGTGGATCAGTGAACCGGTGACAGGCGACATCTCGCCAGCCGGCTTTGATGACATCGCAGCCGGCGATCGGATATGCGCCAGCGGCGCCACCGAGGAAGACTACAATTCCAACCCCTGGCTGGCGGTCAATCTGAATCAGGAGAGAGACGATAAAACAGAAAAAAACAGTATCGTACCGGAGACCAATGGGCTGTACATCAATGTCGACAATATTGGTGAAACACCTTTAAGAGTCCAGCTGATTGGGGCGGATGGCACTTTGTGGTGCGCCCCGCTGGCAGTCTCCGGTGGCATCATCATCACCTGGGATTCCTTCAATACCAAGTGCTGGAGTGGCGAGGGGGATTATTACGATAATGAGCCCATTGAGGCAATCTCCATCCTGGTGCCAGGGGATACGGCACAAAAATTCGAATTCGAGTTCTGTCTGGATGACATTGCACCGAAGAATCTGGACTCAGACTGTGTGGATGAACCGGTTCCCGGTGACGAATATACCTGTGCGCAACAGGCGGGCTGGGGCAAATGTGACGAAACGTGGATGGACGGCTACTGCCTGCTGAGCTGCGGCAAGTGTGACGAAGGGGACGGAGGTGAAACCATTGATAAAATTGAAATCGACGCGGATTTTACCGAGGATGTGGACACCAGTCCCGACACCCATCCCGGACTTCGCGTTGTCGGCCGGCATTTGTACGATCGCTGTGGCGAACAGGTCATTTTACGCGGCGTGAACAAAATGATTGTCTGGACAGACATTGATGGGGATTCCCTGCCTGAAATCGCAAAGACCGGCGCGAATGCGGTGCGCATTGTCTGGCTCACCACCGGTTCACTTTCCAAACTCGATGCGGTTATTGCGCGAACCCTGGAAAACCAGATGATTCCGCTGATTGAACTTCACGATGCCACTGGCAGCTGGGTTGAAGGCGAGCAGCCCGATGCGCTGGGACTGGAACAGCTCGTGGACTGGTGGGTTCAGGACGATGTTGTGGAAGTGATTCAGAAGTACGAAACCGATCTGCTCGTCAATATTGGCAACGAAGTGGGCGTGGTTGTGAAAGATCAGGACTTCCTGAAAGGATACATCTCGGCTGTAACGCGAATGCGCGATGCGGGAATCAGGACACCGTTAATCATTGACGCCACCAACTGGGGACAGAACATCAACATCCTGCAAAAACTTGGACCAACGGTCTTTAACCACGACCCATACAACAATGTTATGTTTTCAATACATATGTGGTGGCCGTCGGAATGGCACGACACTTCCGAATGGGATACAGTGGAAGACCGTATCGTTGGAGAAATTAAGGAATCCGTTGATATGAATCTGCCGCTAATCGTCGGTGAATTCGCACATGTCGGCGGGGGCTGCACCCCAGCCATCCCCTATCTGACCATCATTGACGAATGTCAGAAGAATGACATTGGCTGGCTGGCATGGAGCTGGGGACCAGGAAACGGCGACTGTGAAGAGATGGATATTACCAGCGACAGTACGTACGATGGTATCGTTGATGGGTGGGGCGAGGAAGTTCTCATATCCGACCCCAACAGCGTACAGAACACTGCGGTCAGACCCTATTCCATCATGAACGGCGAATGCGAAAAATAGCGCCGAAGCCCCCTCATACCAGGATGGCATTGCAATTCAGCGCCACGCCATCCTGAAATTTTCAAGCTGTGTGGTGAATGGGTCTGCGCGTTGAATGCATCTACGGGCCGTTGCCGTTTGCTGCCCCATTGGGCTTAAATGCACCGTTTTGCAAAAGACGCATGGTGGCATCGACAACATCGGTATCGTAACGCGTTCCTTTGAATCGGGTAATTTCATCTATCGCGGTATCAAGTCCGAGCGCCGCTCGATACGGGCGCATTGAAGTGATGGCTTCCACCACATCGGCAACGGCAAGGATTCGGGCGGCCAACAGAATTTCGTCTCCAGCAATGCCCCTGGGATATCCAGAGCCATCACACCGCTCATGATGCTGTGATACGATTTGGGCAATCGGCCATGGAAACTCAATATTCTTAAGGGTATTGTACCCTTCTTCCGCGTGCTGCTTGATTAACTCAAACTCAATGGATTTAAGTGCGCCAGGCTTGTTCAGAATTTCAGCGGGCGTATACAGCTTCCCAATATCATGCAACAGTGCTGCAACCCGGATTTCCTCCAGCGCGTCTTCATCGAGTGCCATCTCCCGCGCAATGGCCAGTGACAGCTCAGCCACCCGGCGCTGGTGTCCCGCTGTGTAGGGGTCCCGGTTACCGACGGTCACAGACAGCGTCTTGGTTATTCCCTCAAGGGTCTCTTTCAGCTTTGCAAGGGATTGAACGAGTTCCGTTTTTTGATGTTGAATTTTGTTCACCAAATCAACGCTTCTGAAAATATTCGATACAATTCGCCGAATCCCCGCGTGGATACTGTTTATGTGGCGGCTCATATCCAGAATCATAAAACCAATATGCTGCTCGCCGTAATAGAGTGCTTCAACCATGTACGAAAAACGCAGATGATCCTCAAAATATGCGTCCGGTATGAGCAACTCCGCATCGAATGTAAGACCGTTGTCCGGCAGCGGATGGCGCGCTTCCCCGGAGTAGGCAAGCAGCATGCGCGCTGTTTGACTGTTCACGCCCTGCTCGTAAAGCGACATGTATGCAGACCGGATTCCCAGCTCCACCAGATTTCGATGAAGAATATCCAGAATTTTAGGACGCTCAAAGGTGATATCGAGCTGGTCCCTGAGCTGGTTCAGTACCCACTCCTCCCGCATGGATACATTGTAGGTTTTGCGAATCTGTTGCAGCGCCCGCTTCTCGAGCATGCTGGTCGCTGTCCAGTAAAGACTTTCGCCAATCAGCGAAACGCCGTCAATCTCAATATAGTTGTGCAGCGTCTGTAAAATGCCGCTTATAATCACCTCATCCACATCGAGATGAAAATTGACGCTCAGAAAATCCCGCCACAAATCCAGAAAAACGTCTGTACGCCGTGACTTCCCCGCAGCGCTGTAGGCCTCAATCAGACTCTCCGCCAAGTCGGATTCGCCTTGCCAGTTGTGATCAAACGATACACCGCGCAATATGGATTCTATCTGCGCCCGGCATTGCGCATGACGCGCCACTGGAGACTGACTGGTGTCCGGCGGTACGGGAACACACGACGAGGTCGCCCCGTCCCGTTTGGATGCGATGGCGCAGCCACAGGACTCTCGCACAATAAGCCGTGAATCGAGGGTTGAAATAATGGGAATGGGCGCAGTGGGCAGTAAGTCGGATACGTTTCCTTCCAGAATATCGACCATAAG
>JAFGWT010000204.1 GCA_016937015.1 Deltaproteobacteria bacterium | reverse complement strand
TCATCGTCTTCACCACACAAGATGATGTGTTTTGCGTCCAAAAAATTGACAAAAGCTGGGTTAATTCTCACGAATCAAAAGTTAAAACGTGCTTGCAATGTGAGCCGGGGGTCTTCATTGTCGGATGATGCCACGATACGCAGGATTTCATGACCGGGGGGATGTTTCACGTCATATCCCGGTTTCACGACTTCAGATACTACCTTCTACCTTGACTTCCTTTTTAACTTTTTAAGACCGTCAATGAAGAAGCCTTCATTTGGTCGTCTCTGTAGAACCCTCAAAATTGAGCCTGCGAGGTTTCGGTCTATTTCAGTGCGAGTGAGGAGTATTCGCCAATGGTTTTGCCCAGGGTGAGCAGGGCGAGTTCGTATTCGAGTTTGGCCAGAACCATCATCAGCTTCTGGTTGGCCAGCTCGTTGGCGGCGTCGGTGAGTTCGAGACTGTTGGCCATGCCCACTTCGTACTGTTTCGAGATCATGTGGTGATTCTCTTCGGCCAGGGCCACCAGTTCGCCGGAGACTTCGAGATTGCGACGCTTCGACACCTTGTCCTGAAGCTTGTTCGCCACATCGGTTTTGATGTCGAGCTTCAGCTGATCAATCTGATTCTGGGCCATCCGAATCTGTGATGCCCGTTTGTTTTTTTCCGCAATGCGGGCGCCGCCTTCAAAGATGGACCAGTTCATGGCAAAGATAAGCATCCAGTTGACTTTGTCGCCGCTGAAGCCTTCCACGTTGGTGATGTCGAGTTTCCAGGTGGCGTCGAACTTGGGGATCCACTGATTTCGCACTTCTTCAACCGAACGCTGTGCCGTTACAACATCCATTTCGGCACTTCGCAGCTCAATGCGGTGTTTCAGGGCGTCATCCACCAGCGCGGATTCCGCATCCTGCTGATCCCGAATATGACGGGGCATCACAATCTGATAATCGCCCTTGATGCCAATAAACAGCGCCAGACTTTTTTTGGCTGTGTGGTAGGCATCCACCGCATTCGCCAGGGTGCGTTCGATTTCCTTTACCTGGATTTGGGCGCGCATGACGTCGATTTTGGTGCCCTGGCCCACCATGGTGCGGGCCTCGGCCATGCGCAGGGATTCCTTGGCCATATTGACGTTGTCGGCGTTCACATAAATCAGTTCTTTTAAATTGGCGATTTGATAATAGGCGCTGGTCACCGCAAACAGCAGATCGTTGCGCGCAATCTGCGCCTTTAACTTTTCCTGGTCAAAAATGTTATACGCCATTTTAATGGCGGGAATGGAGCGGGCATTGAACAGAGTGACATTGGCCGTCAGGCCCAATGAGGGCTGCCACTTTTTTTGTATTGGCACTTGCATATATTCAGTAAACAAAGGTGGTGCGTTTGGATTTGGCGGGGCATTCGGATCTCGTGTGAGAATATCGATCAGACCCGCAGGATTCAGGCTATTAAAATTTGGCAATGTCATGGTTGCTTCATTTTTGTTGCGTATCAGTTTTGCTTCCGCACTGATGTTCGGCAGCAGCATGGCCCAGGCGCCTTTAATCATGGTTTCAGACTGAATGATCTGTTCGTCCACGTTTTTAAACGTCGGATTGTTTTTCCGGGCCAGCTGATGGGCGCGCTCCAGCGAGATGAGGGGGCCCGACTCATTAAACTGGTAACTGTCCGTTGACACCTGGGGCAGGGATGGGCTGAGATCTTCCGCGTACGGTCTGGGCGGCATATCCGCCTCAGCAACGTCGCTCCCTGCGGTGTCCGTCAATGCTGCGGATGATGGGGCTTCCGTCATGGCCGCAGCACTTGCGGCATCTGTCGCGTCGGCTGTGGATTCGGTCGTGTCGGTCGTGTCGGTGGTGTCGGTGGTGTCAGTATCGGTTGTTGCCGTCTGTGCCACAGCAACGCGGGTCCACACTGCGCCGAGGGACGCCATGCCCAATAACAGGATAGTTGTTCGCAATGTCATTTCTGTGCCTCTTTTTTGTTCTTTTTCCTGTTCTTCTTTTTTTCCGATTTATCTTCTGATTTGTCTTCCGGCTTATCTTCCGACTTATCTTTCGACTTATCTTCTGATGTATCTTCCGATTTGTTTTCGGGATTTTCTCCCGGCCTTTCTTCCGCCTGGTCTGCTGACTGTGTATTACCGTCTGCGGATTCAGGCATGGCTTTGGGCGCCTGACTCACCCGCTTCGGCGCTTTACTGGTGCGCTTGCCGGTGTTGTTCAGTCCCAGAATCCGTTTCAGGAACACAGTGATGTTTTCCTGCGCCTGATACATGGCGGGCACCAGCACCAGGGTGAGCAGGGTGGCAAAGATGAGGCCAAAGCACACGGCCTGCGCCATGGGGCCCCAGAACTCCGCTGACGATGCATCCATTTCCACATGAACCCGGCCGGTTTCCATCAGAGTGGTAAAGTCGATGCCAATCCCCAGCGCCATGGGCAGCAGGCCCAGCACGGTGGTTATGGCCGTGAGCATCACCGGACGCAGACGAACCACACCCGCTCTCAGCAGCGCATCTTTCAACGTTATCCCGGTGGCCTTCAGCTGGTCGGTATAATCAATCAGCACGATGGCGTTATTGACCACGACACCCGCCAGCGAAATAATGCCCATGCCGGTCATCATGCCCGAAAATTTGCTTTGCGTAATGACCAGCCCCACGAGGACGCCAATCATGGACATCATTACCGAGGTCAGAATAATGACCGGTCGCAATACTGAATTGAACTGAGTAATCAGTATCAGCGCCATCAGCATGAAACCAAATATAAACGCCTGCAGCAAAAACTCATTGGATTTTTTCTCTTCTTCGTTTTCCCCCGAAAAATTGAAGTGATATCCCGATGGCAGGGTGATTTTTTCGGTGAGCGCCTCTTCCACGTCAGGCATGATTTCAGCGCTGCTCAGTCCGGATGCCTTGGAGATGTCTGCAGTAACGGCAATGGTGCGTTTGCGGTCAATATGATTAATACTGCCGTATCCGCCGGTGGTGGATACCGTCGCCACATCGCGAACCGGAATCTGCACGTCGTCTTCGCCGGTAACTCGGATGTTCAGGATGTCATCGATGGACTGGCGGGCGTTCTCGTCGTAGCGAACAATAATATCAAATTCGTCCTCACCCTCTCTAAGCACGCTGGCTTCAATGCCGTTGATGGCGGCGCGAATCGCGGTGGAAATGGTCTCCGTATTCACTTTGCGCATCATTGCGGTTTCCCGGTCCACCGTCACCCGTATTTCGGGCTTCCCGGCTTCGTAGTCGTCTTTAATATCAACGACGCCTTTGACACCGTTGAGATACTCCTTCACCTGCTGGGCGTAAATGTTCAGCTTTTCATAGTCTTCCCCTGAAACCTCCACGCTGATTGGGGCGCCGGTGGGCGGACCCATGTCTTCGGTTTCCACCCGATACTCAGCCCCTCCCAGTTTTTTAAGGCCCTTGCGCAGATTCTCAATGGTATCCCAGGTGGAGCCCCTGCAGTCCTCCCGGTCTTTGAATTCCAGGTCTATCACCCCTTCATTGGTGGGCGCGCCGATTTGCACCATGCCTCGCGTCGTCCCCACATTGGCGACCACCGCTTTCACATTTTCTTCACGCAGCGCCAGTTCCTCCACTTTTTGAATCAATGCATCCGTTGTTTCCAGATTGGTCCCCTGAGGTGCGGAGACGGTAATCTGGGCCCGTTCTGGCGTGGTGGTCGGAAAGAACTCATGGCCGCCGTTATGGACCGCGTACACCATTATCACCCCCACAAAAACAACCATCGAGATAAGCTGGGTCAACCAGGGATGATTGAGAGCCCAGGACAGCATGCCTTGGTATCTCCCAGTGAAAAATCCCTGCGCCCTGCCGGAGTCATCAAACATTTTTTCGCCGGATGGCTTGAGAAAATTGGATGCCACCACCGGATTTATCACCAGCGCCACAAACAGGGATGAAGACAAAACTGAAATCACCGTGATGGGCAGATACTTCATAAACTCGCCCATAATGCCCGACCAGAAAAGGAGAGGGGCAAACATCATCACAGTGGTGGCAGTGGATGCGATAATGGGCCATGCCACTTCTTTGGTGGCCGCCAGCGCGGCTTCCTTACGGGTCGCGCCTTCGGAAACGTGGCGATAAATGTTTTCCACCACCACAATGGAGTTATCCACCAGCATCCCGAGCGCCAGAATCAGCGAGAACAGCACCACCATATTGAGGGTAATATCCATCGCCTGAATAATGACAAAGCTGATGAGCATCGACATGGGAATCGCAATGGCCACAAAGAACGCGTTGCGAATCCCCATGGCAAATAGAAGCACCGCGAGCACCAGCAAAAAGCCTGTAATGATGTTGTTAAATAGGTCCGTAACGATGTCGTCAATAAATTCGCTCTGGTCCTGGCGAATGGTGTATTGGGTGGTCGCTGGCCAGGTTTCCTTTTTTTCCTTCAGCAGGGTTTTTATCTGGTCGGCGATTTCAACGATGTTGGCGCCGGCCCGCTTGACCACGCGCAGGGTAATACACTCGGTTTTGTCCATTCGTGAAATGGTTTCACGTTCCTTAAAACCGTCGATGACCGATCCCACATCCTTGAGGCGGATGGGATTTCCACCTGGGGATTTCAGGACAATGTCTTCCATCAGTTTAACATTCTTGTATTCGCCGGGAATGCGGACCGAATATTTACTCCCCCCCAAATCCAGGTATCCCGCCGGAGTGGTTCGGTGCTCCTGCTGGATGCGGCTTATCACCTGTCCAACCCCCAGTTTGTAGTACTCCATCTTGCCGGGGTTCAGATATATCTGAATTTCCCGGTCCTGCCCGCCGGAAAGCCCAACGGACAACACGCCCGGAATGGTTTCAATGTCGTCCTGGACCGTCTCTGCCACCTGTTTAAGGGTGTCGAGTTTGTACTCGCCCGATATATTTACCAGCATCATCGGAAACTCGGCCACATTGATTTCAATGATGGCGGGTTCTTCCGCGTCTGCAGGCAAGTCAATTTTGGCCTTGTCCACCTTGTCCCGCACCTTCTGGTATGCGAGATCCAGGTCCACATCGGCTTCGAACTCAATCGTGACTGCAGAGGAAGACTCCGCACTGGACGAACTCATTTTTTTGACGTCCTTCAGGTCCGCCAGTTCGCGCTCCATCACGTTGGTCACCAGCCGCTCCATGTCTTCCGGCGCCACCCCAGGGTACACCGTCGACACAATCATGATTGGAATTTTCACCTCCGGTGCGGCTTCCAGAGGGAGGGATTTCACTGCCAGATATCCGGCGACGACAAGAAAGACGATCAGCACATAGACCGTTACGTTAAACTTTAGAGCTGCCTCGGTGATTTTCATTTCGATGCTCCACGACGCTATATTTGTCTGAAATTTGTTTGTTGATTAACTGTTTCGATTACCTGATGACGTGAACCGGCTGGCCGTCCACCAAATCCCGGTGTCCCATCACAATAAGCTGATCACCCGGCTTCAGTCCGCTGGTCACAATCACGTTTCCGCCCTGGTGCGCGCCAAGGAGCACTTCACGTCGTTCGGCTTTCAGGTCATTTACCACAAATGCGCTGCGTGCGCCGGACTGTTCCTCAATAATGGCGTTCTGCGGTGCAATCACCACGTTTTCAAAGTTTTCAGTGTCGATTTTCAACCGCGCGCTCATGCCCACAAGTATTCTCAAATCCGGATTGGGAATCTTTACCCGTGCGGTAAACGTCTTGCTCATGGCATCCGCGGTGGGCAGAATTTTATCCACCGTGCCTTCAAAGCTTTCACCCAGCGCATCGATTTGGACCATCACTGCTGACCCCGGCGACACCGATGCGACCTGGGATTCCGCCAGCTGCGCTTCAACGATAATCGTGCGATAGTCAATCACTTCATAAAGCTGGGTGCCAGGTCCCACAAACTCCGATTTCTCGACAAACTTTTTGGACACAATGCCAAAATGATTGGCCTTGATGACCGCCTTTGACAGATTTGCCTCGGCAATGGCCAGCTGCGCTTTGGTGTTGATGCTGGCCGAATACGCCTCGTCGTATTGTTGCTGACTTATCAGGCCATCCTGTTTGAGTTTGGCCAGACGCCGGTACGTGGCTTCGGCCAGATCGGCAGTGCTCTTTGCCTGATCGGACTGCGCCTTCAGGGTCTGAAAGTCTATTCGGGCCAGGGTTCGTCCCTTGCGCACCTCATCCCCCAGGTCGAATCCGAGGTATTCAATCTTCCCCTGAATCTCAGCGGAATACACCACATGATGGTCGGCCATGGTCTCGCCGTGCGCCAATGCGCTTTGGGTCAGGTTACCCGCCTGCAGTTCCTGTATCTGCACATTGGCCGTGTTTTGCTGGCTGCCAGGCGCTGCTTTTTCCCCAGTGTCGCTTTTTGAGTGTTTGGCTGCATCCTCCGGTGGCGCGGTCACCTCGGCCCGGCTTTCTCTTGAGCCCGAACAGGCCGTGCTGCCCAGCGCGGAAAGTACAATCAAAATAAGTGCAATCAGTTTCATTATATTTTTCGTTTTCATCATATCTGCTCCACTGCCAAAACACCGGACAAGGTGGTTTGGGTTACCGTAATCATAAAAAAAGCAATAATCATGCAGACAGCCTCACTTTCTCAAAAAGCAGCTGCTGGATGGTTGCCTTCATTGCCGATACATCGATGGCGCCGTTGTATCGCTTTTGTGCGAAAAAGTAAAAGGACATCAGAACGCCCCATGTTGTTGCCGTGAGATAGCCTTCATCGCCAACATCCAGAAAATACCCCTGTTCAATTCCTTTTCGGTATATGTCATCCACGCGGGCAAAAAGTTCCCACTTTCTTTGCTCAAGCGCATGAAGTCTGGGGGATAACGCGGTGTTGTCGGCCCCGGGATGAAACCACGTGAAATAAATTTTAAAAAATGACCTTCTGCGGTTAATCGACGTCAGAAACGCCTCAATCAGCCTGTCAATCGTCTCCGGCGGTGTCAGCTCGCTGTTTATTGCCGCTTCGAGGGCGTCATAGTGTTCTGTAATGCGCTGAGTCAATAGCGATGAAATCAACGTTTCCCTGTCGGCGAAATACCTGTACAGCGTGCCAACACCAAATTCGGCTGCCTGCGCAATGTCGGCCACAGAGGTGTTTTGAAGTCCCTTCTGGGCGAACAGCTCTTCGGCAACCGACAGGATGTGCGCTTTGCGTTCGACTTCCTCTTTTTCTTTCCTGGTCATCATATTTCTCCGCTTACGATTTACCGGGACCTTTATTTCAGATTCTGCTGGTGGCCACTCATTTTTTATTTGCGCTGGAATCTCCATTCAAAATTTGAACGCATATTCAGAATACCCTGGAAACAATAGTGACGGTTCCGTCGCTGTCAAGTCAAATGCACAATCCCTGGTTGTTTGTCGCGTCAACATACATTCTGTGTAACGCAGT
>JAFGWT010000203.1 GCA_016937015.1 Deltaproteobacteria bacterium | reverse complement strand
GCGGCACCGAGCAGACCGGACAGCTGTCGGGGGGGGCGCTGCCTTCGTGTATATATCCGCAGACATTGCACTTCCATTTGCCTTTGGCTTCTCTGGGTTTGAACTCCGCCACCTGCGTTTCGAAAAAACGGTCGCTGCCCACACCGCAGATGGGGCAGGTTTCCGGGGGTTCGTCTCCAGTATGAATGTAGCCACAGACCTCGCAGGTCCATCGTTTAAATGCTGACATTTTTCCTCCTGTTGCAAGACACCTCACTCAAATTATTATGAAAAATCGGATGCATTAAACAGAATATCCGCGCCCCTGGCAAGATCGAATCGGCCGCGCCCCGCCGGAGGCACCGGAAATCAGCTATTCGCCGGTGCGGCACCTGGGTAAACAACGACCTGGAACCTAGTAAATCAGTCACGAAAGACCCACAGCGTCATGAGGTGTAATCAGACTATATCCAACAACCATGCCAAAACACAGGGGATTGGCGCCCCTTGAAAATTCAGTCACAACGGCATCATGATTGCAAAAATGAATTGTTACCACATCCTGGCAAAATGCCGGGCAACACCAATCAAGGGGGCCATAACATGACAGCATCGTTGGAATCCATTGTCGAAAAGCAGGTGCATCGCTGGCAAATGGAGCGAGACAGCCTGAAAAGGGAATTACTTCATGGACACGTCCCCAGACCTGTCATTACCATATCCCGCCTTTTGGGCAGTGGCGCTTCTGAAATTGCAAAACAGCTGGCGCAAGAACTGGATTGCGAGCTGGTGGGCATCCGCATTATGGATGAAGTCGCCCGCCGCACCAACATACGAAAAGAGCTGGTGGACGCACTCGACGAGCGGGTGCGGTCGCAAATCAGCGACTGGATTGACTGGATTTTCAGGCAGCGCACGCTCGATACGGATGAACATTACCGGCATATGCTTGAGGTAATGAATTACTTCGCCGAGATGGGCAATGTGGTGATGCTGGGACGGGGTGCCGGGTTTATGCCCAAGGTCAGACCCAGGCTGGATGTGCGCATCGTCGCGCCCATGGCGCGCAGGGAAAAACGGGTGATGGAACTGCGCAGGTGCACCCAGGCCGAAGCCATGTATACCATCAACGAAAGCGACGCCCATCGCGCCCGGTTCATCAATTTCCTGTTTGGTGGCGACTGGTGGGATGACCGCAATTACGACCTGGTGCTCAATACCGCCAACCTGACTGTGGACAGCGCCGTCGCCATCATTAAAACCGCCTGGAAGTGCTACGCCGAACGCCACCGCAACGCCTGGTCCTACATGGCCCTCCAGGCCCAATCCTGAGGCGCATCACCAGCGAATCCGCTGTCTCACCGACAGAATCGCGCAGCAGCCACTTTTTTTCTCAACTTTTTAAAGATTTTGTTCCCAATGCAACAAGGGGTGTGCGTGTAACGGTTGCAATAACACTGAAAGGCTGATTTGAAATGATTTGAAATGAAGGCCTTTTAAATCGTAACCCCTGAACAAGGACTGACATCCGATGAGACATTCGATGAAACGCTGTCATGCGGCGATTATCATATCTGTTTTTCTTTTGGGTTCGGCCACCGGTTGGTCGCAGACAAAAAACACATCCGTGCAGGCGCAGCTGCACGAAGAAATCCATTTTTTTGCGCTGCTGGTGGGATCCAATCTGCCCGGCGCCAGGCAGACGCCCCTGCGGTACGCCCATGACGATGTTGAAAAAATTAAAAATGTGCTGGTCGAAATCGGCAAGTATTCAAAAGAGCACATTATTCAGCTTATCGATCCCGAGGCTGACACATTGGCAACATCTCTCGACAAACTTAAAAATCAAATGGCGCAGCTGCCCAAAGGCGCCCAGTCCCGCTTTCTATTCTATTATTCCGGGCACGCCAAATCCAGTGCCCTCACCCTTGGCTCTGATTCGCTGTCACTCAAGGAATTGCGCAGCGCACTGACGTCAATCCCCGCGTCTCAGAAAATCGTCATACTCGATGCCTGCCAGTCCGGCGGTTTTTCCCGCATCAAAGGCGTGCAGCCCGCTGCGGACTTTTCCCACAATTCGTATGCACTGCTGCAAACAAAGGGAACAGCGGTACTGGCCTCTTCGAGCGCCGAAGAGCTCAGTCAGGAATCGGAGGAACTTAAAGGCTCCATCTTCACACACAATCTGGTGACTGGTATGCGCGGCGCTGCGGATGCGGACGAAAACGGCCGCGTCTCCATCTTTGAGGCATACGACTATGCATACGACCAAACACTTCTGGCCACCGCCGAAACCCGAATTGGCAAGCAGCACGTGACCCTGGAAACAGATTTAAAGGGCACCGGCGAAACCGTGCTCACCTGGCCCGAGGCATCAAGCGCCAGAGTAACACTGCCCAAAGGCATGCAGGGGACCATCACCATTTACGACGAAAAAACCCACACCATCCACGGGGAGATTCACAAAGCCAAAGGCAGCGCTGTCACCCTGGCGTTTCCCCCGGGGGCATACGCCGTGCTGGTTGC
Organism: Deltaproteobacteria bacterium; assembly: GCA_016937015.1. Lineage (GTDB taxonomy): Bacteria > Myxococcota_A > Polyangia > JAAYKL01 > JAAYKL01 > JAFGXQ01. Next base: position 25,443 of record JAFGWT010000203.1, on the reverse strand, counting down.
CCACAACGGCAAAGGCCAGACCTGTCCGGTTCAGTTAACAAAGGACCATACCACAACGCCTAAAGAAAACACCTGTCGGACGGTTTCCTTGAAAACCGCCACCGCCAAACACGATTCCACATCTGATAACTCGCCGCGGTCGTATCGATTCAAGCCATTTCTGGAAGTGCAGGCGGGCATCCAGTTTGTATCGAAGGGCGCGTTCATTCACCGGCTGGAACGGGTGGGGCTGCAGTCGGACGAATTTGACTCAAACCAACGAATCTCATATTTGGAAGTATCCACCGGACTCTCGTTCAACCGGTACATTTCAGCCGGTCTTTTGTATTCCACCCTCGACCGAATGGAATTTTTTGGCATCACCCAATTAAACCAGCAGACAACCGAAATTAATTACACATGGGTGGCCCACCGGTTCAACGGTCAATTCAGACTCAGGTACCCCATGTGGCATGACCGCGTCGTTCCCCACCTGTTTGTGGACATTGGCGCGGGGGTTGTAAACGACAAATATAGCTACAAATCCTACAATTACATGAGCGGTCGGCCCCGATTCACTTCCACACAGCGCATGTGGGGACCGGTGCTGGGCGGCGGTTTAGGCGTCACTGTTCGTCTGTACCGAATACTGCACCTGACATCTCAATTGAAGTACATATATGCCCCCATTCTTAAAAATTTGTATGACGAAAAACGAAACGACGGTGGCTGGATATTAACTGCGGGACTGCAGTTGCGCTATTGAGGAGGCGACTTATGAACTGTGTATCAAAATATTTGTTTCAACACCCTGGACTGCTGGCGGCAATTTTTATCGGTTTGCTTACAGGCTGTACCAAAACAGCCTCTGACGACCCCTGGGAGTTAGACTCAGGCGGTATAAACGAGTGGCTGTTCGCCACAGGTGACGTTCAGCTGGCACCTACATGGCATGGCGAAGACAGACAAATTTTACTGAGCGGCAACGGCGTCGCTACGGCATCCATGGAGGCTTACCGGGCAGATCCAAAGATCCGGATCACTGCACGCAAAGATAGAAGCGTTACACTGACAGCGGTGATGGAAATTATGGTATCAGGGGTGACGGCCACCGCCCTCGACGAAGCACAGTTCGAGGCAAGGGGATGGACCCCTCTAACATCGCAGGACCAGTCGCCGTGCCCCGATTGGTGGTGGGATTATGAATTTGACGCGGAGAGTGGTGCACCCATGCCCAATACTTTACTACTGCAACGCCGCATTCCCTTTCAATTTACGGACAACGATGTCGCTGAGATCTCGACTGACCAGTGGCACAATCCAATCTTTTATCTGGAAAATCAAACCACCGGTGACAAACCGGAGTTCGAAATGATCCTCACCTTTTTAAAGGAAGGCCCCGGTGATATTCAGATTGAACGGATTCAAATATACTAAAACAGGTTGTGGGTAGTATGGGACTACGTCTCCTTTATCTCCTTTATCTTCTTTATCTTCGTTTAACTTAATCATAACGGCTCTGCTTCCATAAATGCAGGCTCAAATTGATACTGTATCCGAACTGTTGCAGCCTCCCGCTTTAGAAACTGGTACACCTCGAAAAGCTCGAATTTGCAATATCCTGAATTGACACCGATGATTGCGGTACATTAAGCGTGAGGGATATGACGGGAGTATCTGAATGACCATTCGCCTGAGCGAGCTTAAGGAAAAACGAGTGGCAATCCTGTAAATTGCAAATCGTCACGGCGCACGAAATCTAAGGGTTTCTGGCTCTGTTGCCCGTGAAGACACTCAGGCACATAATGATGTGGACCTGCTGGTGGAATTTGAAAATGGTCGAAGTCTTTTTGATCCTGGCGGCCTTGTTGCCGATTTGGAGGATTATATTGGCTGCAAAGTCGATGTTGTCAGCGATAAAAGTCTGGGTCCAGGATTCAGAGACAACGTGCTTAGAGACGCGGTGCCTCTGTGAGGATGGATGTTGAAAGGCTTAAAGATATTCCTGAAGCCATCGAAGCCATCAACAAGTATATCAGGGAGGGCCGCACCAGATTTGATTCTGATGAACTGGTACGGACCTGGTGCCGGGTCTGGATCTCTCTCAGAGATCGAGACCCATTCATTCCGGAAAAAACAATTTGGCGTTTCGGCAGCGTGCCTGTACAACCTGCGTTCGCTATCGATTTCGGTCCGAGCTAAGCTGAAAAATCCGAAGGAACCGGTTCCATCCTGGTTGACAATTATTCGAGCACCTCATGACAAACTTATATTTGACAATACTGCTGCCCATTATCTGGATTCACTTTTTACATTCAATGGTGACCCAATTTTCGCCTGAAAAAAGCCGCGGGGTTCGAAATGTCGGTATTGGATTATTCGCGATGGTGTTCGGTGCGATGGCGCTGTTCCTTTTATTTCAGGACACATTAATCCTGACGTTCTTAATTCCCGCCCTGTGCGCCGTTATCTTTGTGCAGAGCCGCGTGCGACTCCCAGTTGTCAGCGAATTTTTATTCATAGTAAACAGCTTGCTGAGCATCATCGCCATTGCCAGTCTGGCCACCCCCTCAACCACATGGGGGGACGGATACAAACTTTTCGGATTGGTATTTCTGCCCATGACTTTGTTTTTATCCACCCTGCTTTTTTACCAGATTAGATGGCGATTCCTGTTCGGCGCAGCCAAAGTTTTCATTGGCGTCGGCTCCCTGGCGGCCTGTATCTGGCTGTCCGTCACGCACCCGCCAGAGGAATACGCCGCTGAAATGGACATCCAAACCACCATGGTTGCCATTAACGCCGCCCTATTCCAGCTTGTCGAAGGTATCATCGTATTGACTGCAAACAAACGCGCCAACTAAAGCGTCAACCCGCCATAACTCTGTTGAATTGTTGATCCCTCCGTCGCGGATGCGCGTTTAGGCGGGAAATTGGAGAATTGTTTTGACTGGATATATGCTATCGGTCAGAGGAACATTACAGAAATTGGTACAACGGTATACTGACCGGCGGTCACATTAAAAAAAGGGAGACGCCTGGGCGTCCGTTTTTGGCGCTGTTCTTTTTCGAGCGGTTCGTGAAACTGTGCGGCAGTGTGGACAGGGGCGCACATGGGTGGTGGCCAAGCCCTGGAAGACTGTTTATGGGGGCGTTTCGGCTCTTTTGTTCAAATGCAGGAATGGCGTTTCTGTTCGAATATGCTATTCTGAATACAAAACAACTGTCGGAGACCGGCCACAGCGCACGGATATCAGGATGTGATCAATGACAACGAGTTTACCGCCCAAGGCGATTCGAATTCTACTTGTGGAAGACAGCCCGAGTGTGGCGTTTCAAATCACGAGCATGCTCTCCAATTCGAGCGATCCGCTCTTTACCGTTGACCACGAGACCACCCTGACAGCGGGGCTGGAGAAAATCGCCGATGAGGGCATTGACCTGGTGCTGCTGGATTTGGGGCTGCCCGACAGCGATGGACTGGAAACATTCACCCGAATGCAGGACCGGGCAGCGGATGCGGCCATGGTGGTGTTCACCGGCGTGGACGACGAGGAGCTGGCATTTGAAGCATTGCGTCAGGGCGCCCAGGATTATCTGGTAAAAGGCAAGGTCGATGGGGCCTTGCTCATTCGCGCCATCCGGTATGCCATGGAGCGCAAGCAGGCGGAACTCTCGCTAAGGGAGAGTGAGGAAAAGCATCGGACACTGCTGGAGGCGATGCCCGACATCGTTTACAAAATAGACGCCAACGGCATTTTTAAATTTGTTAATGAAGCCGTGTCTTCACTGGGTTACACGCCACAGGAGCTGATTGGACATCATTTTTCGACGCTCATCCATCCGGACGATGTACTGCACGTGAGCCGAACGTCCGTGCTGCCACCGCTGGCGGGACGGATTACAGGGGAGATGGATTCCCCCAAGCTGCTTGATGAGCGACGCACCGGCAACCGGATGACGCGGGATTTGACGTTGCGTCTGGTCCCCAAATCCTGGTCAACGAAAAAAGACGGCAATGTGGTCTTTGGTTCCCTGACCAGTTACGGCGAAGTCACTGCGGTGGGACACTATTCACTGAATCGCCGCACCCAGACCGCGCGGTTCACCGGCACGGTGGGAATCATCAAGGACATTTCTGAGCGGCAGCGGGCTGCCGAAGAAAAAAAAGCCCTTGAGATGCAGCTGCAGCAATCTCAAAAAATGGAAGCGATTGGACGACTGGCCGGGGGAGTGGCGCACGACATGAACAATGTGCTGGGAGCCATCATGGGGTCGGCATCGGCACTGGACTCTGAACCCTTGCTGGACGGGGAGCAACGGGCGGACGTTGAAAACATTCTGGTAGCCTGTCGCAAAGGGCGGGATCTGACCCGCGATCTGCTCGGCTTTGCGCGCAAGGGAAAATACGTCAAGGAAGCCATCTCCCTCAACGAAATTGCCCAGGAAGTCAAATCGCTTCTGGCACGCACAATTCAAAAAACCATCCGGGTCGAAACCGCGCTGGCTGACAACCTTGCCTATGTTGAAGGAGACCGCAGCCAGATTCATCATGCGTTAATGAACATTTGCATTAACGGTGCGGATGCCATTGATGGAACCGGGGTGCTGACTGTCCGAACCCAGAATATTTCCGTTCCGGACACTGCCAGGGCGACATTTAACGGTGTTGCCCCAGGGGAATACGTGCAGCTAACGGTCACGGATACGGGCTCGGGAATTGCCGACGACATAATAGACAAAGTTTTTGAGCCGTTTTTTACCACCAAGCCCAAAGGTGAGGGTACCGGGCTGGGATTGTCGATGGCTTACGGTGTGATTCAAAACCACGGCGGCGCCATTTCCCTGTCGAGTACGCCCAACGGCACCACCGTTACCATTCAACTGCCGGCTGTACCTCATGCAGAGGTCAGTCATCCTGATAAACCCGCGCCCCGGATCAGCAGCCACCCGCGAAAGGGGAGCATTCTGCTGGTTGATGACGAGCAGATCATTCGAAATGCCGCTGGGCGTCTGTTGACCAAGCTGGGCCACGACGTCATTATGGCGGACAACGGCGTGCGGGGACTCGAAATATTCAAAGCCCGCAAAAACGAAATATCACTGGTGCTGCTGGACATCATCATGCCGGAAATGGACGGCATCGACACGTACGAACGGCTCATTGAGTTGCAGCCCACCGTGAATGTGGTCCTGATTTCGGGATATTCAAAAGATGAACGGGTTGAAAAACTGCTGGCGAGCGGCGCCGTGCAGTTTGTTCAAAAACCATTTGACGTGGACACCCTGGCCAGTGCAATTCGACGCGCGCTCAACGGCGATTAACGCCGCTGGTGCATCCGCCGAGCCATATTTTAACCAATGCGTCTGATTGATGGAGGCGTGCAACGGAGCCTTTAGTGCAGCGGAGCCTTTAGATGAATATTTTTTACGAAAATGGGCTGCAGTTTGAATGCACCAATTGCGGAGAATGCTGCAGAGTCCATGGCGAACACGCATTTGTGTACCTGACGCCCAAAAACACCGATGAAATGGCGGACAGCCTGGGCATGACCCGCGACGATTTTTACAAAATCCATTGCACCCACGATGAAGACGGCAGGGTAATTCTGACAATGGTGGACAATCACTGCAACTTTTTAAAGAACAACCAGTGCACCGTTTACGGCGTGCGCCCTGCCCAGTGCCGCGCGTGGCCATTTCTGAGCGAACATCTCAATGAAGAAACCTGGAAACTGGTACAGACATTCTGCCCTGGCATTGGCGTGGGCAAGCGTTACTCAAAAGAAGAGATAGAATCGATTGCCCAAAAGCGGAATGACGCCGATGGGCGCGCCTGACATAGAGGTACCAACACCGTTGGCGTGAATCTTTCCCTCCGGTTTCACAGATATCATCCCCCCGATGTGAATAATATTCACATGATTTTCAGGCCCTTTCACGAAGCGCATCACAAATCTGCAAATCAGTCCTGCGGGCACCCGCAATCGTTTGTTGGCATGAATATTTCAATCTTTTGTTTTGAAAGCAGCAAAATGAACCAGCCCCCCAAAGGAGCCTGAATGACTTTGACAAAACAACAGACGTCCGTTTCCAGACGCGCATTTATCCTGGGAACCGTATTGGCAATGGGTCTCGCAAGGCCGGTACTGGCGGATGCAACCGGAGAAAATTCGACAGCAACACACGAAAAAAAAGGAACACAGGCGGATGCGCATGTCGACTCCGGTGCGGTGGGTACACCCTCAAAGCAGCGTTGGTACATTTATCGGAATAAAACCGTCTATGGTCCGTACACACAAAAAAGAATGATGCAGTTTATTGAAGACGGGTTAGTCACAGGAGAGACGCTGATTAATCCGACCAGAAAGAATGAGTGGAAAAGGGCCAGGGAAGTGTTTGATGTGTTCAGCCCCAAACTGCCTCAGGCGCCACAAATACAATGGCAGCCTGCAAATATCACCATCGACGAGGCGGTGCGGATTCACCCCTCAATAACCGCTTCAAAGCAATTGGCTGGACTGGGGGTTTCCCTTTGGAGTGCCGGCAAACTGCTGCAGGTGGCCGGCATCGCGATGATTGCGAACAGTGTTATGGGGGACAGCACAGGCCCGGACGGTGCAATCGTCTTTCTGGTTGGAAGCGCTATTGACGTCCTGTCACCCATACCGGCAGTCATTGGCGAAAGTCGCGCGAATCGTATTCTGATGCGAACAAGTGCAGGGGGCCTTGGCGAAAGAGGACAAATGACATACTCCGGCGCGTACTACCTCACCGGACTCGTCATCGTTGCCGCTGGGGCGCTCACTGCGTTCACCCCGGCATTCCTCGCCGCTGGGTGGATCATCGCCGGTGGGGACATCTTCTTTGGGCTGGCCAATTTCAGCGCCCTCACGCGCATCCGTCGATTTGAGCGCCGCAATTTCAGAGGATTGACGGTCACACCGCAAATAGGCAACAGCTTTGTTGGCGTCAGCCTGCAGTCGACATTCTGACAGGACGAACACCGGGAGGCCCTTCAGTCACCGGGCCGAAGCTGTTTATCCTGAGCCCAGGGGTCTTTCATGTAGTAGTAAATGCTGCCGAGAATCGTCACCAGGTACCAGACCACGAACATCAGGATGGAGAACAGTTTGCCCAGGGACGGCAAAAAGACAATCATCGCCACTGCCGCACCAAACAGCACGGTCAGCACCGCCCAAAAGCCAAATCGTTTGTAAATCAGCGCACCCAGACCGGGAATAAACACATTCAGCAGCAACTGGTACAGGCTCGCAGAACTTTTTTTGGGCAACACCGACTGAGTTCCCGGCGTGGTTTCGTAAGTGGCATGCCCCACCTGTTTGTAGACCGCCGAGGTGCCGGTCCCCGATACCAGCGCCAGCCTGTTGTTCTCCACCAGTGCGGTCATCAGTGTCACGGCATCGTTGGCATCAATATTGAGCGCAAAGCCCACATTGACCGGGGTCAAAATCAGACTCTCTTTTTCAAGGTGTTCAAACAGTCTTTTTTCAAAAGATGCAATATCCATCATTTCCTCACTTGTTGTTATTGAATCCCCAAAACAATACGCAGTTTCGAGAAAAAGAACAATCGCAAAACCCTCACTTGAAAACCCGTGCGGTTGCTCCTGCTGTTTAAAATGACTGGGTTAAGCCAAAGGGACATTCGACATGACAGTGGACCTTTTCGAATTGTGCCTGAGTGTGTTTACAGACAGAACATGAAGGGAATCGGCATTACGAAGAGTGCAGACAGGCGCAACAAAGCCTTAAGCCCGAAGGGGTCTGGCCGCTGCAGTGTCAGTTACCGAGAATTTCCTTTGCATCTTTCACAAAGCTGTCAGCGTCAGTGTAATTGCGCGGTCCCATATTGGCATGGTCGCCCATGGGAGTCCACATGCCGACCATTCCCACGACGCCTTCGCCGGTGAAATCCTCGGCTTTTTCATACGTCATGTGCATGGCGTTATCACCTTTTCCGCTGACAAAAACAAAATAGCAGTCGGGGGGATTCTGAGGGTTGGCAAAGCTAAGCAGCGCCGCCCCCTCTGGGTCAATCACCTTTACCGAAATGCCGGCGGCATACTCTGCGGACACCATTTCTGTGGCGGACGCCATCAACGCTCCCAATTCTCCGGCCAGCAAATCATCCAGAAACGCGCCATCTGTGGTGTAGGTCAGCGCGGGAAGGAACTGATGCTCAAAGTAATAGATTCTCTTTTCCACCGGCATCGATGCAAAATCCGGTTTCTCTGTATTGGCGGAGTCGCTCACAGGCGCTGCCCCCGTTCCGGACGAACTGGCCGTATTCGACGTTTGAGTCGCGCCACACGATGCGATAAAGAAGACGATAAAGAAGACAGCGAAAAGCAACAACGTTAATTTTGTCTGCATATATTCCTCCGTTGGTCTGTGAGCCTTTGTGACCCAATGCCCCATCACCATACACCACAATGGGATGCGGATTAATTTATTTACTCACAGTACTCACAGCCCAATCAAACACCATGCCGCACTCGCCGGAGGAAAAGGGAACGCGGATGTTGTTCAACAGGCGATTCATACAGTCCCACACCCAGGCCTTTTGCCCATACCTTCTCCAGAACAATCCCAAAACCCGGATGTCCATCCCAGAGTACACCCTTCACTCGACATTCTTTAAAAGGGAGGTTAAAAGCGAGCCATGGATTTTGTAATTGTCATCATACTGTCACTTGGATTTCTCATCGCCTTTCACGAATGGGGGCACTACTTTTTCGCACGCCTCCTTGGCATGAAAGTGCTCAGGTATTCAATTGGATTTCTAAAACCCATTTTTTCATGGACCTCACAAAAATCCGGCATCGTTTACCAGATTGGCGCCCTGCCCCTGGGCGGCTTTGTTCAGGTAAAGGGAATGAATCCCTTCGAAGAAGGCGCTTTTGAGGATGCAGACTCATACCAGATGGCATCGCCCTGGAAGCGGATGCTGGTTATCATTGCGGGGCCACTGGCCAACCTGCTCATCGCCTGGGCGGTGCTGTTTGGCCTGAAAGCCATTTCCGGCGCCCCCGAACCGCTTGACGAAGCGGGGGTTGGGCAGATGGTACCTAACGCCCCGGCCGAAAAAGCCGGGCTTGAAACCGGCGATCGCATTTTGTCAGTTAACGGCGTGGCGGTAAAAACCTTTGGGGATCTGGTTGAACAGGTTGGCCAGAACGGCGGCAAAAAAACAGTGCTGCTGATTCAGCGCGAGGGACGTCGCATGCCGGTGACCATTACGCCGGAAAATAAACAGGGCACAGGTAAAATAGGCGTTTACCCACCGTTTAAAATGGTGCGGCTACCCGTTGGCGAGGCCGCTCGCTTTGCCACACTTAAAAGCATTCAGGTTGTCAAAGACACACTCGGCGCGATTTGGGGCATGATTACCCGAACCCGAAAGGACGTCCAGATGTCCGGTCCGCCGCAAATTATCAAGGAAGCCAAAATTCAGTACGATTACGGCCCGATTGCATATCTTTCCTTTATGTCGTTTATCAGCCTGATGCTGTTTCTGTTCAACCTGCTGCCCATCCCGGCCCTGGACGGCGGTCGGACCGTCTTTTTACTCTACGAAGTGATTACCCGAAAACGCGTCAATAAAAGATTTGACGCCATGCTCAATACCGTATTTTTCTTTATTCTGATGACCCTGCTGGTCATTATTTCGGCAAAGGAAATCTTTTTCGGTTAGACGACACAGGTGTCGTGCCATTACCGAAAGTTCAGCAATATTTGGTCAGACCATACATCAACAGAAGTGGTGATACATGAGTGAGAAATTCGTTTTTACAATGAACAACGTCAAAAAGGTTTATCCCCCGGATCGCACGGTCATTAAAGGGATGACCCTGGCCTTTTTACCCGGCGCCAAAATCGGTGTCATCGGCGCCAACGGCTCAGGTAAAAGTACCCTGCTTAAAATCATCGCCGGCGTGGAACCCGAATATTTTGGCGACATCTGGCGGGCAGATAAAATCACCTTTGGTTACCTGCCTCAGGAGCCCACACTGGATGAATCGCTGGACGTTCGCGGCAATGTGGAACTGGCGGTCAAACCCATGCGCGACCTGATGGATCGCTACAACGACCTCAACGCCAGAATGTGCGAAGAAATTTCTGCAGAGGAAATGGAAAAAGTGCTGGCCGAAGTGGCGGATGTGCAGGACGCCATAGAGGCATCGGACGGCTGGGAACTGGACAGCATGATTGAGCGCGCCATGGATGCCTTGCGACTCCCACCGCCTGAGGCCGATGTCACTGTGCTCTCCGGTGGCGAAAAGCGCCGCGTGGCCCTGTGCCGACTGCTGCTCGAAAAGCCCGATGTGCTGCTGCTCGACGAGCCCACCAACCATCTGGATGCAGAGACTGTGGCCTGGCTGGAGCGCCATCTGCAGGAATACCAGGGCACCGTGATTTCCATTACCCACGACCGGTACTTCCTCGACAACGTGGCCGGATGGATTCTCGAACTCGACAGGGGCGAAGGCATTCCCTGGAAGGGGAATTACTCCTCCTGGCTCGAACAGAAACAGAAGCGGCTGGCTGTGGAGGAAAAACAGAGCGCGGCCCGTCAGAAAACCCTGGCCCAGGAGCTGGAGTGGGTCCGCATGAATCCCAAAGCCCGCCAGGCCAAGAGCAAGGCGCGCATCAATCGCTACGAGGATCTGCTCAACGAGGACCGAAACGCCGCAGAAAAGGAAAAATTTGCCGAGATTATTATTCCTGCAGGCAATCGACTGGGCAATAACGTCATTGTGGCCGAAAAGTTGGTCAAAGGGTATGGCGACAAACTGCTTATCGACGGACTGGATTTTCGGCTGCCGCCTGGGGGCATTGTGGGGGTGATTGGCGGTAACGGCGCCGGTAAAACCACCCTCTTTCGAATGCTGACCGGTCAGGAAACCGCCGACGCCGGCAGCATCACCGTGGGCGACACAGTTGAGATGGCCTATGTGGATCAAAGCCGCGACGCCCTCAACGGCGACAACACCGTGTGGCAGGAAATCTCCGGCGGCAACGACACGATTATGGTGGGCAAACGCGAAGTGAATTCCCGGGCCTATGTGTCCAAATTCAATTTCAATGGCACCGACCAGCAAAAAAAAGTGGGAGAGCTGTCCGGCGGTGAACGCAATCGCGTCCATCTGGCCAAACTGCTTAAGAGTGGCGGCAATCTGCTCCTCCTGGACGAACCCACCAACGACCTCGATGTCCACACCCTGCGCGCCCTCGAGGAAGCACTGCTCAACTTTGCCGGCTGCGCCGTGGTCATCAGCCACGATCGCTGGTTCCTGGATCGCATCGCCACGCACATCCTGGCCTTCGAAGGGGACAGCCAGGTTCTCTGGTTCGAAGGCAATTACGAGTCCTACGAAGCCGACCGCAAAAAACGCCTAGGCGCCAAAGCCGACCAGCCCCACCGTATCAAGTACCGCAAGCTCACCCGCTAACCCTGGTCGCTCACCCTGGTTTCCCATTCGGTTGTCCTAAAACGCGTAAAGCCGTCGTCATTCACAAAATCCGCATCCGCAACGCCGTCTAAAAGTCCCAATGACCATGCGCAACGGATGACCGGGGAGCAGCAGGTCTGAAATATTGCGATAGTCTCAGCCTGATGTATATTATCACTGGATTGATGAAACCTCTGTTTTTTGTCCTGATTACAACAGGGGCTCAGATAACAGACACTCAGGCAGCGAAAACGTAATTTCATGAATGCAGTATTTGCCAGTCTCATTAAGCACTTCGACAGCATTTTATATCGGCACTATCCCGCTGTTGACCGGGAGGAACGGTTTCAAATCCGGGCAATGTTTTTTATACATCTAGGAATCTTTTTTTTAGTCGGTGGTGTTCTGCTCACCTCGGTGGATTCTGCGGCCACCGTTTATTTTATTTGGGCCGTTTTTGCATTCAATGTTGTGTTATTACTGATGATACCGCTTGGTGGGTTCAATGTGGTGCGTGTTATTTCCTTTGTCGGACTGTGGCTGGGAACGACAGGACTGGCATATGGATCACCGTTTTTTGAACATTTCGAAGTATATCGAATGTGCACCCACTACATGGCACTCATATTTATTTCAGCCACCATCCTGAGGCAAAACAAAACCACGTACATTTTATGCGGGCTGAGTGTCATCTCCATATGGGTCAGCTACAAGGTACGCGGCAGCCTTAAACCCATCGCCCTCGGACCGGACCTCGACGATTACGTGGCCGCCAGCGGATTTATTCTGGTATCGATGATCGTCTCAAACTCTGTCATTAGCCGCAGCGCGCGTTTATTAAAAGCGGCGCGCGAAGAGGCGCGGATATCATCCCGGCGTTCAAGGGAACTGGCCGCGTTGCGGGATTATCTCAATGCAATCATCGAATCCATGCCGTCGGTGTTAATCAGCGTGAATGACAAAAACATTGTTTCTCAGTGGAATCGTGAGGCGCAGCGCGTTACAGGCATTAGCGCCGAGGAAGCGGTGGGCACGAATCTGACCGGGTTACTTCCGCATCTTGTCCCTCAGGCAGCCATGGTCTCTGATGCAATCCAAAACCAAAAAGTGGTTGCCAGCGCGCCTGAGCAGGTGTCGTTTAAAACCGAGTCTGACGAATTAAAGGGTTACTATTCCACCACCGTTTATCCCTTTAAATCATCGGACTTTGTGGGTGCGGTGATTCGGATGGACGATGTCACCGAGCAGGTACGAATACATGAGCTGCTGGTTCACTCCGAAAAAATGTCGTCCGTGGGTGGTCTGGCGGCAGGAATGGCCCACGAAATCAACAATCCGCTCGGGGGTATTTTGCAGAATACCGCAGTCCTGAAAAAGCGACTTACCGAACATATGCCGGCCAATCAAAAAGCGGCCGATGAACTGCACTTTGATTTTGAGCTGATGCAGCACTATCTGGCCAAACGCGACATTATCAAAATGATCGAAATGATTACCGTTGCCGGCAAACGTGCCGCTGAAATTGTGCACAACATGCTGAGTTTTTCTCGGAAAAGTAAATCGGGAAAAACACTGGTGTGCCTGCATGACGTGGTGAAAGACACCCTTGAGCTGGCACAGACCGAATATGATTTGCACAAAAACCATGATTTTAAAAAAATTCAGTTAAACATCGAGTGCACCCACTGCCCGTCAACCCTGGCAGACACCGCCAGAATTCAACAGGTGCTGCTGAACATTCTTCGCAACGGCGCCGAAGCCATGCAGGAAGCCAACCGGAGCGGCGCTACCAATCGCGCACCGGCGTTTCATATTCGGATATATCCCGATGCTGCAGAGAAATGGTTAAGCATCGAAATCGAAGATAACGGCCCGGGGATGGATGAATCCGTGCGCAAACGGGTGTTTGAACCATTTTTCACCACAAAGGAAGTGGGCAAAGGCACCGGTTTGGGACTTTCGATTTCTTATTTTATCATCGTCGAAAATCACGGCGGCGAATTGGAGGTCAAATCCCAAAAGGGTCAGGGGACCACTTTTATTATCCGGCTGCCAATCCAGTCGTCCTGACGCAAGGGAACGTCATTTTTGCTTTATTCGATCATCACGTTCATCGCGGCCATCGAAAGCTATGAACACGACGTTAATCAGTAACACACCCTGGACAGACCTGTGCAAGGGTGGCGCCCAAATCCATGTCATAGACAGCGATGTCATCCAGATACATTTTCACGTCGTTCCTGCTGTTACTGGTCCAACTGGCGTAAATGCCCAGCCCCCAGTACATGTCGCAGGTGTCATATCCCATGAGCCCCGGATGAAAATCATACAACGTCTTTATGTTTTCGGCCATGGCGAGAATTTGCCCGTTTAAAAACAGTTTAAAATACCCTTCATCCGAATTGGTCCAGTACACTTCCAGAATATAGGTATTCCACTGCGCCTCGATTGGCGTGTGTTCCAGGTACGCACAATCCGGTCTCGCTCTCATATCCAAAGACAGCGTCTGCCTTGAGGGAATATAGGCGAGCTGATTAAAAATGCCGGCCCCTTCGCAGATGTAATGGTCGTATTGAATCGCACTGTAGTTAATGGGGCTGTCCGAAGGATAATCGCCTGCGGAAGGGGAGTCATACCAGCCACAGGGCCATGTCTTCCACTGAGAAAAACTCATCCAATTGATGTCTGCGCCTTCCAGAAAATTTTGGGGAAAATACTGCTTCCAAGTGTAGATGTACTTCCTGTCATTCAGCGGCATTCGCGGTGCACTGTGATATTCAGCCCGCGTCTTGAAGTTGCTCCCATCGGGAACCGAGACCACCGCCAAAACCGCGTTCGATTTATTGCAACTGTCCAAAAATGGATTATCAACGGCTTCAAGGGAAGCGCCCCCCTCCGCCGTAATCAATGGGCTGTCACCCACTTCGGGGCTGGAAATGCCGTTTTCAAATGTCGCAATAAAAATCGCCCCCAAAATCGCGGTCGGGTCGCTGTTATAAAAATCGCAGGCATCCGAAACGGTCTGATTTTGCGGGTAAGAAACTGGTCTGCTCTGATTTCCCCACCGAATCTCCTGAGGATAATTCATACTGTTGGCGGTGTTACCGTTCAGCTCAACGCGAATGTGATTTACGTCAATGGCACTGTCCAGATAAAAATATTCAACGTGGGTAGAGGCGCCACTGCTTTGACCATCGTAAACGGTAACCCAGTTCCTTCTATCCACAGAGGCCGTAATCGTAAAAACGAAGGGATATTCATCTCCTTTCATAAATGAGATGCCCACTCGATTAATGGATTCCATCTTTGGCAGTCTCAGCTCCACCCACTGACTGCCACTGGATTCCCAGCGGGAGTCCCACGCCGAATATCCATCAATCACATTTTCCGGGGGGTTATCGCCGCCAGTGACACTCGCTGCAAGAAAGGCCTCGTATCCAAAATCCGAACCAATACCATACTCCCGAAAGCAAATCCCATCCACCTCGACGCCGGGGTCTCCATTGGTGCACGTTTGTTGTGGCTGTTGTGAATCATCAGAATCAGAGGCGCTTTCCTCATCACTGGATTTTGAGCAACCGGATATGATTAACGCTGCACAACATAGAGCTGGTAAAAATCGCATGGCATTCTCTCCCAAATGGTTTGGTTCATTCGTTCAAAGGTCAGTTGGTTTGGACATATAAAGTATAAAAGCCTTTGTGTATGCCTTCCACTCAAAAGGCGTGCCGATTTTTTTCACACGGCACCGCCTGTCGCGGCCTCTCGGTCATCCCATCCACCCCGTTTTCGTCATGTGGGTCAGGAAAAAGGATTGCGAATGTCAAAGCCGAAGTAGTTGGATTGAGTCGAAATATTGAGTAATTCCGGTGCACCCACTGCGTCCCCCTTACGCGCCTCTAATATTGGGCATCCGTTTTTGTACACTGAACGTTTGTAACCCTGCCTTTCTTTTCGATACCCATTTATGGTTGGAACAGGTAAAACATTCTATGTTGGCGGTAGCCGAGGGGCTGCCGCCGGAGCGATAAAAAAGGAGCTTTTCATGAAAATTTTCACGCTTTTTGTACTTCCACTCTTACTGATGTCCCTGTTTCTTATGAGCTGTTCTGATGGGAGCGGCAAGGATGCCACGGACGAAAGCAGTTCAGACGCCGACACCGATACGGACAGTGATTCGGATAGTGACAGCGACAGTGACACGGACACTGATTCGGATAGTGACAGCGACAGTGACACGGACAGTGACACTGACACGGACAGCGACACTGATTCGGATACGGACAGCGACACTGATTCGGATAGCGATACCGATTCCGACACCGATTCGGATTCGGACACTGACACTGACACTGATTCTGATACAGACACTGACACAGACACTGACACTGATTCTGACACTGATTCTGACACGGACACGGACACTGACACTGACACTGACACCGATACGGACACCGATACGGATACGGATACGGACACGGATACGGACACGGACACTGATTCTGACACGGATGTCCCCACCTACCCGTTCACGGACCCCACTGCCCTGTATCCCTTCCCCCAAAATGTCACATACCCCTACGGCAAAATCTCGGACAACATCAGCAATGATTTTGTGGCGAACTGGTATCAGTCCTGGCGGGATCACTACCTGCAGGAGTGCAGTGGCAACCTGAGGCCCGGGGTGGATCCCCTGACCAAATCGCTTGTTGAAGCCCAGGGATTTGCCATGGTGGCAGCTGCCTACATGGCAGACAAGGAAGCCATCGACAAACTGTACAATTTTTACAAAACCAAATTGACCACCGAGGGCTGCAATCTCATGGGCTGGAAGAACAGCTGTGACGGTTGGGAGGATAAGGGTTCAGCCACCGACGGTGACATTGACGTGGCATCCGGGCTGATTGTGGCCCACTGGCAATGGCCCAACGATGGGTATGACGAAAAGGCACGCGAGGTCATCAACAATCTGAAAAGAATGATTGCCGACTGCGGTTCCGTAGTGGCCGTGTACCCGGGATGTGGCGGCGGAAGCCCATGGGGCGGTTGCAATGAAACGGACGCATCCTACTATTCGCCCGCCTTTTTCAGATACTTTGCAGAGTTTTCGGGAGACAACAAGTGGAATCAGCTGGCAGACGACACCCACACCATCCGGGATGCTGCCGCCAACAGTGCCACTGGGCTGGTGCCCGACTGGCAATCCACCAGTGGTACTGCCGGCGCCGGCGCTCGCAAGGACTACTACAGCTTTGACGCCATCCGCACCCCTTACAAGCATGCCCTGGATTATCTGTGGAACGGCAACGAAAAAGCCCGCGCGTGGTGCGAGAAAATCACCAACTGGGCATATGGTGTAGGCGTTGGCTCTCTGGTGGATGGCTACCAGCTGAATGGCACCGCCGCAGGCAGTAGCCATAACATGGCAACAGTGGGTAGTCTGGCGGTATGCGCATCTGCCAACACCCAGGAAATCGTGGATGCGTTTGTCGCCGAATCTGTCAAACTCAGGGATGACTACTGGTACAGCGGCTACCTTGGCAACCTTTACCTTCTCGCCATGTCCGGCAACATGTGGAACCCCGACCTTGTTTCGAAGTAAGAGTCCTTTAGATCAACCCGCCTTCTAAAATTCTCCCCTTCGATAATTAGCGAGAGTAATGCACCGGAGACAATTCTTGAGTTCTCGCTTAAACCGGCGTTTGCCTGTTGTGTCATGGGCGGGAAATGTGACGCCATTAGTCTGGTACAAAATTCTCATGCTTTCGGTTTGAACAAAACGGCGAATAATGCGATATGACCGCATGCGACTGATTTTTTGCCTTCTGTGCCTATGGCTCACTGGCGCTTTCGTTGGCTGCGGCACTGCCAGTGGGCGTGGAGGTCGTGACAATATAGTGCCGAAGCTCGAGGTTCAGGAGCATACAGATTCGGACAAAACAAATGGGAAGACGATGTCCTCGTCCCCGGCCTTGTCATTGGCATTTCTATTTTGTTCTGACGGACCTGTGGAGACGTCATCCGCATCGAAGATACGCCGCAATTTCGAGATGCTCTCCAACGATGAATTCGTCCAAACCGGAACCCGTGGTTTCCCTGAAGAAGTAACAACCATTGAGTTAAATCCCGAGCAAATGATTGCCTGCAATGTTTCGTGCCTGGAAGATGTTGTCCGGCATATTGAAGATGGTCATCTGCTGGAGAATATTGGCGAGACCGATGTGAGTTACCTGGCGGACGCCCCGATACAGCTGAAGAACATTGCTACTGTCACCAGTGAGTATGAATACTACCAGCAGGTGTTTTGCAAAGATGGCCGCAACGGCGTCACCTTCCTGATGATTCCTAAACGGGCAAAAAACGATACTGAGATTTTGAAAAAGCTCACCATGAATGTGACGTTTTTGCCAGGGGAATCTTTGGCGTTACAGCCGCCTGCTCAAAAGAGAGTGGCCGTTGGCTTTGTCACAAATCGATTTGGTCAAAGCCTTATTGAAAACATAAACCATCATTTGCGACTCTACGACCTGTTTTCGTATCTGGTAATCAATAGCGTTGATTCCACCTCGCAAAACGCCATTGAAACCGGAGCGAACCAACAATGGTTCACGGTTTGGTCATGGTTGGATGTGCCAACGGAGAGACTTGTTGTGGCACAGCAGAACATGGCTGCCATGATAACCGCCGTTTCCGGCGCAATCCCAGGCTTACGTCCGGATCGTGTTATCGGTGTGAATGCCGTTACCGTCGCATTTGACGATATTTGGGAGAATACGGAAACTGCGCCGTACACGCTGCTGTTGAATGACATGCGCAAAACTGGACTGTTTAGTGCGTCGTGGCTGAGAGAGCCGTTGTTCAGAAACAAGCTCGCGGCCACGTTTAACGAAAGTCTACTCGCGTCGTGTACCAGAGATAACGTTGAACCGGCAATGGCATTTCAAGCCGCTCTAAACGGAATAGAAGGGGTGTGGAGCACCCCGGCCAATGGTGATGCAAACTATCGTATTTTTTTAGGGTCAGCCTCCAAAACTCCCGCCGATATTGCTGCAGTCAGCTTTCGCTGCACGGGCGATACATGGATGCGAGTGGGCGACGCGGCAACTATCGATTCGCGTTTAACCGTCCACCCTGGCAGCATTTTTGCGCCTGAAGTGACAGCCATTTTTTCCCCTCAGCAAAAAGAGGAAGTCGTTCGGTATATCAGGCAATGGGGTGCCGCGCTGAAGATTGACGAGACCGGCGTGAAGATAAATTTTGCACATTAACGGGCATTCCGACGCATTTTCGTTCCCAAAGGAGCAATTTTCCCTACCGGGATGTCCCAGCATAAAGAGCCTTCAGATTCTGTGAGAGAAAAAGGGGAATCGTCAGTTGATGGGCATTCGTTTTGGCAGGTGGTGCGAGGACGACAGTTGAATGCGGTGACGTTTCGGCGGCAGCTGGTACCGGCGCCACAAACACCACCGTGCAGCGAGCAGCACACCTGAATGGGACAATGCCCATCACGCATCTGGAGTGGGCAATTTGTATCCGGCTTTGGCAACGTAAACGACTGTGGTGTTTGATTCAACATCGTAACTAAAGTAAAGACCTCCCGAAAATTGCTCGCCGTTCAGCCCGTGCGCTCGAAAGGTTTCAAAGTCTTCAAGGCTGTTATGTTGAAATACCATCTGACAGAGCGACTCGCCACAGCGTACATCGTTGACCCGAGTTCCCACCAGCTGTTTCTCCTTCAATGAGTCCTCAATGGTATTATATTCCTCCTCAGTCCAACCCTGATCAACCCGCTGTTCTTCCATCGCCAGGGACATGGAATTCAACACTCTGTTGTCAAAATCCTTTTCTCTTTCCATTTGTTCCTCGGGGGTGAGTACTTCAGGGGCGATTTCATTCTTAACATCACCAGTCTCGCTATTCCCATCCGAAGGTGCCGCCTGAGCCTGCTGATGCATCGACGCCACCTCGTATCTCATTCTAATGTTTGATTGTTCCAAACTGGCGAGTCTCTGCTCCAATTCACTGTTCTCAGAAACACTAACGGTCATACTCTTCGGCGCGACAGCCTCAACGGATGGACCATTATCGGAAAAACCTGCTTTCCAAATCACACCCGTTACGAGAGCAAGCCCCAGCAATACGGCAAAATATTTTATCGGTTTCACGATTTCCTCTCTTTGCGTCAGCTCGATTTGTGTCTAAAAAAACGGTTGTTAAAAAAAGTCAGATAGGGCCACCCCTGTTCCGAGGCAGCACCTATCTGACTCTCAGTTAACTACTGAATCATGATTCCTGAATTTTGTAGGAAACGATTCTTCCATATGCAGGCACATCCGATTCAATGAAAAGTACGCGGTCTGCGCCTGTGTTGGAAATGCCACCGCCATTGACAGTATGATAGGCGTTGACACCAGCAGGAATGGTCACCGTCGACGCGTACCCACTGTAACCGGTGCGGGCGGTGTTCCAAAGCGTTACATTCCATGCAGTGGTGCTGGCTTCCCGATACACGGTGACGCTCCAGTTATCGATGGTTGACGACACCGTATCGTCAGAAACGGCCGGGCAAACAAATCGACTGGCTGTGGACGAATAGTTTCTGGCGTGGCCACCATTGTAATAGCGAATATCCGGAGTTGTGTCTTCGGACTCAACGCAAAATGCTGCGGTGTAGGTTTTACTGTCGCTGGCCATCGTAATGCTGGCTGCCACTGTACATACAATCATGAGACCCAAAATCAGTGCTACTTTTTTCATTGTGTTTTCTCCTTACCCGTTGATGTATTGTCTCCGGTTCCATACTGGAGACAGGTTGGCCGAAGACTCTCCACCCAACAGGCCTGCCCTATGCCGGCCGGCACAAATCAAAACGAGCGGGCCCATTCCATTCAGTCTTCAAGCGGTTTTCAGGTGGGCAAATCATTCCTCAAACGAGATGCGGTAACAATCACTAAGAATATGATTCTGCATGCGGCAATCATTGAATTTCCACCACCACAAATGTGCTTTTGCCCCCAATGGGTCGCGTATGACGTTTCACGGAATGTGTGAGTACACCTAACGGATATGCCTGTTCCGGGCGCCGGTTGTGACAAAACGGTCCGTGATAAAAAAGTCAAAAATGATTGAAAAAAATAAGGTTCTTCACCACGCGACATTGAATGTCGACGGCAGGTTTGTACGATGCATTCCGACTGGCACCCAGCTGAATTGACAGTGCCGCTGGCTCGCCCAAAGCCGATACGTCCCGCTTATACTGAAATCTTCGACGTGTTGCGCATGCCTGCAGGTTGGTTGATGATACCGTGTTCGATGGCAAACCATATCAATCTGGGGACGGAATCAACCCCAATCTTTTTGAATATATTTCGTCGATGCGTGGCGACGGTGTCCAGACTGATATGGTGCTTCGAAGAAATCTCACCAGTACCGAGACCCTGAACAAGGGCATGAAACACTTCCCTTTCCCGATGTGTAAGAGAATAAAACGCATTTGAATTGGCAGCGCCTGTCTGATTCGCCGCCGCATCCGCACTGAAGTATCTGCCACCGTGGGCCAAAATCACAATCGCCTTCAATATCTCATCCACTTCCTGATTTTTACTAACGAACCCGGATGCGCCCGCGTGCATGAACAACCCGACGTCATCGGGCGCAGAAAAACAGGACAAGCCCAACACCTTCACTGTCGGTGCGTCGCTGATAATCCGTTTGACAGCAGATATGCCGCCTTCCTTATTGGGCAGATACATGTCCATTAAAACCACATCAGGACGCGTTGCTGCTACCAGTTCAACCGCACCTTCACCATCCCCGGCATCCCCAACCACTGAAAACTGTCTGTACCCCGAAATTAACGCAACCAGTCCTTTGCGGACGCACGCGACTGCATCTATCACCGCAACCGAAATCGATTCGTTTAAATCGAACGGCGAAAACAATAACTTTTCGTTCATGCCTGGGTCTGTATCACCCCATGATACTCTTTGCAATATTTCATATGCTTTGAATTTTTTGTGCCACAGATCGCCGTCTCCACCTGAAATACCTCGCCATTCCCTGCTTCGTAGCAGACAGTCTTTTATCACCCCCCGCTCCATAAACCCACAAACACACGCCTCTATTAACCCGCATCCAGCAACGTCAACAGTGCATTGTCGCGATGCACAATCGCGCTCATCTAAAAATGAGGCACTTTACGTTCCAGCCCGTCTAAAATAATGCAATGCAAATACAAGATCACAATAAAACAAGTATTCCCCTGGCGTCATTGTTTTTTCGCGCTAGCATTAACTCTGGTGGGCAACTGAACGAGCACGATGCAAAAGAGGTGGAAGCGATTTTTTCTGAACTTCGAGATGCCATTGGCGATGAGTTCAAATGGGAGTGGGATGGCCGCTTTAACGGCGCACTCACTCAGTTTGATAAAAGCAATGCGCCGCTGATACTGAGCCGTCTTTCACAGTTCTTTATGCATGATTGGACGGTAACCAATATTGAAAACGCCCCGGAAGCGGTGCTCATCGCCGCCGACTTTTTGGGCGGGTTACGTCCTGGTCAACACCTGCTCACCACAGCCCCCGATGCCGATCCCATCCATGTTGCCGCGTTCTGGCCATGGGGCAACGGCGCCACCATTTCGGTGCGGATTATTCCATTCGGCGTTGAGATTTCACCGGGACAGATGGCGCCTTTCATCGCTGACGTCCGTACTGGCTTCAATCTGTAAAATTGCCCAATAGCGAATTCACTTAAACGGCGTCACTGATACATACGCAGCAACGCATTACCTCATTAAAAAACGGCTGATCAATAGATCAGACGTTTGATTAACATTTCACCGGCCCCCTGCTTATAAAGCGTAATCCAGTACACGTCGGCCGCAGCATCCATATAAATAGTCCGTTTCGAATCTCCACTTTGCGTAAACGGAATGGGAATTGCCTTTTGCCAAAGCAGCACTTCACTGTCGTGACACACCGGACACATGGGAACCAGGGCAACATCTGTGGTATCATCTGACGCAACGTCGCCCATTGTCGCCGTATCCCCAGCCGTATCCCCAGCCGTATCCCCGGCGCCCGACAGGGCGTACCCTTCAATCACCGCTGTCAGGGTCACACCTGGGTCCACCTCGGCATCCAACGTCATTTCAAACCTCGGTTGCCAGTCTATGTCCGTATCAATCTCGGGATCAAGGCGCCAGCGCCCCTGTTCGTCGACATACTCGTCGTGCATCGACGGCTGATACGGTATGAATCGCCGGGACATCACCGCTTCCCCTGGGCCAATCCGCAGCCCCGTATCATTCGTTCGCCACAGGCCCTCCTCCGTCACCGTGCCCTTCGACACCAGCCATTCCCACGCAAAATATGTCCCACCTCCCCACAAGCCATTATCCGGAGAGCTGACATCCTGCGCAACCTCACATCCACCGCTGACCCCCAGCGACACCCACAGCATCATCGTGCAAATCGATTTTAAATTTTTCATCTCATCCTCCCTGTCACTTCCCCAGATGCAGGCCGGTCGAAACAATCCATCCCCCCGCGTCCTGTCTTTCATCGTAGGCGTTCTTAAGCACCGGTGCATAGACATACTTCCACTGGGCCACCAGCTGCAGCCATTTAAAGACCCTCACCGTCAGACCGATCCCGAGACCAAAGGCTGGGCCAAAGTGCTTCGCAGTGTTGGTTTCAAAGCTATTCGGATACGCCGTCCAGTCCTCACCTGATTCTTCACGACTGTATGAGTACCTGTCGTTGACCCACGCCAGACCCACATCCAGCAGTACGTGTGGCTTCAGGCGATCATTAAAAAATCCGTACTGTACTCGCCCCTGTGCGCACAGTCTCTTGCCGTCAATACCGTAAGTGCGCTCTTCGGTGATGGTATGTCCTGCCGCGTGGCGCCAGAAATCCATTTTATCGAGATTCGAATACAGCACCGACATGGCCACATAGCGGTTCAACCACATCCCAAAAAGCAGTTCTCCGTATCGAATCCGCTGAATACCAAAATCGAATCTCTCACCGTTCGGTAAGCGCCAACCGAATATGTCTGAGTTGTATCCGCTGTCTTCAAGGCGTCGAATGTAGTCATCCTTGCGCAGATACATCAGTCCAAACTGCAACTCCACAAAAGGCGCCCAGCGGTACCCATCGCTCTTCCTTTTCTCACCGGATTTGGCGGTGCCCATTTTCAACTGAGACGTCTGACAGCTGCCTTTTTTTAGTCGGGTCACCGAATCCTTAGCCAGGTGAACCGGACAGTGCAGCGTCCGCTGCTGGTGGGAGACCAGAACGCCGTATCGACCAGGCGAAAACGCAAGGGTTATGTCACTGCCTTTCGATTTCTGAATTTCGGCGTGAATGGCGTGGCTGGTTTCATCGAAAATAACCACCTTGCCCTGGATTTCCGCCGGCAACAGCAACCGTGCGCTGGCCTTGGCCGGCCACGTGAGCACCGTCTCGCCAGTCCCCTTCATGTCTGTCTCCAGCGTCACATGCTGCTGCCCCACCCGCGTGTCCGCTGTGGCCACCAACGTATTGTTGTAGGCATAATCATAGGCTTCAAACAGTGACACCCGCCCATTGGCATCCGAATCTGCCGCGCCGCGCAGCCCCGTAACCAGATTATGGGTAAACACCGACCCTTCCAGCTCGTCGGATTCCTGACTCAGTTCTTCAGACGTTGATGACGCCAGCACCGCCGTGCCTCTGGTTTGCAGCGCCGCCCGTGAGTTATGCGAAAAATCCGCAGTCACCCCAATGCCCTTAATCCTGGAGAAGCTGCCGGACTGACACGCGTCCAGAATAACAATCTTTTGCGACGATGGAATCCCAAGCAGGGCCTTGCGAAGCGCCTTTAATGAGAACAACTGATTCCCCAGCATCAACGCATTCGCTTTGGCATGGCCTGAGTAATAAAATACAAAGCGCGTTTCAGCCGACGCCGGCAATCCCTCGATTTGCATCCTGATTTGATTCAGTGCGGCCTCAAGGGTCCCTGCGCCGGGGTCCACCAGCTGATGGATTCTGGACGGCGAATGACGTCCAATCTCAACCAGCACCTCCCGCATCTTTTGCATGTCCCGATGTGCGTACTGCAAAGGCGCCTGATTTTCTCCCGGCATATTCGACCCCACCAGCAACGCAAAAAACTGCACGTCCTCACCACCATATCCAGAGGTCGCGGCCATAGGGGTATTCGGGCCATCGGCGTTGGCTGCCACATTTCCATTCTGTGCCTGCGCTGATATGGATATAAGAAAAAGCCCAAGCAGTGTTACGGCAGAATAATGTCTCATAAAAAATCCTTACGCTGGTGCCTAAGGACAATGACCATTATAAAATTGCCACCCTGCACTCCCAACATCCAGCCCAACTGCGTGACGCATCGGTCCGGCGCTGCGAATACAAACCTGGTAATTTTATCTCGCTCACGGTCCTAAGGCGGCAAATCTCCCCTGCGTTTGCGGCGCAGTGTAAAAGTTGCTTCCGGTCACTATTGTCATATCCCACCTCATACACGCACAACCCCGGTTGTCATGGGAACTTTTTTTTATCACTGATTATTTTTCCGGGTGCAGCCTGATGCATACCGTGGAAATGGGCAACGCCTGCTTTCCCAGCTGCAAAATGCGCTGTCGCGATGGCAGGTTATCTCCCGCGGCAATACACACCTGGGTGGATTGTGCACCGGTAAACTGAAATGCATCAGGCAAAGGTCTCATATTGCCGCCATACATCTTTGGCCGCGCTGCATACGGAAAATGAATCTCTCTGCCCTGAAACACCACCACCTCTGTCTCCACCGGCTGGTCACTGTCAGTAGGCAGCGAGACATACAGACGAAAGCGATCACCCGCTTTGAAAGTCTCTGGAGAATGATTGATAATCCCTTCTCGCTCACGAACTGCGGATATGGCGAGTTCGCCCCCTTTGGCGCCGCTGTACCACCCTTTGCCGGAATCAGTCGCCGGCGCG
>JAFGWT010000202.1 GCA_016937015.1 Deltaproteobacteria bacterium | reverse complement strand
CGAGGCGCACTTTTTCCAGCTGCTCAGCGGGAATGGTGGTGGCAATCCATTCCTCCAGAGTGGTTGCATCGTAAATATCCGAGTCTTCCCGCAGATAGTTGCTAAGCTCAATTACCATTTCCCGCGCAGTCTGAAATCGAAAATCGGGCTCGCGGGCAAGGGCGCGCATAGTGATGTTATTGAGCTGAGGGGGAATTGACGGGTCAATATCGATGGGGGGATCCAAATTCACCACTTCGCCCAGTTTGGGCGCCGGTTTGGTCGCGCCCACCAGCATTTCGTGAAGCACCACCCCCAGCGAAAAAATATCTGCCCGGCGGTCCACCGGCAGCCCTTTGGCCTGCTGCGGCGACATGTACCCCAGCTTGCCTTTAACTTCTCCTTCGTTCTCGTCGACGGATTTGGCTTTTACAATGCCAAAGTCGGTCACTTTTACCGCGCCATCTTTTGAGATCAGTACATTTTGGGGGGAGACGTCCCGATGCACCAGTTCCAGCGGTTCGCCGCTATCGTCCTTTCGGGAATGCGCATAATCCAGTCCCTTGGCGATTTCGGCTGTGATGAACGCGCACAGACCAAAGGGAATGCGGTGGCCCTGTTTATATGCCAGGGTCTGGATATCCAGCAAATCGCTGCCATCCACGTGCTCCATCGCCAGAACAAAATCGTTTTCGATTTGCTCAAAGGCGTACACCTGCACGATATTGGAATGATTGAGCCGCATGGCCACACGCGCCTCCTCCATGAACATGTCGATGAAGCGCCTGTTTTTGGCCAGGACCGGGTGGATTTTTTTTAGCACCAGGGTTTTGTCGATGCCGCCGGCACCCTTGGAACGCGCCAGAAAAACCTCGGCCATGCCGCCCGCGCCCAGTTTGCCGAGGATGGTATATCGACCAATGTTTTTTCCCTGGTAATCCCAATCGGACACAACGCACTCCTAGTCGAACTGACCGATTTTCAGCTCATCAATGGCACCTATGATGGCGTCGTGAAATGTGCCGTTCGTTACAATGACGCCGATGTTTTTTGCCAGGGTCTGACCACAGGTGAAATCGAGGGGCCGCCCCTTAATGTCTGTCACTTTGCCACCGGCCTCGGTCACTACCAGCACGCCCCCCGCGTGGTCCCATATTTTTTCGCGATACTTGGCATCTCGGGGCAGCCGCCGATATGCCTCGGCGTCCCCCCTGGCCACGGTGGCGTATTTGGCCTGAGAATCAATGCGCACCGGGTCCGCTGAAATTCCCAACAGGGCCGCAATTCGTGCGGAATCGCTGTGAGAGGAGTGGCCCTTCTCAACGGATTCGCAGGTACGGATATTTGCCTGCACGGTTTGCGGACTCACCTGAATGGGGGTTTCGGTGGCCTTGCCCAGCGGGATCTCAACCGCCCCCGACCCCTTTTCGGCCACAAAAATCACCCCGTCGGTGCCATCGTGTGCAGTCATATTGGGGCAGCACAGCGCGCCCACTACAATCTCGCCATTGACGATGAGCGCCAGGGAGATGGCGTACTGGTCCTTACGCAAAAAGCCCTTGGTGCCGTCGATGGGGTCCAGGGTCCAGAAACGATCGCAATACGTGTTTTGGCCCCCGCGGTCTATCCATTCCAGAATGTCACCGGAGGTGGCGTCAGGCATAACCTGCTGCACCACATTGACCAGCCTGGCCAATAGCGCAGCGCTCTCTGGCAGCCGCAACTCTTTGGAATCTTCTTCGCCGATGACCGGGTCTGCGGGAAACGCTTCACCAAGGGCCCGGCACACCAGCGCCTGACTGCCAAAGTCGGCCACCGTCACCGGACTTTTGTCCTTCTTTTCGAGAACGTCCGGGCTGATTTCCCGTTGCACGTTTTTGCAAATGGCGGCGGCGGCAGCAATCGCCTGAACAGCCACGTCTCTTTCTTTTTGATACTGAGTCATTTGTATTCCTCCCTGGCGCACCTGGCCAACAACCCAGAGTGCCTTGGCATGATATGATTATTCCCCTATCAGATGCAGGGCAATTCGTCTGGTGTGCGGCCTGTCCCGATGCTCAAACACATAAATCCCCTGCCAGGTTCCCAAAGACAGTCGTCCGTTTACAAGTGGCACCGACAGCTGAACGCTGGTCAGCGCGGTTTTTATATGTGCAGGCATATCGTCAAGCCCTTCGGCGGAGTGGCGGTACGCGGTATGACTTCTGGGGACGAGCCTCATTAAAAAATCAGTCAAATCCAGACAGACATCGGGATCGGCGTTTTCCTGAATGGTGAGCGATGCGGATGTGTGGGTGATAAAGACAGTGAGCAATCCGGTCTGAAACCGCTGTTCGTGCACCCATGATTCAATCTGCGATGTGATATTGTGCAGTCCCTGACCCCTTGTACTGACTCTGATTTCTGTAGCGGCCTGTTTCATATTTGCTCCAAATCCAATCCAATTCCATTCGTCGCGCCGATCACCGATGCAACCATCCGTTATCCAATGCGTTTCGATACACCTGTTTACTCATAGCCCACCCCAAAAAACGAAACAAGCAAAGAACAGAATATGAGTTATCCGAGATGCACCAATTTCAAAACCAAAACAGGTCTACAAATCGGAATCAGCTTCAAGGCAATTTTCAGCAGCGATCCGCACCGCTGAGCAATTGTGAGAATAATCTTACCCTGGGCGCTCTCTGTATACGCTCAGATGAACGAACACAAATTGCACCAGCATAAAATTCGCGGTACACTGAAATAGGGGCAAGGAGTCACTAAATGAAATTCAGACTGTCTACCTGTATCATGTTCATTGGGGCTTCCTTTATTGCGATTGTGTCTGCAAATTGCGCCGGTGGGGGCACTGATAGGGATTCAAAAATCAGTGGGTATTCAACCGGTGATGACATTATTGATACGGACTCCGCCAGTAATGCAGACGACGTTTCTGACACCGTCAGCACTTCTGATGTCAACACTGATTCTGATGCAAATTCTGACACAGATACGGACACCGATACGGACACCGATTCTGATGCAGATACGGATTCCGATGCCGATACAGGCACTGATGCCGATTCAGATGCCGACACTGATACAGATACTGATACTGATACTGATACTGACACTGATACTGATACTGATACTGATGCAGATACCGATGCTGATGCCGACACTCATGTGGATTCCGACACAGACTCCGACACCAATACTGATGCCGACACTCATGTGGATTCCGACACAGACACAGACACCAATACTGATGCCGACACTCATGTGGATTCCGACACAGACACCAATACTGATGCCGACACTCATGTGGATTCCGACACCCAAACAGGTGCACACATCGACAGCGATACAGTCGCTGATACCGACCCTCCCATGGTTTTCGATTGCACTGCGCCAGCCAGGAATGCCTGTAGCAATCTCACCGGTCTCCATTGCGGTTTGACTTATGAGATTTGGACCGGGTCCACCAGGGAAGGTCAGGTTGCCCAAACCGGCTGTATGACCAATACATTTTACGGTTTTTCTGCAGAATGGGGTCTGGCCCAAATGAATTATCTTGCACGCAAAGGGGTGCGTCCAGGGTCGAGCAATCTGGTGGTCCGATATATCGCCGATTACAATCCCGTCGGCCCTTCCCATCTCGGTGTCTACGGTTGGCTCACTGACCCGCTCGTCGAATTCTATGTGTTGGACAGCTGGGGCAGCTGGCGTCCACCGGGAACGAGCATTCTCGGCACTGTCACTACCGATGGCGGTACGTACGACATATTTAAAACACAGCGGGTGGATCAGTTTTCAATCATCGCGGGCAAATCAACATTTTGGCAATATTGGAGTGTGCGGCAGGAAAAACGCACCCGTGGCACCATCACTGTGGCGCCGCACTTCGAGGCCTGGACCGAATTGGGTCTGGAGATGGGAAACTTCTACGAAGTGTCATTGCTGGTCGAAGCATACGATGGATCAGGAACCGCGGATGTGCAGGTCTCGTTTGAATAGTCTGAAGCCCCTGTAAACTCGCTGCGAGTGATTAATTCTGCATAATAATCAGAGTTGCGATTTCATTTGGCACTTCCTTTTTTACAGGGTTGAAAAAAAGTCCCACATACCCTGGGGGGCCACTGCGGGCCAGTTATGACCGTCGTCATATGTGCACCAGACCACAGGATACTCGCTGTCGCACCCCGCGTATGCGACGCATCCGTCTGGTGACACTTCAGAACTGGACTGTAAATCGCATCCGTTGGCCTCGGCCCAGTGATCTCGGCTGCCTTCACCCATTGAGACATCAACGGTCTCGTCATTGGTACCGTGGATGACCCATGCGGCCACCTGGCCGGCGCAACCCCCTCTTCCCCACGGCCCACCGCCGGATACAGGGGCTATTCCACGCAACACGTCACCTCTTGCACAGGCGAGGTTGTTGGTGAAAAATCCGCCGGAACTGTGCCCCGTAGCGAAAATGCGGTTTTCATCAATGCATAGTTGAGATGTCAATTGCGCCAACATGTCGTCAAAAAAGATCACATCGGCACTGTCTGTAGAGG
>JAFGWT010000023.1 GCA_016937015.1 Deltaproteobacteria bacterium | reverse complement strand
TGTCGTCAATGGGTTTTTTGGTTTCATCCAGCGGGTTGGACAGGGCGTTAATCAGGGTGAAAAGGGCCGTGGCGAGTATGTTCTGCTCCTGCTGCATACTGAGGCTGTTGTCCACCACTAACAGAATATCCGCGGATGAATACGGTGTGGATGTGGGACCACCGCACTGGTCCCATGGGGAGTCCTCAGTATCTTTTGTTTCGGTCATCGTGTCTGTCAGGCTGGCACCTGAAGCGGTATCGTCAGAGTCCGCGGGGGCGCCGGTATCCGTGGCGGTGTCAGTGTCGCGGGGGATACCGCTGTCTTCAGTATCTGGCCCTGAATCAAAACCCTGTGTCGAGTCGGCATCGGTGGACGGGGATTCCGTGTCACGGTGGGTGTCGGTTGATGTATCTGACGTATCAGACGTATCGCCTGACACAGAGGTGGTGTCGTTGTCAGAAGCGCTATCCACCGCAGACACTGTGTCGGCGGTTTCTTCGCTGGTTGAATCCGGGATGGCGCTGGCGGTATCCGCGCCGGTGTCGATGGGGGGCGCCGTGTCGACCCGCCCTGCGCTGTCAGCCGCGCTGTCGCTGACTCCGGTCACTGGTGCCGTGTCCAGTCGGTTATCCGTTTCCTGGTCCGTTCCCGCTTTGCCCGAGCCGGCATTGTCGCAGGATGGGAGCATTAAAAACGCAATTGTGAATAAAATAATGGCGAATAATGAATAACTCTTAATCATATACACAGATTCTCCTGAATTGAAGCAATGATTGATATAATAGCCGAAAATATATGAATTGGATATATGTCGCTTGCAGAAAAATCGAAAATTTGCCGCCCAACAGGAAAAGGGGTCAATTTTTCTGCTCTTTCTTTCTGCGGGGGATGATGCAATAATGTTGTGACGATTTTGCAAGGAAGGGACCCTGTACCATGTTTATGAACTTTAAATTAATCTGTCTTTTATTTGCCTTGGCGATGTTTTCAGTTGTTTCGACCGGTTGCAGCACAGAGGCCGACAATGGTCAGACCGATGGGAGCGACGCATCGGACAGTGATGCCGATACGGACGGCGATGGGGATAGCGATACAGATTCGGATGCGGACACTGACGCCGATACCGATAGCGACACGGACACCGATTCGGATTCAGACACGGACGCGGATACGGACACGGACACGGACACCGACAGCGACACAGACACCGATACTGACACTGATACCGATACCGACAGTGATACCGACAGTGATACGGACAGTGACGCGGATACCGGTGAGGATACCGGCGCCTGCACGGATTCGGAGAACTGTGGGGATGATACCGAGCCTGAGTTTATCGTTGATACCGACGTGGATGAATGTGTGGATTTTCCATGGACGGTGGAGACCAAGCCAATCAACCTGCTCGTGCTGCTCGACAGGTCCAAATCCATGGATAAGTATCCCGAAGACGACGAGGAAAAATACGCCGATGTGGTGCAGCAGGCCATTGACAGCATTGTACAGCAGCATACCGCCAGCGAAATTATTAATTTCGCACTGAATGTATTTCCTTCGCCTGAGCAGTGCACCGCCGAGTATGGTGATTTGCCGGCCGCCCAGCATGATTCCATTACGGACTGTCAGCCGGCCAGCGAGTTTGTCGATGCGGAGACGGACTATCTGCCACCGATTGTGCCTTTTGCCGAAACCATCAGCATGGATACCTACGCGCTGATCAGCGATGCCCTCGATACAGTTGGCGCCTGTGGCGGCACGCCGATGGCGAAATCCCTCGAATGGGCAAAAGTCTATCTGGAGTCACTGGATCTTGAGGATGACACGTACATTATTCTGGCCACCGATGGCGCGCCGGGATGCAATTTCGATTTGACCCTGCCGTGCGAGTCCATGGCGGTTGGACTGGATGCGGTCGCCCCCGAAATGTGTCTGGATGACGAGGCAACGGCAAAGGCCGTGTATGAACTGGGCGCAGCCGGGTTCCCCACCTTCGTGATTGGTGTGGGCGAGACCGTGGCATCTTTTGCAGATACCATGAACGCCATTGCGTACTGGGGCACTCACGATGCCGAGGAAGAACCGGACTACCTCAATATTCCCGACCCGCCGGATAGCGGCAACTGGTATTATCCGGCTGCGGATGCGTCAACACTGAATACGGCCCTTGAAGAAATTACAAACAGTGCCATCAGTTGTGTTTATGATGTGGACTGGGAGAGCATTCCCGAGCGATTTGGCGATAATCAGCTGATTGTCAAATCCTGTGCGCAAACCAGAATATTTGGATTGCCGCCCGGTGAGGATGCGGAAAAAGTGGAACTGACCTGGATGAAGGACTGCGCCACCGAAAATCCGGATGCGGATGACCCACGGCTGCAGTTTGGCTGGACGTGGGCCGAGCTGGAAGGCGAAGACTGGGCCGCCATCAAGGAACGCGGTGATGACGTCTCCGGCTGCGTCGGTGTCAAACTGTGCAACAACGCATGCGCGCAACTGCAAACCCACGACGGCGTCAAGGAATGGGACGGCGTCTCCGCATCCTTCGGCTGCCAGCCCCTGGTGGTGGTGGAGTAAAGGTGACCTGGTCGATGAAATGCAACACAGAAAGGCGGCTCAGTGAAAATATGGTTCATGGTTGGATGTTCAATTGTGTTGCTGTGGGGATGTCGTCGCCTGGTCGATAGCTCGGTGGACACTTCGAGTCCAAATTCGGACGATTCAGTCACAGATGGCACCGACGCCGATACTGATAGCGATACTGACAGCGTTGCGGACGGTGATAGCGATACTGAGAGCGATAGCGACACTGACGCTGATAGCGAAACTGACACCGATAACGATACTGACGCCGATAGCGATACCGATGTGGACTGCGCTGACGGTATCATGCGCGGCGGCGATGTGGTTGGCACCTGGGTCGTTGCTTCGTCGAACATCGAAGTGAGTGGTGATTGGGACCTGAATGGGTTTGGAGGGGGGGATTGTCAACTGCATCCGGTCACCCGGACGCTCGAAGTGTCGGGGACGTGGGGTGCCGATACGGATGGGACGTTTTGGGACAACACCATCACAACAGGTGAACTGCAAGTCGAGTTGCCGTGCGCGTGCCAGGTGTTTGACGGATCCTGCATTGGCTCCTGCGAACGACTCGCCAGCGCTATCCTGTCCGCTGGGTACAAATCACTTACCTGCAAGGAAAATTCGGAAGACAATGGCCCGGATTGTTCCTGCGGCAACGGGTGTGACTGCATCGCAGTCATCTACCAGACAGGGGGAATGGGCGTGGCCCCGGCGGCCACCGTGCATGCTTCGGACGCCCCCGACAGCGGAACGTATATCACCGCGGGAAATACACTCATTGCCACCTGGGGCTCCTGGAACGAGCAGGAATACGCGTACTGTGCCACGCAAAATACACTGACGATACGCCTGCAGAGAACGAGTCCGCAAAGTGCATTAACAGGTACCATCGAGCTTCAGCGCCAGTAACAGGCATCCTCAAGCCTGCCAATGTTCAGGCCAATACGTGACATGCTTTGGGAGAAAGAAGGCGTCGCGGCAGTGGATTACACTTCGCCCAGTTTTTCGTAGAGGGCGACGTAGTCGAATTTTTCGGGGTCATTGTCGGGCAGGGCGTGAATGCGCAGCGCTTCTTTGGGATGAATGTTCAGTTTGCCTGAGAGCATGTAGGGCACACTGTATCCCCAGAAAATATCTTTTTGCAGCGGCATGATTTCCTTGGAAATTGCCTCCAGCACTGGCGCAAGGTTGAATTTGGGGTTCTTTAAAAAGCCCATCAGCAGTTCAAGCGGACAGTTGCCGGCGCCACGGCCGAGGCCGTACAGGGTGCCATCCACGTAGTTGCAGTTTTTGATGATGGCTTCGATGGTATTGGCATAGGCCAGTTGCTGCTGATTGTGGCAGTGAATGCCGATTTCGGCTTTTCGGATATATTTTTTGAATTTCTCAACGTAGTAATCCACGTCTTCACTGTACAGAGAGCCAAAACTGTCCACAATATAAACCGCGAAAACGTCGGTTTCTTCGTCAATCTGCTGAAGCGCTTCTTCCAGCTCCCGCTCGATGGTGTGGGAAATGGCCATGATGTTGATGGCGGCCCTGTATCCCTTTTCGGTGGCACTGTTGGCAAGGTGAATGGCTTTATCCACGTCAGCGACGTATGTGGCAACGCGAACCACGTCCACCGGGCTGTTTTCCCTGGGCCCCAAATCCTCGGCAAAGGCCTTGTGGGCGTCCTGCATCACTGCGATTTCGCAATTGTAGTCAACGCCATCGATTACTTTTTTTATGTCTTCATCTTCTGTAAACCGCCAGATGCCATACTTGGTTGGATCGAACATCTTCTTGCTGTTGCGATAGCCCAGCTCCACCATATCCACACCGGATTCGGCCAGCAGGCGGAAGACATTTTTGACCATATCGAAGGGAAAGTGAGAGTCGTTCATCAATCCACCGTCGCGAATGGTGCAGTCGACTACTTTTAATTGAGGTCTGTACATGTATAATTCTCCTTAAACCTAAACGAAAACTAAAGGGCATTCGAGTTTGTATATATTTTTCGTCTTATCAACCATATATCGGTGTGTGTTTGATTTTTTTACGACAACAATTGTCTCCAGTCAGAGAACACCCCGAAAAATCGAGCAACGTTTAAAACATCAAACACAGTGCAGTGTCAATTCAAAACGGTCTGTAAAGCGGATAACCCGGTTTCCGAATTAAATGCATTTCCCATTGTCGGTGATGAACTGAACAAATTTACATGAGTCCCTTGTCAGCCGCGCCATTGGCAGGTACAAAAACGACCGGTTTTATGTCGACCTGTGTCGGCCGCTTTTTTTGACGAGGAGAAACTATGACAGAAACAGTTCAATTCAATCCGGTCCCTGCCATTGCCAAAGAGCTGTCACTGAATCCGTCCGGTGTGGCGGCAGTGATTAACCTTTTAAACGAGGGCAACACGGTGCCGTTTATCGCCCGGTATCGTAAAGAGATGACTGGCAGCCTTGATGAGGTTCAGATTCGCGCGGTTGAAGAGCGCAACATTTATCTGACTGAGCTTGAGAAGCGTCGGGCGGCCATATTGGAGTCCATTGAGAGCCAGGGCAAACTGACCGAGGAATTGAAGAAGCAGATTCTGGCCTGCACCCAGAAGTCGGCGCTTGAGGATTTGTACCTGCCATACAAACCCAAACGACGTACTCGTGCGACCATCGCCAAGGAGCGTGGTCTGGAACCGCTGGCGGAGCTAATACTCGCCCAGGGACTGGACGGCAAGGTGGAAGACTTTGCGGCGAAATTTGTCGACGAGGAGAAGGAAGTGCCTTCTGTGGAGGCGGCCCTCGAAGGGGCGCGCGATATCGTTTCCGAGATGGTTTCGGAGAATGCGGAGATTCGCGCCATGGTGCGTGAAAAGCTCGCCAGCGATGGGTTGCTGGTGTCGGTTGGTGTGGAGGAGAAAAAGGAAGAAGGGGCCAAGTTTAAGGATTACTTTGAATTTGATGAACCCGTGGCGCACATGCCGTCTCATCGCTTTCTGGCTGTTCGCCGTGGTGAGCGGGAAGGCTTTTTGCGAACCTCGCTGCAGCTGGATACAGAGCCGCTGATTTTCAAAGCCCAGCATATCATGAAACAGAATCCGGCGTCACCGTTCGCCGGGCAAATGGAACTGGCGGTGCAGGATGCATTTGGCCGCCTGCTGATGCCCAGTGTGGAAAGTGATGTGCGCATCGATTTGAAAATGAAAGCCGATCGCGATGCGGTGGAAGTGTTTGCGTCCAATTTGCGAGACCTGCTTTTGGCAGCGCCATTGGGAGACAAATCCGTTATCGGTATTGACCCAGGGCTGCGCACCGGCTGTAAGTGCACCGCCCTTGATGCCAATGGCAATTTCCTCGATAAGATGACATTTAATATTGTTCAGGGCGATCGCGCCATGGACGCGGGCAAAGTTGAATTTCAGACGTTTGTGAAACGCCACAATCCCGTTGCCATTGCGATTGGGAACGGTACGGGAGGTCGCGAAACCGAAAAGTTTGTGCGCGCGGCCATGAAGGAAATTCAACGGGATGTGATTGTGGTGGCGGTAAGCGAATCCGGGGCCAGCGTGTATAGCGCATCGCCTTTGGCTGCCAAAGAGTTTCCCGATTTGGACCTGACTTTCAGAGGCGCCATATCCATTGCCCGCAGGCTGCAGGATCCGCTGGCAGAGCTGGTTAAAATTGACCCAAAATCCATTGGGGTGGGGCAATATCAGCACGATGTGCATCAGCCGCTTTTGGGACGTAAACTCGACGAGGTGGTGGAGAGCTGTGTGAACGGTGTGGGCGTTGAACTGAACACCGCCAGCGTGCCATTGCTGTCTCAGGTGGCGGGGATTGGTCCAAAAACCGCGGAAAATATTGTGGAACTCAGACAGGAACTCTCTGGTTTTAAAAGCCGCAGGCAACTGCTCAAGGTAAAAGGTCTCGGCCCCAAGGCGTTTGAACAGGCTGCAGGATTTTTGCGAGTGGCCAAAGGGGAACATCCGCTGGATGCGTCGGCGGTGCATCCGGAGCGATACGCCCTGGTGGAATCCATTGCCAAAGATATGGGCGTGGCGCTTAAGGAGTTGGTGGGCAATGCGGAACTCGCTTCCAAAATTGATATTAAAAAATACGTGAGTGACGAAGTGGGCGAACCCACTTTGCGCGACATCGTTGACGAATTGAAAAAACCTGGCCGTGACCCCCGCGATCAGTTTGAAGCCCCGGCCTTCCGCGATGACATCAATACGATTGATGACCTGGAAGAGGGCATGACGCTCGAAGGGGTTGTCACCAACGTCACCAACTTTGGCGCCTTTGTCGACGTGGGCGTGCACAGAGATGGGCTGGTGCATGTGTCTGAGCTTTCCGACACGTTCGTCAGTGATCCAATGACAGTGGTCAAAGTGGGGCAAAAGCTGAAAGTCCGGGTGCTCGAAGTCGATAAACAGCGGCAGCGTATTTCATTTAGCGCCAACAGCGCCGGTGAAAACAGTCAGCGGGGCGTGAAAGTGGCCGATGGTGACTCCGGTCCAGATACGCGCAGGGGCGGACAGGCAAATCGCCGCGGTCCGGGCGGCCCTCGCAACAATCGCGGTCCCCGAGGTGGCGCCCAGGGCGGCGGTCAGGGCGGTGGCAAATCCAATCAGTTCTCCTACAATCCGTTCGCAGCCGCGTTTGGGAAGAAGTAGAGAATCGGACTTAGGACAGTGACCATTATAAAGTGGCCACCTTGAATCCGTTGCATCCAGCCCGACTGTGTTACTCGTCGGTCGCATACCTCGGTATG
>JAFGWT010000201.1 GCA_016937015.1 Deltaproteobacteria bacterium | reverse complement strand
TCAATCGCATCCGCGCCGGCTTCCAGTGCGGCTTTGTAACCGGCTACGCCGATGCCCGCGGTCTCGTGAGAGTGGAAGTCGATGAATTTGCCCGCAGGCAGAATGCGCCGGGCCATTTTAATGGTCTCGTAAACGGTGGCCGGGGTGCTGGTGCCGGAGGCATCCTTGAAACATACCGAATCGTAGGGGATGTTCGCGTCGAGAATGGCCCGAAGGGTTTTTTCGTAGAATGCGGCGTCGTGAGCGCCCGAGCATCCGGGGGGCAGTGCCATCATGGTGACGCACACCTGGTGTTTCAGGCCCGCATCCTTAATGCACTGACCGCTGTAGATGAGGTTATTAACGTCATTCAGGGCGTCAAAGTTGCGGATGGAGGTGATGCCGTGTTTGGCAAACAGATCCGCATGGGCTTTGATCACGTCGGAGGGCTGAGAATCCAGGCCCACCACGTTTACGCCTCTGGACAGGGTTTGCAGATCCGCCTTGGGACCGGCTGCCTTGCGGAACTGGTCCATCATGTCGAATGCGTCCTGGTTGCAATAAAAATAGAGAGACTGAAACCTCGCGCCGCCGCCCGCTTCAAACCAGTCGATTCCGGCCGCTGCGGCAGCTTCAACTGCCGGCATGAAGTCTTCGGTTAAAACACGCGCACCGTAAACAGACTGAAAGCCGTCACGAAACGCTGTACACATAAATTTAATTCTTTTTTTAGCCACGATAATCTTTCCTTTCAGCCTTGAATTTCTCGTTGAACTGCGGCAATGGCAACGGCCACTTCGGCCAGCGGATCACCCGCACCCGCTGTTTGTGTTGCTTCTACAGGCTTGTCAAAGCGTTTCAGAATCCCTGCGGAAATACTCATCACCAGGACCATCAGCGTGAGAAATAAAAAAACCACGCCCATGCCGGCGACCATTAGCTCCAGACCTTCGCCAATCATTGCTTTCTCCTTGATTTTATAAATGAAATAGGTTTGCGACCCATGGTTAACACTTTACAGCTGTCACATTTACGGACAGAATCGGAACAAATTAACTGTGTTTATCAACAGTCGTCGAAGCGGAACCTACACCGATGCCGCAATTTTCTCAATGGGATTTCTCAACATTTGGCAATAAAATCGCGCTTTTTTATCGCGAGAACGATTCATGTGTCCAAAAGACGACATCTGTGTCAGACGGACACATGAATGTACCGAAATGGGCGGCCGGAAGCTGTTGTCGCAACGGATGAATCAGGTGGTGGAATCGGTGTCCGCGGTATCCTGGGGCTGGGCAGTGGCGGTATCCACCGGGGCAGTGGCGGTATCCACCGGGGTGGTGGCGGTATCCACCGGGGCAGTGGCGGTATCCACCGGAGTAGTGTCGATGGTGGCGTCCTGAACCGCGGTGACTGTGAATTCATCCACATAAACCATTGAAATCGAGCGTTTGCTGCAAAGATTTTTCAGCGAAAATCTGAAGTACATTTCAGTTCGTTCAAGACATAACGAAATATCTACATCCTCCACAAGGGCGCTCGCCTTGCTCACCACTGGTCCCGTGTGCGTTCCGGCGACCTCCACTTCGGTCCACAATTCTGTCCAGTCGTCTCCCGCACCGCATTCAAGGGCAATGTATGTCAGGGGCGCACACGAGTCGTACTGATCTTCGAAAGTGATATAAAAAGACACAGTGCCGCTGGTGCAGGCAAACAGCCCCATCTCGGGCGAGGTCAGGTAGGTGTCGGCTTCCGCCAGTGGATCGCTTTCCGGTGTCACCAGCCTGAGATACGGGTTTTCGGGATTTTGTTGCCATGGCCAGCCCGAAGCAATCGCCCACATACCTAAATCCCAGCCTTCGTCGCTGACGTCGAACGAGAACGATTTATCTTTTTCGCCCGGCTCACAGGTGTAGGAGGTGCAGGCACCGTTGACACAATTAATGTTGCCTTCGGTATCTTTTGAACAGTCTTCTTCCATTGCGTCGTACACACACTGGGCAGCGCCGTCTGCGATGGAACAGAATCCTTCGGGATAAAAGCCAGTGGCCACTTTATCCACACAAACGTTGGGTTGCTGTTCGTCGCACTCCTTGCATGCCGCGCTGCTTTCAGTGACCGTGCACACCTGAGATGCCGTACAGGGCAGACCCAAATCCTCCCACTCAGGGCTGACCACCTCTGCGCATTCGCCGGCGGTGCAGCTCCAGCCCACCACCTGCTGTTGCGGGGTGGCGGAACAGTCGGTATCGCTGCATCGGAAAACCACTGTCGATTCGCCATCGTTACAAATGGTGCCGTCCGGGATGATGTTTGATGCGCAGACACCGGACAGGCAGCTGTCGGGTTTATTGCAGTCCCCGTTCGTCGCGTCGCCGCACGCGGTTTCGTCAGGCATCCATCTGGGGTCACAGATCCCAGCGCCATCGCACTGGTCGGCTTCGTTGCATTCGTCTTCGGTGGCGTCGCCACAGGGGGTGCCGGCATCAGCGAGTAGCGGATTGCAGGAGCCCCAACCATCGCACATGTCCGCCGCGTCACATTCGGTATTCGTTTCCTGATCCCCGCACGGCGCGCCCGCTCGTCTGAACCTGTATTCACAGACGCCATTTTGGCATGCATCAGGCAAATCGCATTCGGTTTGCGTGGGATCGCCACAGGCTGTGCCATCCTCTTTATTGGAATCGCTGGTGCACAGGCCCTCGCCGTTGCAGGTGGGCGACCATTTACAAAATCCGCTGCGGTCAGTGCAGGCGCCCCCGGCGGGTGCGTAGTTGGGTTGGCATATCCCGTTAATGTCACAGGTGTCCGGGTTGTCGCAATCGTTGTCCACATCGTCACCACAGGCTGCGCCGATTGATTTGGTTTCGTCGGGGGGACAGATTTTAGCGCTGCCGTCGCAGGATTCTTCCTCGTCACAAGCGGTTGCGGCGGCACGGCAAACGGTGCCTGCATCCAGTGCGGTGCAGTGCCCTTCAAATCCTGGAACCGCACAGGAACCACATTCACCGGTGCACTGGTCCTTGCAGCAGACGCTATCCACGCAATACAGATTGGCGCCGCAATCCGTGGCTGCGGTGGCCGGGTCACAGGTTTTACCAACGTAGCCGGCGTCCGGATCCGCATCGGAATCGCTGTCCGAGTCAGTGTCGGCGTCGCTTGCCCCGGACCCAATTACCAGTGGCGGCTTTTGTTCCTCGCCGCAGGCGGCTGCCAGTAGCAGCCCAGTCGATAACACAGATAAGAGAATAAATTGTCGCACGTTCAATGCCCTTTCCACTAAGTGGTGCTCAATGTCGCAGGTTCCCGGATGCGCGTTGAGACCGTAAATAATATTATTTTAAATATTGGTGAATTGTTTGTAAAAAATGCCTCATTTTCCCACTTTATTAAATAATTTTTACTGAATGGTAAATCGGCTTTTTGGGAAAATCAGGTAAAAATGGATCGGATGCGCTATTCGCCTTTGGCGTCCTTTTCGTCCACGTAAGGTGATCCGGTGATAAATCGAAGGATTTCGCTGCCGACCGGCGGGCACCCCTTAATGAAATTTCCGAGATTTTTGAATTTTCTGGTGCAGTTGCCAATGCAGTAGGTGTTTTCGGGCACGTCCTCGTGGCCTTTTCCGATGGCAAAGTGGTACCGGGTGTCCTTTGGCAGATAATCCAGGATAACCTCTCCATATCGTTTGAGAAAAAGAAGCAGGGAGGATTGACACGCACTGCAGGAATTTTCATCCAGAATGCCAAACTCGGGAAAGCCGATGGAGATGTCGGTTGGCGGGTCTGCAAATGGTTTGGCGAATTGTCGCCAGTTTGCGGGCGACACATCAATGTGGTCCAGATCAATAATCCCAAATCCCCGTTCGGCGCCAATGCGCAGATGAGGCACGTTGTGCGCATCCTTTCCCATCAGCACGCATGCCACGGCATCCGCGGCAAATGCGTCCGCGCCCACCACGACCACATCCAGTGGTTTGGGTACGCCGGCGCTGGGGCCGATGCCTTCCATTCCCACCGTGCCGTCGATGACAGTGAAATGGGGGCGCAGAATCCCCGACATGTCCGCAATGGCCAGGTCCAGCGGCTTGTCGTCGTAGCCTTCGATTTCGGCCAGCATGTGGAGCACCACCTTGCTGCGTCGCCACAGGCATCCCTTCATGTTTTTGACGCCAAGGGTGACACCGGTGTGCATGTGGGTTTTCATTACTGGGATGGAGATGTAAAAATCATACTCCATCATTTCGGGGCACAGTTTGAGGGACTGAATGGCCACCCCAGGGAGAGACACGGGGACGAATTTCCGTTCGTCCATGTCCACCAACGGGCATTCCCGTTCCCGGGCAACGGCGGCGATGCCGGTGATTTCAAAGGCTTCCAGAGTATTTACACCGGTAATCGGACTTTCTCCCACAGACACGATGCCACCGGCTTCACGGAATACATCAATGCAGGCGGCCACAACCTGAGGATGGGTGCAGATGCCGGATTCCATGCGGGCCAGCCGGCCGGCATTGGGTTTGAGCAGCACGGTTTTCCCTTTGACCGGACTTAAATCAATTTGTCGAAGGGCATCCACCGTATTTTGGTACGGACCGTTGCCGGCAGTGACATATACTTTGGGGTCACCTTCGGTCAGAAAAGGGGATTTCGATAGTGTAAAGTCTTCCATAGTTGCAATCCAATGCCCAATCTAATGAAACTGTAGACGCATATCAATCAGAAGATTTCCCGAATTGCAACCATTATTCCCAGAGGCGCCTGGGCAAAAAACTTTCCCCTGGCATAAGCCTTTGTGATATGGCAACCTTCCTATTGCCGAGAGGGCGTAGTTGCGAAAGGGGCGTCGATGGCGTGCACACGCGTCCGGAACCCCGCCCATGTGACTCTTGAAAGGTGATTTCACGATGCAGCATCCTGTACAAATTGAAGGTCTGTCCCCGCAGGCGCAGCGAATTCTGGATCCCGGGGCGCCCATGCCAGCCAGAATGATGGCCGCCTCAGGAATGGCGCCGCTGCCGCCAAAGGAGTTGATTTCAGTGCTGTATGCGCTCTCCTATGGTACGGACACCGCCATTGGAGACAAAGCCAGAGCCACGCTGAACGGCCTGCCGCCCAACGTGCTGCTCGACACCATTTCCGGGCCGCTGCATCCGGCGGTGCTGGATGGGGTCGCGGCAATTCTCATCAGTCGTGAAGACGCCATGGAACGGATTGTGCTCAACAGGGCCACGGCTCCGGAATCAATCGTTGCCATCACCCGAAAAGTGACCTCCGAGCGGATTCTCGAAATCATTTTTGCAAACGAAAAGCGACTGCTGGAACATCCGGAGATCATTGAAACCCTTTACCATAACAGGCACGCCCGCATGTCATCGGTGGATCGCGCCGTGGAACTGGCGATTCGCAACGGCATCACGCTCAAGGGCATTGCGGCCTTCGACGAAGTCAAAAAGGCGCTTGAGGGCGAGCTGATCTTCGAGCCCACTGAAGAGCCCACACCGGACGACCTCGGTTTTCAGGAAGCCGTCAAAATCGCCGAGGAAAATGAGCTGGACACCGAT
Source organism: Deltaproteobacteria bacterium (assembly GCA_016937015.1). Taxonomy (GTDB): domain Bacteria; phylum Myxococcota_A; class Polyangia; order JAAYKL01; family JAAYKL01; genus JAFGXQ01. The sequence goes on along the minus strand of JAFGWT010000201.1, from coordinate 1,021 downwards.
GCCATGGAGGACACCCTCGACGCCATGGAAAAAGCGGACGAAGCGGCCGTCAACGAAGCGGCCGTCAGTGATGAGCTGAAGAAAAAAGCGGCCACCCTGAGCGCCAGTCTCAGCGAGATGACCATTTCGCAAAAGATTCGCGCCGCCACCCTTGGCAACGCTTCCCAGCGGTCGGTGCTTATTCGCGATGCCAATAAGCTGGTGATCATGGCGGTGCTTAAGTCGCCCGGTGTCAACGACTCCGAAGTGCGTCGCTATTCCATGCTTAAATCTCTTCCCGAAGAAGCGGTTCGTTTTATTGCCAACAAACGGGAATGGACCAAACAATACAGCGTCAAACTCAACCTCGTCTCGAACCCCAGAACCCCCGTGGAGTACGCTCTAAGATTCATGACGCATCTTCGCGCCAATGACCTGAGAAGCATTGAACGCAGCAAGGATGTTCCTGGTGTCGTGCGCAATGCAGCCATTGAGCTGCGCAGGAAACGGTCAAAGTAGCCATGCCAACACCTTCAGTGGTTAAACGCCAAAAAAAGCCGGCAAAGCCGGTGTCGTCGATGGAAACCTTTTTCGCCACCACCTTTCAGGGGGTTGAAAAGGTACTGGCCAACGAACTTAAAGCCCTTGGCGCTCACAATGTGAAGCCCGCCAACCGGGGCGTTAGCTTTCAGGGGGATTTGGCCACCTGTTACAAAGCCAACCTCTGGAGTCGCACGGCCCATCGCATTCTGTGGCAGATTGCCACGTTTGACGCCAGAGATAAAGACGCGCTGTACAATGGCGTTCGTCAGGTGAACTGGCTGGATCACACGACCCAGCAAAATACCCTGGCGGTGGATACCGTGGGCACCAATGACAATCTCATCCATACCCAGTTTACGTCCCAGGTGGTCAAAGACGGTATTGTTGACTGGTTGCGCGACAGGACCGGCGGCCGCCCGAGTGTGGATTTGAACAATCCGGATTTTCGGGTCAGCGCCCGCATTCTGGGCAATGAATGCACCCTGAGCTGGGATACGTC
>JAFGWT010000200.1 GCA_016937015.1 Deltaproteobacteria bacterium | reverse complement strand
TCACCCACCTCGAAAATCAACAGGACACTCCCTGAAACCCTTTTCTCAGGAAAAAAAAGGCCGGTTAAGTTGCAAAAAATCGTAAAAACCGAATGATTTCAGTATGCGCGGTTTGGGTGGTTTACCTATTGGACGGTTTGGGTGGTTTACCTATTGGACCTATTGGAGTTTACCTATTGGATTTGTTGACACAGGGTGCCCGGTTGACACATTGGCTCCGTTTAGGTGGGTTTCCCATTGGTTACCCATTGGGCGGCGAAAAGAATGGAGTAGCGTCGTATCGCTGTTCTGTCTAACTGGTTGCGCGTGCGCACTTCTGGAGAATACTTACTGTCAGATTAGGGTTTCCCCCCAAAAAAAACCGACAAAGGACACGCGAATGACCGTACAAATCCGCAGCTATACCGCTGAAGACAGAAACGCCGAGACAATTGGCCTTCGGCTGGCAGAACAGATTCGCAGTCAGGCCAGCGAACCGCTCAGCGCACTTCTTGTGTGCGCCAGTTTGGGAACCAACACCATTGTCCTGAGAAATGTTTTGAACGGGCAGTTCCCCAGTACCCCAATGCTCGGAACCACTTCGTTTCTGGGTGTAGGCTCCAACAAGGGGTATTGCCCATCGCCCTGCGCAAGCATCCTTGCATTTTATGGCAATGATGCACATTTCGGCACTGGCTTCAGTGCTGCAGCGTCCGAGCAGCCATTTTCGCAGGGAGAACAGATGGCACAAGGGGCACTCAATCGCTGTGGCATACCGGCAGCTGCTGCCAGATTCGCCATTCTTTTTTCTGCTCCGGGAGATGAGTCGGCCCTTTTGGATGGCATCTACAGCGTGCTTCCCAAAAAAATGCCCATTGTTGGCGGCGGTATTGCCGGAGCAGAGTTCCCTGGCGACTGGCGTGTTTGGAGCGAACACCACATCGGAAATCAGTCGGCTGTGCTTATGGTTTGTGACTGGCCATTTGAGCTGGAGGCCCATTTCGAAGGTGGATACCTTAAATCGGGCCCTTCCGGGATTGCCACCCAGGTCGAAAACAATCGAGTTATTAAAACCATCGACAATCGCCCAGCCGCAGAAGTATATAATGAATGGATGAACGGTGCCCTGTCCGACAAACTTGAGGGCGGTTCCATCCTGGTGGAATCAAGCCTGAAACCGCTCGGCGTCGCAACACAAATGGAAGGCGGTTTCACTACCTTTTTCCTCCTTCACCCAAAGGAAATTCTCCCGGACAAATCCATTGAATTGTTCGCTTCCATCCAGCAGGGAGAAGAAGTCCACCTGATGTTCTCGCAAAAAGCATCCCTAATCAAACGTACAAAGCGGTTGGCCAAAACCGGTATCGCCAGAGGGTCATTTGAGGCGGATGAACTCATTGGCGCGTTGCTGATTTACTGCGCCGGGAGCCTGGCCGTCATAGAAGACAATGCCGATGCGCTGCTCGACAATTTTAAAGAGGAATGCGCAGCCCCCTTTATAGCAGGATTTACCTTTGGCGAAGTTGGCTGCGTGCAACCGGGGGTGTACGGCCACGGGAATCTGATGGCGGGCGCCCTCTTTTTGTCCAGCAGGCCCCGCAGATGGCTTTCGGACGTCCCCTTTTCACCCATTTCGTCCCAAAATACCTCCGGCCCTCCGCCTTCCATTTAAGCTTAAAAGCGCCTGCCTCCCGATTTTCGCTTGCGCTTCTGCAAATAAAAGACATCGGACGAAAGCGCAAAGATGCCAGTGTATTGAGAAGTGCTCAGTGGTAAGTTGACTATGGGACCTCTTCCACAGAAGAATAAAAAGAATTGATGGACCTCACGGAAGGCTTCGGTGTATATCCCCATTAGGGAAAATTCCCCGAAATAATGTGAGATTGCGCACGATTGTGCACGTCCACGATTTGCAGGGAGGCTGCATGAGTCGGTTTTGGAGTGAGGTAACCAACGCACTGAGTCCATATGTGCCAGGGGAGCAACCTCAAATTGAAAACATAATCAAACTGAACACCAACGAAAACCCCTACGGGCCAGCGCCCGGTGTGCTCAAGGCCATAACGGAGCAGACCACCGGCGATTTGCGCAAATATCCGGACCCCAATGCCGCGGCGCTAAAACAGACCATTGGCGGGTACTACGGGATTTCCCCCTCACAGGTGTTTGTGGGCAACGGCTCCGACGAAGTGCTGGCGCATCTGTTTGTGGCCTTTTTCAAGGGCAAACGTCCCATACTGTTTCCCGATATCACGTACAGTTTTTTTCCGGTTTACTGTCGCCTGTTTGAAATTGAAAGTAGGCAGATTCCCGTAAACGACCGTTTCGAGATTGAACTGGATGAGTATGCGCAGGAAAACGGCGGCATCATCTTTGCCAACCCCAACGCGCCCACCGGTATTTTTAAGCCGGTCGATGCCATTGAATCGCTGCTCAAAACAAACACGGACTCGGTGGTGGTAATCGATGAGGCGTACGTGGATTTTGGTGGACAGAGCTGCATTCCCCTTGTCAATAAATATCCCAACCTGCTGGTGGTGCAGACCCTGTCGAAATCCCGGTCTCTGGCCGGACTGCGAGTGGGGTTCGCCTGCGGCAATGCGGAGCTGATTGAAGGCCTCAATCGCGTGAAAAACAGTTTCAATTCCTATCCGATGGATCGATTGGCCATTGCCGGCGCCATTGCCTCGTTTTTCGACGACAAATACCTGAAGGAAACCACCGAGCAAATCATTTACAATCGGGAATTTCTGACCAAAGGGCTTAAAAAAATCGGGTTTACCGTATTGCCGTCCAAGGCCAATTTCGTGTTCGCGTGTCATCGACAGGACGCCGCTGACATCATGCAGCAGCTGAGAGAGCGGGCTATCATCGTACGTCATTTTGACGCGCCGCGAATTGAACAGTTTCTGCGCATTACCGTTGGCACCTACCGCGAAATTAAACTTTTGCTGGCCGCCCTCGAAGAGATCGTGGGTGCCTGAGGCGGTCTTTGAATTCGATGCCGAATCTTCCCTGTCCCATCACCTTTCATTCATCGGTTGTCATTGCTGAGGATTTGCAGGCCATGGTCCGATTTTACCGGGATGTGCTGAAGCAGGAAGTGGCCTCGGATTTTGGCGCTTGCGTCATCTTCAAGTGCGGCCTGTCTGTCTGGACACCGAAAGAGACGCATCCGGTGGCCACTCATACAGCAAGGTTTAAGCCGGGCACCGGACGTTTTGAACTCTGCTTTGAAACCGACGCCTTCGACGATGCGCACAGGCGCGTGTTGCAGCATCCCCATGGGATTCGTTTGCTGCATGAGACGCAAACGGAGCCGTGGGGACAGCGAACCATCCGGTTTTTCGATCCCGAGGACAATCTGGTGGAACTGGGCGAGTCCATTCCCTGTTTTGTGCGCCGCCTGCACAGGGAGGGGTTGTCTTTGGATGATGTGGCCCAAAAGACATCGGTCCCTTTGGATGTCGTCAAAAAAATGTGTGGCGCTTAATATGACAGTGCCACTTGTTATCCTGGGCGCCGGCGGTAACTGCATCGATATTCTGGATGCGATAACGGCCCGGGATGCAGCGGCGAATCCCTACAGAGTGGTTGGATTTCTGGATGACGACCCCGAGAGGCACGGCGAGATGCTGTGTGGATATCCCGTCCTCGGTGCCATCCGTTCGGCCGCACAGTGCACGTCAGGCTTTCCTAACGCCGTGTTTGTTAACGGGGTGGGCAGTCCCAAAAGTTTTTTGCAAAAACCGGCTTGCATTGCGTCGACCGAAATTGCACGCAACCGCTTTGTATCCATTGTTCATCCCGCTGCGACTGTATCGCCCCATGCCACCATCGGCCAGGGCACCGTGATACTGGCACATGCGACCATTGGCGCCCGTGCGGTGGTGGGCGACCACGTGATGATCCTGCCCGGGTGTGTGGTTGGCCACGATTGCCGAATTGACGCATATGCCATTGTGGCGGCGGGAACCACGCTTTGTGCGGATGTCCATTTGCAGACATCTTGCTATGTGGGAGCGGGCAGCGTCATTCTGGGCGGCATCACCGTGTCGACAGGGGCGCTGGTGGGGGCGGGGAGTGTGGTCACTCGCGATGTCCTTTCAGACACAGTCGTTTGCGGCAATCCCGCCAGGCGATTGCGCCATGGGTGACGCAAAGGCTAAAGAAGTGCCGCAATTCGTTAATTCGCAACAGCGCTGTCTTTTCAACCTGTTCGTCTCAGTATTCTGTCAGTAAACACAATCAAACAATATCCCAATCGGTGTATTGGATGAACGTCGGTTTTGCGATACTGTTTGGTCTGGTCAGTGGTTTTTTTATTTTTTCGAGGTTTGTTCAATGCGGCTTAACGTGTGCCTGTTCCTTTTCTTATCCACTGTTCTGTGTGGCTGTCTTCCCAATGAAAAATCTCCCGTTCTTCTGAGCATCGACAGGTCAGATACAGCTACCGGTGTGGATACAGACCGAGGTGATTCCAATGAATCCGGTACAGAACCTACCGAATCCAATGAGACCGAGGACCTCGGGGGGGATACCGAGCCGCCCCCGTTCTGGATTCCCAAAGGCCCCAAACAGCTGACGTTGGGGCAGGTCGAAATCAGCTGCGATCCGTCGGTGCTCATTACCGAAGACGGCGAATGGTGGCTGTGTGACCCCGCCCCTGTGCCCTGCGTTCCGGACGACCCAAAAGTGAATTGTCACATCGCGGTGCGCGGCGAGGCGGGCGTCACCATTTATGATGGACCGGTGGGCATCGAGCGGCGGGGCAGGTCATCCATGTATTACGATAAGCCCAACTACGCCATCGAGTTCAGGGACGAAAACGGCGAAGACAATCCGGCGCCCTGCATGGGGATGGGCAAGGAGTCCGACTGGGTGCTGGACGGCTCATGGATGGACAGGTCGTTCATCCGCAATGATTTTGTGCTGGATATTTTCAGCGAACTGGGGGTGAAAACCCATTATGGGCCGGACAGCCGATTTGTGACACTCACCTTCAACGGCGCGCCCCGGGGCATTTATCGGCTGGTCGAAAAAATCAAGCGGGATGATGACCGGGTCGACATTCCCAAAGATGATGGCACCGGAAAAAACTTCATTATCAAACACGACATCGATGGCGACCTTTCGATGAGTCTGGGGCTGGAAAGCGACAGCTGGTCCACGGTGTATCCCAATCCGGACAAAGTCACTGATACCCAACGTTCTGCCATCAGCGACTGGATGCAGGCGCTTGCAGACGCGCTCAACAGCGGGGACGCGTTTACCATGCTGAATATGGACAACCTGGTGGATTATGTGCTGCTGCAGGAACTTTCCAAAAACATCGATGGATTTCAGTACAGCCTGTACATCTTTAAACAGGACGGAGCGCTCGCCAACATGGTGCCCTGGGATTTTGATTTGTCGTTTGGCCAGCCGGATGTGGCATATGCCGGCGATGTGCCCAATGAATCCCCGGAGGGATGGATTCTCCATCACACCAATTTCATTGCCCGTCTTCTCGACGACGACGTCTTCGTTCAACGCCTTCAGGAACGCTGGGTTCAGCTGCGCACTTTGCCGTTGAGTGATGATGCGGTGGATACCCGCATTGACGAATACCTGATGGTCCTTAAAGGCGCGCCCATTGATGACAATTTTGATATCTGGCCCATCGGTGATGTGCGCTTTGATCACATTTACAGTGTGTACCATGTGTACAGCATCGAATCATACGACGCCGAAATTGCCAAACTGCGCCAGTGGATTCACGACCGGCTCGACTGGATGGATGAACATCTCCTGGAATATCAGGCGTTCAGCGATAAGCAGTAAACCCAATAAAAACGTCACCCTTGTTTTACATTCTGTTGTATAGTGAAAGCCTCAGTTTTCAAATTCGGTGTCGTTTAAAAAGTCTCATGACGACATGCGGCCCATGGAGAAAAAGACATGATGAAATCCCTGACTCATTGTCACATATTGTTTTTGGCAATCGCGTTTGCTGCCCTGGTGGGCGCGTCCGGATGTGAGGGCAGCGATGCCCAGGATACAGTTGTTGCCGGCTCAGAAACGGGCACTTCGTCTGATGGAGATACCGATTCCGACAGTGACACCGCTTCTCCGGTGTGCCCCGTTCCCATCGAAATAAGAAAGTCCGATGTACTGACCATTTTGCAGGAAGGCGCCGATCCCTGTTATCCCAGGCGCCTGGAGTGGGATCCTCAAAGCCAGACCACCATGTGTCGTCTTGTTGTGGAATTGGAATACGACCAAACAGAGTACCCAACGGCGCCCGCCTGCCCCATCGACAACGGTGAGCAGTGGGAAGATGATGATGACAGCCTGATTGAGATGAGCAGAATCAGCGACGGTGAAACCCAACGCTTCTGGATTCGCCGATGTACAATCCCACAATTGCCCGCCCCCATAAACTGCGGGGATATGGCAGACGATCAATACAGTGACGACGACGAAACCCTGTTTGGCTGGTACTACTGTGAGACCCCCAGTGAGGACAGTGCTGTCGCCTGCGCGGACGGGCTGGATAACGATGGGGATACCAAAATCGATGGGGCCGATCCGGACTGCGAAAAGTGTCTCGATGAATCGGACTGCAGCAGTCAGTGTCTGTACACGGTCGCGCTGTCCGCCAGCGCCCGAATTGCAGCTTTGAGCGTGGGCAGTGCAACCATGGAATGTCTGACGGCATACAGGGTTGAAGTCAACAGCTGCAGCCTCACCGACACGCAGTAACGGCGGTATCGCCTGTGAGTAGCGTGGCATTTTGCTGTACGTCACGTGTCGGAGAGTTGCGTTATTCGTTTTTACCCAGATAGGTGGCAATCGGAATGAGCCAGGTGATTTGATTTTTAAAAATTTCAACCTTTGGGGCAACCACGTAACCGGTTTCTGCGCCGCATTCCGCCACAATCGCATTGCTGGTCAGTTCATAAACCGAATCCCCATTCGAAAGATTGCTCACCAGTGAAAACCCGTATCCCGATGAAGCAATCGCGTCTCCTGCGCTAACCGTGCAAAGTTCCGAACTCAGGTCTTCATCCGAATATATCGTTGTATCCGCAAACACGCCCATATAATTTCGGCTGTTATCATCGATGCAATCGGTTTCAAAGGGATACGCACCCGCATCGTTTTTTTCGATTGTCAGCTCGTAGGGACCCGCCGCGTTCAGGTAATACACTGTCGCTTCATCAAAAAAACCATCGAGTTCCTTGATAACCAGCGTATCTCCCTTGCTGATGGAGTACTCAACGTCATCAAACATATCCCTAACCGTATAGGATTCAGAAAATGTCGCCATACAGGGGGGGGCCTCAAACTCAACGGCGAACGTCTCCAAACCGTTGTTGTCGGGGCCATCGCCGTCGAAATTCGAGTCAGTGCCAGCGTCGCAGCCGGAAAGCCATGCGCCCGATAGCAGCAACGCCGCTGTCAGTGCACAGAACCGGATGCCTTTAAAAATCAGCTGCTTGCTTTCTAATTTCATAAAATCTCCTGCCTGTTGGGTGTATCCGCGTTAATCCTGTTCGTCCATAAAGTCGGGTTTGGATACGTCCTATGGCGACTATATTCAAACTTACCGTAATTATGTTTTTTTGCTGCAGGGAATGGTCGGCATGAATTCACAGAACAGGCTGAGCCACTTCGGATTTTATGTGATTGCAACAGGGTTGCCCGGCCTACCGATTCCCTTCATGTTCTGACTGTAAAAACAGTCAGGCACAATCCAAATCCGTCTGCAGCGCAGCTTAATTGCATTGAGCGCAGTAAAGCGCGCTGTTAATCGTTTTATCGAGAAGGGCCGGGAATTGGGTTGTGCTGAAGGGGGCCGGTCAGTGGCGCACAGTGAATGTGGACAATGCGTCGTTGCGCACCTCGTGTAGTGTGTCCCAGTCCGAGAGCAGCATCGTTTCTGTCAGCCCCACCGCCTCGGCTTCCTCGCTGCGTACCAGCATCTGCACATCGCGAATGAAATCCGCCGATGAGAGCGACAACAGGTAGTCGAGATAATCGGCCAGCCGCAGCAGAGATACAGGCACCTTGAATTCCGCGTCCGAAAACGCGCGCTGCTGCTGGTGATGCCAGGCGATCATTTTAGATACCGCACTGCCAAAATGCCACGAGGAGACGATATGTGCACCCAGCACGCCGTGATCGTATCCCAGTCGTCGCCTTTCAAATTCATGCATCAAATCCGGCGAATATATCATGGGACTGCCTGCCGGATAGTCGATTTCGTATGATTCGATAAGCATCATTTTGCCGATATCGTGCAGCAATCCCGCAAGAAATATTCCCTCCGGCGCCTTACCGCACGTTTGTTTGCCCAGAAAGTGGGCCAGACCGGCGACCGCCGCACAGTGGTCGCGAATTCGAATGCCCAGCCCATCGGCATCGCGAAACATTTCCATGGTCGCCACCGCGCATACAATCTCCTTTACATGAGAGACACCGACGCGCATGAATGCCTGCTTCATTTCAGTAATCGGTCTGGAAGGTGCAAAGAACGCGGAATTGGCCACGCGCAGCACGCTGGCCGCCATGGACGGGTCTTCCTCTATCACCCGGGTCACGGCATCCACCCTGAAATCGCTGTCCGCAAACATTGACAGGATTTTCTGGGCCACCACCGGAAACGTCTTTAATCCCTGCGCCTGAGTCAGTTTTACCGCAAATGATGTTGCGGCCGCTTTGTCCGCGGTCTCGTCCGGGCCTGGTTCAAACCAGAATGCCGATATAATTTTTTCCATATGATGCAATACTCTCTTTCGGTCGATGTTTCCGTCCACAGGTAAATCATTTTGTGCAGGGCGTAGCTGACCTCATACAAATAGATCGGCGCCGGGGGTGAAAAAATTAGGGTCACCAGGGGGATGGCGACGGATTCGTTTACTTTTTTAACACCTGGGCAAGCCGGCCTGTCAGCAGGCCTTCCCCCGCGGTAAACACCAGTTCCGTCCCTAACCCCCATAATGGCAGATCCACTGAAATCCGTTGGATGCGGGCGAGGTCCTTTAGGGTGGTGAGAATTGCCAAAGCCCCGTTGGCCGTTGCCGTCCTAACCGCCAGGCGCAGCTCACGGTCTGTCCAGAGGTGATGATCGCCCGCAAATGTCCTCGAAGTAATGGTCACACCCAGCCTGTGGACGGTGTCCGCAAATCGACTGGGCACTGCGATACCGCACAGCAGATGCACTTTGTCAGGCAAAAAGGCGATGGGGCGGCGTTCGAACGACGGGGTCCACAGTGCATTGGGCAGGTGGGTGT
>JAFGWT010000199.1 GCA_016937015.1 Deltaproteobacteria bacterium | reverse complement strand
GAAGCGGCGGGCGTCACCGCGGGCGCGGGACAGTCCCAGAAAAGTGGGCACCACCCTGAGGGTACCCTGGGTCACCGGTTCATCAAAACTTCCCCCCGCCGGGCTGACGGTTCCGCCAATAGTCAGCGTTCCCAACGCACCGCTTTTCAATTTCAACGCCCCGGCACGGCCATAAAAGCCAGCCAGTCTTGTGTCCAGATACGCGGGAAATGCCTCCTCGCCGGGAATTTCCTCAAGGCGGCCAGAGAGCTCCCTCAGGGCCTGGGCCCATCGAGAGGTGGAATCCGCCAGTAGCAGCACGTCCAGCCCCATTTGCCGATAGTGTTCCCCCACCGCAACAGCAGTGTAAACAGAAGACTCACGCGCAGCCACGGGCATGGAACTTGTATTGCAAATGATCACCGTTCTTTCCATCAGCGAACGCCCTGTTTTCGGATCCTTCAATTCGGGAAATTCCTTAATTGTTTCAACCACCTCACCTGCGCGCTCGCCACAGGCAGCGACGATTACCACATCGACCGACGAAAATTTTGCCATGGATTGCTGCGTTACCGTTTTGCCGGCGCCAAAAGGTCCTGGGATACAGAAGGATGATCCCTTGGCAACAGGAAACAGCGTATCAATGATACGCATTTTGGTAATCATGGACTCTTTGGGCATTACCTGCTTACCAATTTTTACCGGCACCTTTACCGGCTGTAAGAAGGACAACCGCACTGTTTGTTTTCTTCCAGTCGCTGGATGTTCAAGTATGGCAATGTCATCATCCAGCGTATAATCGCCGGTTGGAACGATGTGTTGGATTTTGAATTCACCCTCCAGGCTGTAAGGAACCATGATGCTATGCGCAATGATGCCTTCCTGCACTACGCCAACAGTATCGCCGGCAACAACTGTTTCACCGACTTTAGCCTTGGCTTGGAAAGCCCAGCGCTTTTGACCATCAATTGTACGCGCCGTTTTCCCGCGAAGCAGCTGATAGCCGTTTTCCCTGTAAAGCAGGTTCAATGGGTTGCCCAATCCATCAATTACTGACCCCAGCAATCCCGGCCCCAGCTCCAGAGTCAATTGTTTGCCGGTGAACTCGACTTGCTCTCCCAATGACAGCCCATCAGTCTCTTCAAACACCTGCATAAACGCGATCTGACCCCGGATTTTGATAATCTCCGATTGAATGCGCTCCTCACCATGAACGATATAGGCGATTTCACCTTTCGCAATACTGGCACTGTCGGAAACCTCAACCTGGACCAGTGACCCGTCAATCGTTACAACTTTGCCAATCGACTTTAAAGCTGTCATGCATTCACCTCAATATTGCAACTCCGTACCAAAGGACATATTTCTAAAACAGGAACCATACCACGCAACCCCACCACGGAAAACTCCGAACGTAACTCTTTTTCTCAGTTATAAAGAAACTTGTATAAAACAAAATCAGTCAAAAAACTTCTACATCATTCAGCCATGCAACCCACAGCCATGCAACCCAACTTGCCAAAGGCTTCTCCATCATTCAGCCACGGAAACCTGCTTAACGAAGAAGACCATCGCCCCCACGGACTTCATTCAGGCAGTCACTGAACCACAGTGATCCAAAAATTCCAAAGTTAATCTAGCCTTTATTCCTATATCGATCAAATCGATTTTTACATGTATATTATTCGATATTCTCGAACGATAACCAGAATTATGGATTCAATCAACTATCATCATCTTCGGTTATTCTGGGCTGTTGCCAAAGAAGGCAATCTCACTCGTGCCAGCGCCAGATTAAATCTCACGCCGCAAACTGTCAGTATGCAGATTCGCGAGCTCGAATCTGCGATCGGTGACGACTTGTTCGTACGCTCGGGACGCCAATTATATTTGACAAAATTTGGCAGCACCGCTTTGCAGTATGCAAATGAAATATTTTCACTTGGACAGGAATTGACCGCTGTTTTAACTAATAAATCCGCTGCCAGACCGCAGAAACTGTCAATTGGTATTACCGACGTTTTATCAAAGCAAATTGCGTTTAAACTTATTGAACCCGCGTTGAAAGTCGAGCCCGCATTGAAAGTGGTGTGCATCGAAGGCTCCAGGGAAAAATTGTTGTCAAATCTGGCGGTTCACAGTCTTGATGTTGTGCTTATGGATGGACCGATTCCGCCGTCAGTGATGGTCAAAGCGTACAACCACGAAATTGGCTCAAGTCAAATTGTATTCATGGCCCAAGCCCCAATGGCGGCGCGCCTGAAGGAAAGCTTTCCAAATTCTCTCGAAAATGCACCAATGTTGCTGCCCGGTGAACGAAATGTACTTCGCCGTGATTTGGAAATGTGGTTTGAATCAAATGGAATACAACTGAAAATCGCAGGTGAGTTTGACGACACGGCGTTGATGAAAACATTCGGAAAAGCAGGTGTGGGCATATTCCCAGTGCCGTCAATCATTGCCGATGAAATAATTGAAGACTACAAAGTGCGACCAATCGGAATCGCCGAAGGTGTTCTGGAAAAGTATTATGCCATTTCAGTGGAACGAAAAGTACAAAATGCCGCAATTGCCGCAATTTGCAATTTTAGAATATGACACGCGCGAGTTGGCCGCAGGGATGAGCTATGGGTAAATTTATGCACGCATCTGGTTGGGTCACCCTGCATGCTTTGGGTTTGGTGACGGGTCGAACTGCCCCCGACAATATCAGCCTGAAATTCAGTTTCTTTAGCGTGCACGCCTGACACCCGTCTGATTCTGCATTTTTAATTGCCTTTTGAATGTTTAGGATGAAATAAAATTGAAAATTGTTAAAAAATGGGATTACCCACCAGGCCATGATGGCTATCACAATATAGCGTATTTCGTTTTGTAGCGAATCGCGTCGTTCGAGCAGTTGACTGCGAAAGGAGATGCCCTGTGCGAAAAGTGATTATTTTTTCTGTCTTGCTGCTGATAGGTTTGGTTGGCTCTCAGATTTTTCCACTTCTTGGAAAAATTTATACTGTTACAGCTGATGCAATCCGAGTAATTACGATGATCTGCCTCTCGTTTATCATGGTCAGAGTCGGCTATGAATTTGATATGAACAAGTCCCGTATGCGGGATTATGGTTTGGACTACCTCGTTGCCTTCACTGCCGCCAGTCTGCCATGGATTTTCGTTAGTTTGTATTTTGTGTTTGTTCTGCTGCCTGCCAGTGTCTGGACAGATTTGGACGCCTGGAAAGAGACACTGCTCGCCAGTCGTTTTGCCGCTCCCACATCCGCAGGGGTCCTGTTTTCCATGCTGGCCGCTGCAGGCCTTGGCGCAACGTGGCTTTTTCGAAAAGCACGTGTTCTGGCAATTTTTGATGATCTGGATACAGTGCTGTTAATGATCCCCCTCAAGATGCTGATGATTGGCCTGGCCTGGCAACTGGGTATCATCGTTGTCGTTATGGCCTCGATGCTTATCGTGGCATTCATTTTTCTTCACAGAATTCGCATTCCATATACATGGCCATGGGTGCTTGTATACGCAACGCTAATCACCGCAGGCAGCGAGTTCGTTTACAAACTATCAAAAATAATCGACGATTCTGTCCCCATTCATATTGAGGTGCTTCTTCCTGCATTTGTTCTGGGGTGCATTATGGCATACCCTAATAAAAATAACGGTATCGCCGACAAGGAGGATTCTCAACATCAAGCCGGTATTGATACGCCCGCAGAAAAAAAAGTGACAACAATTGTATCGGCAATGTTCATGGTTCTTGTGGGACTCTCAATGCCGCTGATTATTTCTTCGCCCAAAACCGAAAATGGCACTGCCATGTCCGATGAGCTTGAGAGCAGTCTTCATGCCGCCGGTGCACCCGATGCTGAAAGGTCCGCTGCGGACACCGGGAAAAAGGCGCACGTCGGGCGAATCACCGCTTCTCAACCACAACTTGACTGGCCCACCATGATAGTGCACGTGCTGATCATTACAGCAATTGCCAACCTGGGAAAAATGTTCCCACTGCTCACTTACCGAAAGGAGGCACATTGGAGAGAGCGTCTCGCTCTCACTATTGGAATGTGGCCCAGGGGAGAAGTGGGGGCCGGGGTACTTGTCATATCCCTTAGCTATGGTATCAGCGGTCCCATTGTCACTATCGCAATGCTCAGTCTTGCGCTCAATCTGCTCCTTACCGGTATTTTTATATTTTTTGTAAAATCGCTCACAAAGCACCTCCCCGGATACGAAAACACCCAGACCGCGTGATAAGGCGATCAGAATAAGAGAATAAGTACTCTTCAGCAACTTCAACAAAAAAATCTGCCGGGGCAACCCTTAACCGGCCTTCTCACAACAGCAGTCAGATGACGGATTAAAGGTCAGACGGAGACCATGAAAATCCCAGAGAAAAGATCAGGAACTGCAGCCAGTTTCGAGTGTATCCATCTCCCGCGCCCGTTGTATCGCTGCTGGTGCCCTCAGCGCCGCCTGCCAGGTAGCGCACATTAATAAATCCATCCAGCGATCGTGCGAGGCGATGACCCACCGAAACATTCAGGTCAATTATGGCGCCTTCGACATCGCTGTTTGAGCCATTAATGTATTTAATCGGCGCCCAGATGCCATCCATCTCTGCACCAATCCAGGTGTTGGTGTTAAAATGATGCCTAAATCGCACCTTAAGCAGGGGAACTGGGCCCATATCCCGGTTTGTGGTGCGCAATGAGCCGTCTGCTGATGTAAAAGTGATTACTGCGTTACGCAACTGAAGGGAAGCACCCAAAGAAAGCTCCGTTTTCGAACCGGGAGAGATAACATTATACATGTAGCTGAGCCGATAAAAATCAAACCCATACTTCAAATCCACTGGCGTGCCTTCGGAAAAGAGAACGTTGTCAACGTTCAGGTCGTCATTTAGAACCACGCTGCTTTTCAGTTGCAGGGGCTGATACAGCGCAATAACAGTATGTCGCTCTCCTATAATTGCTTCGGCACTTAGCCTGAAAAACAAAAATGCATTGTCCTGCCCACCTTCTTTCACGTAATTGAAATAGGTGTTGCCCTCACTGAACTGGATACGATGATATACCGGAACCAGCATTCCAATTTCAGCTGCGAAACGGGTCGCAACAGGCGAATCATTACTATTTTCCGGGTCAGCTGCATTTGCAACCGTCCCCCAAACCAGCGTCACAGCCAAAATTACTGCAGAATAAATATGTGCAAGTGCTTTCATATTGTTCTCCTCTCACTCGTTCTCCCCGGTAGCTGAAATTTTAAAACGTCTTCAAAACGCCCACTATAGGTTTGAATATAATACCGATGGTGCAAAAGGAAACCATAATGATGAACAAATGAACAATTTTAATGTAGATATTTCAATATTATCAGAATATTTGATTAGATTATTAACCGTATACACTAAAAACAAACACGTCAAATCAGCCCTCTTCACCCGAGCGAAACACCCATGTCAGTGACGCGAAGAGTCGACTTTACGCGGCAGCGCGCAGCAGTTCGGTAAAGCGGGTTCGCGCAAATTCGGGGGGATTGAGGAGCAGCCCATTGATGGCGTGTTTTCTCGCCAATGGCACATTGCCCTGACTGAGTGCGGTTTCCGCCGCAGTGAGTGCCCGCTGCCAAAGGGTGGTATCCGGTGCCCGATGAACCACAGGACGCTGGCGACGACTCGATCGACTGTGCTTTAGTCGCTGATATGCCGATGAAACCGCCGCAAACGCCTCCTGACACTTTTGCTGGGTTTCAGCCGGTTGCCTCTGATTTCTGTCTGGATGCAGTTCGAAGGACAGCTGTCGAAATGCCCGGTCCACCTCGGCCGCGTCTGCACTGACCGGAATGCCCAGCAGCTGAAAATCGTCCGCGCCTTTTTCAACCTGTTTCACCACTCGGTGGGCGACGTGCGCCCGGGGAAGGAAACCGGGTTGCCACTGTTCCTGCCACACGCCTAAAAGATTCAGCGTCGTCAGCAATGACGCGGCATGTGCCGGCGGAAGCCCCCTTTTCCAGAGAATCATGGGGACAGGCGTATCGTGGTTCAGCCGTTTAAAAAACGCCAGTTCATCAGCGGTAAATGGCAATTTTCGAAGGGCCCATAGCTGATGGTCGTCAATGCGCAGGGAATTGACGGGAACGCGCTCATTAAACGCCACCGGTGCAAACAAATCCTGCCTGGCGGTCATTCCCTGAATCAGCAAATGCACCGGGTCCAGCAGTTCCCGGCGCGACGGGGCTATCATATGCTGCGAAAATGTCACCACCGGCCGCTGCAGCGAAAACACGGCAGTTGCTTTTTGACGGGAAATATCGCCCTTTGGCCCGACAACCTCGGCAATGGCCCCTTTGGCGATCACGATACGATGAGTATTTTGACCACTTTCAAGAGAAATTGCCCCGTTTACATGCTGCCTGCGAACCTGTGTCAGCAAGGTGCCCAGTTTCAGCACCGGTGCGCACGGGTCCCGTCTTTCAATATTGTTCGGTCCGCTCATGCCCCGATACTACCCATCCGCCAATTGAGAATCAATTTTTAGGCATGTATCTGCAGTCGCGCGTTCCGTCCCTATTTCCCCGACTGGCGGGAACGGCAAAAAATGTTACATTCAACAGATGAAATCAACAGGGGATGGTCCGCATCGCCTGTGCGCATGGATAGCAACAGGCGAACGGTGCAATGTCTCATACAAGATGTCTGGCAGGGTGCGGAATCTTAAAAAAGGAAATCCTCTACCTGAACAAAAAAAATGGATGGCAGCTTGAAACGTGTTTTGCGTGTTCGTCCCTGCACGTTAATTTTGACAAATTATCTGACGCATTGAACCGGATGCTCGATCGCGCACCCGAAGATACGATAGTGCTTTACGGCGAGTGTCATCCACTGATGGACAGAATAGTGGCCAGTCACCACGCCCATCGCGTGCCGGCACAGAACTGCATTGAAATGCTGCTCGGCAAAGATGTATTTACCAGTGAACTGCAAAAAGGCGCATTTTTTTTGCTGGAAGACTGGGCCAGAAGATGGGACTTTGTAACCAAAGACGTATTTGGCCGTTCCCCTGACGACATGATAGACATCCTGCGCTCCGCACATGACCACTTTCTTTGCCTCAGGACGCCATGCTCCGGTGATTTTAGGGAAGATGCGCTAACATTGTCCAAACGATTTAAAATTCCCCTCGAATGGCGGGATGTTTCGCTGGATATTCTCGATACGATGCTGTGTAATCTTCTCAGCGGTGTGGAGACTGTCTGAACCTGCCGTATTGGTCTACATCGCCATCGCTTTGATGCACAGTTCGAGAAATTCATCCAGCGGGATGACCAGTTCTGTTTCACATGCCCGAATCTGGTCGCGATTGACCGCGGCGGCAAACCGCTTGTCCTTCATGCGCTTCTTCACACTGGTGACTTGAACGTCAGCGACGTTTCTGGAAGGCAGCACCAGTGACGTTGCGGTAATCATACCAGTGGTGGGGTCGGTCACCCAAAGCGCTTTATCCAGCAACGTGGTGCGCGGCGCCTTGTCGTTATGCGCCAAAACAGCGGTAATCATTTCCCTGGGGGCGCCAATCCGTTCGAGAACGTGTTTGGCAATCAGCGTGTGGTTGGAGAGATCCGGTTCACAGGCATCCAAATCCATATCGTGAACCAGACCGGTCAATCCCCACAGCTCAGCGTCCTCACCAAAACGTCTGGCCAGCGCTGCCATGCAGCGTTCCGTGGCGATACAGTGATCAAACGTCGGTCCCTCGCCCAAACGCGCCAGAACCAGATGATACATTTCATCCCGACTCATCATTGCTGACTAATCATTAACAGCTGTGCCGTTGGCTTCGATAGGCGCCACAAGAATCGGTTTTCGCGCCGCAGTGGCCTCGTCCAGTCGGGAAATACGCGTGTTGACCGGCGCCCGATGCAACGCGTCCGGATCTATCCTGGCCTGCTCGGCAATTTCGAGCAACGCATTGGCAAATTCTTCAATGGTATCTTTGGATTCAGTCTCTGTGGGTTCACACATCAACGCGCCTTTTACCACCAGCGGAAAGTAAACGGTTGGCGGATGGAAGCCACGGTCCACCAGCCCTTTGGCCACATCGAGCGTGGAGACGCCGGTAGGCGCGAGATGCTTGTCGGAAGCCACCACTTCGTGCATGCATTTTCCGTTGCCATAGGGAATATGGTAAACATCGGCGATGAGTTTTAAAAGATAATTGGCGTTCAGCACAGCGGTTTCAGATACCTGTGTCAGTCCCCTTGCACCCAGCTCCCGAATATACGCATACGCCTTCACCATCACCCCGAAATTGCCATAAAACGATCTCACACGGCCAATGGACTCTGATGGCGTTATCAAATCAAACGTGCCATCATCGTTGCGAACAGGCCTTGGGCCGGGCAAAAACGGCGCCAGCTCGGCACATACCCCCACCGGGCCGCTGCCAGGACCACCGCCACCATGTGGTGTTGAAAATGTTTTGTGCAGGTTAAACTGCATGGCATCGATACCGTAATCACCAGGACGCGCTTTACCCATAATGGCGTTCAGATTCGCACCGTCTCCAAATACAAATCCACCTTGTTCGTGAACAATTTTACATATCTCAGTAATATTTTTTTCAAACAGGCCCAGCGTGTTGGGATTGGTGAGCATCAGCGCCGCCACATCTCCGTTCATTTTTTTACGCACCGCATCCGCACTCAGATATCCATCCTCTGATGACGCCACTGATTCAGTAACATAGCCGTTCAGCGTCACCGTGGCCGGATTCGTGCCATGAGCCGTATCGGGAATGAGCACTTTTTTTCTGGGGTTGCCCCTTTTGGTGAGCGCCGCACGAACGGCCATCATTGCGGTCAACTCGCCATGCGCCCCCGCTGCCGGTTGGAGTGACACGGCATGCATTCCCGAAATTTCACAAAGTGCCGCCTCAAGTTCCACCATCAGCTGGATTGCCCCCTGCGATAAATCCACTGGGGTATAGGGGTGGAGCGCCGCGAACCCCTCCAGCCGGGCAGCCCACTCGTTCACTTTGGGATTGTATTTCATTGTGCAGGACCCAAGGGGATAAAAGCCATGGTCCACACTGAAATTCCAGGTGGAAAGCCGCGTAAAATGACGCGTCACTTCAGGTTCACTCAATTCGGGCAGCTGCGCGGCGTCCGTTCGCAACAGCGATTCAGGGAGCACGGAAGCGACATCCACGGCCGGGACATCCAGTCCTGGCAACGACGCAGCCGAGCGACCATCCCTGCTGCGATCAAAAATCAGTGATTCGTTAAATCCAATCGAAGAAACCCCCGGATATTTGCTCATAAGCACCTCAAATCCAGTCGCAAACCCACAGCGCGCTGCGATGTTGTAAAAAAGTACAAAAAATTTCCACTACACTCTTTAAAAGCGTCCCGAACCGTTTTAAGTTCTTATGCACAAAACAGGGTACTTAGAAAGGATAAAAAAATGAATCTTGTGGCAGTTGCAGCAGCTGTAATAACACTGGCAGCCATTGTGGTAAACGTGATGGCTATAGTGATGGGGTTTAAAGACTCCCTCAAAAAAGGCATCATTGCGATTCTTGCCCCCCTTCTGCTGAGCATTGGTCTGACATTGGGATATACAGTGGCCCATCAGGCCGCCATGGCCGAAGTGGGTGCCGCCGAAGTTCGGCAACAGGGCGAGGATGAAGCCCGTCAACAAATCGAAGACCTACAGAAAGCAGACAACATCGATTTGGGACTCTAATCCGAATCATCCCTCATCCTCATCCCTCATCCCACCCATCGCGTGTGCACCCAAAGCGAAAATTCGGAATTCGTCCTTCTTTATCAATTTCTTATCAGCTCCTGGCAGGTGTGAGCGAAGGCGCCGTTGGGATATTGCTTCAGATATTTTTGCGCAAGCTCTTTTGCCTCGGCGGTTTTGCCGCACTCTGCCTGAATGGCGACCAGTCGGCCCATGGCTTCTTCAGCGAGGGGACCGCTCGGGGTTTCATCCAGATACGTGTGGAACCATTGGGCGGCACTCGCAGGGTCATTTTTGCCATAGTAATTCACCTTGCCAAGTACAAACGCGGCCAGTCTGGCCTTGCGGGAGGTGGCAAACCGACTGCGGCAGGTAAGCAGTATCTGCTCTGCCAGGTCATCGCGACCGCTTTTGCGCGCGGCGTTCATTAACTGCCACAGCTGCGCCAGTGTGGCTTCACTGGTCATGTTTGAAAACCCTGCCGCTTCCGCCGCGGAAATCGCCCCTTCTGCATCTCCCATGGCGAGTCTGCCGCGCCAGTCTTTGTCTGATTCAACCGCTTCCGTATCCTGGCTGGCATCGCCAATCTGATCCAGTTCATCACCTGGGTGGCTGTGTCTGTGATGGTCTCCGCGACGCCCGGCAGATAAATGGCGTTTCAACCCAGTCCCATGCCCCCTGTGACTTGCACTCTGAACACTCTCCCAGTTATTGGACTGGGGTTCGGCCAGCGCCCCCACTGCGCCTTTTTCATGAATCCCCATCCGGTCGTTCCATGCGAGTCGAACATCCCCCTCGTTCCTGAGCAGACTCGGCGTCTCTGCATCGTAAAATGGTGAGGTCATCATGTTCATGACCGCAAATCCTGTTTGGGTATCCACTCTCAAATGGGTATCCCGGTGGACCGCAATCCCCACCTTTCCCGCATGCTGCCCCTCCACCAGAACGGTGCCCTTTACCACCCGCACATCCAGCAGTTTTCCCTGTCTGTGCCATTTCACATAAAATTGCGTTCCCAAAACAGATACGCGGTAGCTTCCCACCGTGACAATCCAGTGCTCACTTTCCTTTCCCTCCACATCCAAAAAAAGCTCGCCCGCCGCCAACTGCACAATCACTTCGTCATTTGTGGCTTTCTTTACGGCGGCATCCGTATTTTCCAGCAGCTTAATGCTGCTGTCATTGGCGAATCGAATCACTTTGGTGTTGTCTGGCCCCGTACGCAGCACTGCCTGTGAAAGACTGTGCAATTTCGCGTTGTCCACCATCAGCTGAAGCGGTGTGTCCTCCGCTGCGATACCCAGGTAAAACACCGCCGACAGCAATACCGGAATTGCTGCGGCGGCGACAATCCACATTTTGCGCATGGGCAGCAACCGACGTGCCTGAACAGGTTTCTGTTTCAGGGTTTCCGCAAGTATCACCGCTTCAAAATTCCTCAATTTCGCTGCGTTCGTGCCATCTCCAAGGTCCTGATCTATTCGCCGACAAATGCCGTCGATCATTTTTTCATCTGGTGTCATCACCACCCCCTGCCAGGGACATCAGCATGTAATCCTGCATGGCGTCTTTCAAAAAACGGGATCGTGCCCGTTCCAGACGGCGCTTGGCTGTGGAAATCGAGTATCCGCAGTATTCTGCAATCTGGTCGTTCGTGTATCCTTCGAGATGCTTCAGCACAAAGACAATTCGATCATCCGGCGAAAGGTTGTCCAGGATATTGTAAAAACTCTGAATATGTGCCTGTTTCCAGGGGCTGTTGGGATCCTGAGACACATCGTCTTCAATTTCGATGGCTTTTCGCAGATGAAACCGCTTGTTCTTTCTTTTGCGCAGTTCATCACGCACCACCCGGATGGCGATGCATCGAATCCAGGCATCCAGTGCCTCCGGAT
Organism: Deltaproteobacteria bacterium; assembly: GCA_016937015.1. Lineage (GTDB taxonomy): Bacteria > Myxococcota_A > Polyangia > JAAYKL01 > JAAYKL01 > JAFGXQ01. Next base: position 10,139 of record JAFGWT010000199.1, on the reverse strand, counting down.
CCTTGAGAGAATGAATACTGGACAGCACCTGCACCAGCACCTGCTGAACCAAATCCTCATGCTCCGAATCACTGCCCATCAAACGCCACACCCAGCGACTGATACGCGCGCTGTAGCGAATATGAAACTGCCGCGCCGCATTTGGATGCCGCGCAATAATGCCTGAAATCAATTCGGCGTTCGTCAGCTTGCGGCTCGAAAAATCGAGCACATCGCTTTCACCGTTCGACAACGCTTTTATTTGCTCAATTTCACGCATAATCTCTCATTCGGACAATCAGTTGCCAAAACAACAAATTGAATCTTTATGCTGAAGGTCGGTGATAACCGCGAAATGGTTCAAAAAAAATGCCGGATGAAAAAAAATCGACAAAATTTCAGTGATAGGGAAATTATTCGTTAGAAAACAGGAGTATCAGGCAAGGTCCAGCTGGACTGTCTCAAAGGTCTCACGCAATTTCTGAAGCGCGCGCTTTTCAATCTGGGCTATCCGCTGCTTGGAAACCCCCATCTTTTCCCCCAGCTCCTTGAGTTGAACCGGGGTTTCAGTCAGATACCGCGCTTCAATTATATTGCGTTCCCGCTCGTCCAGCTGCTCAAGCGCCATAGTCAACGTGGCGCCGACTTCGGATTCCACCTCCAGCTGCGCAATCATGTCCTCGACGTTTCGGGTGTCGGACGGCATCACTTCCACCAGCGCGTTGCCTGTTTCGCTGACTGGCGCATCCAAAGAAGCGTCCACCGCGTTCATCTGCGAATCCACCTCGGCGATTTCGGCTGCACTGATCCCAAATTCCCGACTGGCTTCGGCCAGAACATCGTCCGCATTGGTGGTCCCTTGGGCGCCCAGCATGGCTTTAAAAGAACGCAGCTTAAAGAACAGTTTTCGATGGGCTCTGGATGTCCCGATTTTGAAAATACGGGTGGTGGCCATTAAAAAGTTATGAATGTACGACCGAATCCAGAATACCGCATAGGAAATCAGGCGATACCCCTTGTCGGGGTTGAAACGTTTCACCGCCTGCATCAGGCCGATGCTCCCTTCCTGGATGAGGTCCAGGATGCGGGCGCCGTATCCACGATATTCGTTGGCGATTTTTACCACAAAGCGAAGATTTGACGTGACCAGCGTATGGGCCGCCTGGGTATCCCCTTCATTCACCCATTTGCGGGCCAGACGGTCCTCCTCTTCACGGGTCAAAACGGGGTACTGTCGAATCTGCGCCATGTAGCGGTCGAGTTCGCTTACTTTTGCTAATGCTGTGGTTGCGGTCTGGGTCATATTCGTCACCTCGTCTGCCATAAAAATAATCACCGTCCATTGACGGTCAAGGGGCTGATTAAATTTTTTTTACTCAATGTTTTCATAGGTTTAAACCCACTAAAGGCTTTTTTATTCCCTGGATTTATCCCCCAGTGCCATTTACCCAACAGAGAACTGCACCAGCCCCTGGGTGTCGCGCCTGACTGTCTTTTCAGCACGAGGCGCTTTGGAGTGGTTGCCGAAAACTCAATAAAATGTATTATCATATTAAATCAGATAATCTGATTTAAAGGAGAAAAGATTGATGAAATCCATTACCGTAACGGAATTTTCCCGTAAAATTCGCAAAGTGCTCGACATGGTGGAGTACAGGGGGGAAGAGGTTGTGCTCGTTCGCAATAAACACAATATTGCCAAAATTGTTCCCGGCGCCCCTCATTTAACGGCGATGGAAGCCATGGCGGATCTGTATCGCACCTTGCCGGACGATGCCGGGGAAACCTGGGAATCCGACAGCCGTATCAGCAATTCCAGTGAAGAGGTTCGCGATCCATGGGCGTCGTAGTTGATACCTGTATTTGGATTGATGTGGAGCGGGGTAATCTCTCCCCTGGAGATGTGCAGCAATTCACCGGCGAAAATCCGGTCTTCATCACCCCGGTAACCATTGCCGAACTCACCTTTGGTGTGGAGATGGCCGCATCGGATACCATCCGCAACAGACGAATTGCCGCACTGGAACGATTGAAAAAAAAGCCGCTCCTTTCCATGGACGCCGATACGGGTACAGTTTTCGGCCGCATTGCCGCCACACTGAGACAAAAAGGCCGTGGCGCCGACTTCAGACTCCAGGATTTGTGGATAGCCAGCATCGCCATTCAGCACGGTTTTGCAGTGCTTACCCGAAACAAAAAGGATTTCAAGGATATCCCCGGCCTGACGCTGATATGCATACCGAAATAAAAAAACTCCCCCAGACCGCTGGTGTTACCGCAAGAGGGCAACCGCAATAGCACGCAAGGGAATGGGGGAGTCGGGAATGAATCTAACCATTAACTGATTATTAACTAATTTTTCACACAGAAACCTTCCGGCCCGCAGGTTTCGCCTTTGCCCACGCAGGGAATGGGCACGCCGCAGGGACGGGGCGGAAGTGGCATGGATACGATATGGCTGCGCAATACGGTGCCGGTGCCGTCATCGACCACCTGTCGCCACACAAACCCGGCCTCGCTAATATGACCTCTGTAAGGGCTGTATCTGGCCCCAAACGCCTCGGGTGGTGCAATGGTAATGGGAAAAATGTTCTGAACCGCATTGGGCGCAACCACCGGAAATCCGATCATCTGGCCCGCCACCGGATCAACGTCATATACCCAGCCATCATGGGACATAAATGGCGCGTAATGCCAGGGACCTTCAAGAGCCTCATATGAAACTTTTGCTGATTCCTTTTCCAGATAGTGAAAGCCGTCCTGCAACATCTCCTCCAGCGGCACCCCTGGCCCCCACGAGGCATACTCTATCTCCTCATGGTCTCCATCCCATGTATGCAAAGCCTGTTGATTTCCATCCACATCAAGCGCCGCCAGTGTATTGAGCACATGATCATTCTCATCAGTGCTCCTTTCCAGATAAATGAGACGATCGCTTACTACGCTATCCTCCAGGTAAGCCCGGGCGCCGAAGGTGTCTTCGGCACCGGGTCTCGCAGGAATACACATAACGGTATCCGGACTGGCGCCCACCTCAAAAAGACACAGCTGTTGAGTAAAAAGCAGATAGAATCCCACCACATCGTCACTTGCACCAAGCATGCCGATGCCGAACTCCCCTCCAATTGCATCTGCGAGGTCTGGTTCCAGGGCGATCATGGTCTCCCCGGGAAAAATCAGCTCTCTCTGGTGGTCGCCGTCCTGAGCAATTCGCCAGATGGTGTTTTCCAGAACCTCACCCGTGGAAGTGACGTAGTCACCAAACCCATAGATATAATTTTCACTTAATACACAGCCGGCCGGATTACCAGAATCTATGACCGTGCCAAACAGCTTATACGTACTGATTTCGCCCGATGGCGCCAAAAATGTGAGTCTGTCCCCGCCGGGATAAACCATTTGACCATCCGAAGAAACCCCGGCGGCATGCCGGAGATCACCTGAGCCATCGTTTACCATCAGTTTGCTGTTGTTTTTCAAATCAACCCACCAGGACTTAGATGTGAGCCATTCATCCTGAGGTTTCCACCATTGATTCAGCTCTTGCACATAAAGCGAATATCCGTCCAGAAACGGCATGATATTTACATACCCATCAAATACCATTTGCAGACATCGGCCCATTTCATCGCAGCGGGGGACACACGTGCCATCTTCGTTGCAGGCTTCGGTTTCATCGTTGCAGCCGCACCCCGACAACGCCACCACGTTGTTCCACATGGTTTGCGGCACCACAGCCGCTTCATCGATACCTGCACCGCCGTCTGCACTGCCGTCATTCGGCCTGCTGCTATCTGTCGTATCCGTATCGGCTACGGTATCGGTGCCCGTATCCGTTACGGTTTCCTTCACACAAAATCCCTGTGTACCGCAGGTTTCGCCTTCACCCACGCAGGGAATGGCAGTGCTGCAGGAACGGGGCGGCAGTGGTATCGACACAATCAGACTGTGCAGCAGATTGTCGTTGCTGTCGGTGACCACCTGCCGCCAAACCATGCCCACTTCGTCAACAATGCCAGGGCTTGAACCGAATCTGACACCAAACGCCTCTGGTGGCGCCATGGTCATTGGATATATATTCTGAACCGCCGAAGGCGCATCCACCGGAATGCCAATCACCTGACCTGAAGCGGGTTCAAACGTGTACAGCCATCCATCGTAACTGCCCAGCGTTCCCATCTCGGCCATTGTGCTTAAAAAATCGTAATCGATGAGCATTGGGTCAACAGATCCTGGTACCATAAATTCTTCTGCATCAGGTCGCGGTCCCCATGCATCGTAAAACAGTGATGGATTGTCTTTTTCCATTGTGTATAAAGCCCTTCGGTCGCCATTTGCACCCAGTGTTTCGAGAACCCCCGGATTGTCTTCCCTGAAATCGGGGCCGTAATAACTGGCAAACAGCAGCGCATTACCCACGACACCATCCTTCAGTGCAACCCGCCCAAAAAATGCTTCCGTATCTGCCGTAGACACGGATGGTATACAGACAATTGTGTCCGCACTGCTGGCTACCTGATAAATACACAGGTGCTTCGATTCCAAAAACTCAAACGCTATCGCTTCGTCGCTGACACCAAGAATTTGAACATGATAGCCGTCATCATAAGTCGCTGAAATCTCGCCCAGCTGCTGCCTCTCCAAATGAAAGAGAATATCAGCGGTTAAAACCGGCTCTATCTGATACTCTCCATCCAGCGCCACTCGCCAGAGCCCCTTTTGCGTGGATTCTCCCTCAACAATGGCAAAGTCACCAAACGAGTATAGATAATGACTGCTCACTCTATCAAACATATCCTCACCATACGAATGTGATGTTGTACCGGATGGCAAATTTACATAACGCATCTGGCCCAGTGCCGACATGAACGCCAGCTCACGCTCATTCTGCGCAAGCAGCTGTCCATCCGCAGTGAAATCCACAGGCTCAAAGATATCGTCATCGCCTTCTTTCACCACAACTTTGGTATTGTTCTTTAGATCCACAAACCAGTATCTGAACGGTTGCGTTTCTTCCCCAGACCTTTCAATATCGTCATATTCTTTCAAATAAAGCGAATACCCCTTCAAATCGACCAGCGTTCGCACATACCCATCAAACACCGCATGCAGACACCTGCCCATTTCGTCACAGCGAGGAACACAGGTGCCGTCCTGGTTGCAGGCTTCGGTTTCATCGTTGCAGCCGCACCCCGACAACGCCACCACGTTGTTCCACATGGTTTGCGGCACCACTGAGTATGAACCACTCTCATCTGAACCACTCTCATCTGAATCGCCGTTTCCTGGACTGGTATCGCTACTGGCTGTATCTGTTTTACCATCCCCCTCCACCAGAATATCACCGCACCCCCAAAGCATCGCCGCTGCAAACAGTACACACACATATCTCCAACTGCGTCTCATTCTCATCTCTGCACCCCGCTTCATCATTTTTGCCATGATGTTTTTAAAGTGTTCATTTGTTTTGCAACCGGTTACGCGTTTCACTGTATTAATGTGAGCACCGTTGAATATTGATCATTGACGGCTTAGTTTTTTAGATATTTTTTTGCGCTCTGTGCAAACGATCCAGTGGGCCAGGCCGTCAGATACGCGTTGACCCACTCCTGACAAAGCGCAGCCATACCCGCCTCGCACGCTGCAGTGAACTGCAGCGCTGTTATCTGATGTTGATGACGCGGGGTTTGATTTGAAATGGTGTTCCCCAACGGCGCCAATACATCCAACGCAGACTGCAGCCGCCTCATTCGTATCAGGGATCGTGCTCTTAAAATGCGCACCTCCGCAGTTCGATGCCCGGCGGCGTCTCCATACCTGTGCATAAAGTTTTCGCTGTATCGCATCACTGCGCCATCATCCTGTTGACGAAACGCAATGCGCACCAGACGAAATGCCGCATCTTCGGTAAACCCACCTGCCGGATACGATTCGAGATATTCCTCAAACAGTTGGGCCGCAGTGGAAAGCGCACCTTTGGTCAGCGCCTTGTGTGCGTTGTCAAACAGCAGCACATCCTCGCTGAGCTGCCCTGCCCCATGAGAAATGGTCGGTACCGGTACGTCACTCGTTGAATCGTCTTTGAGAGTGTGTCGTTGCCGCACAGGATTCGGCACATCTGGGGCGGACGGCTGTGCGTTATCGGAACCAATTGTTTTGGTCCCAACCCCACCGACTTTGTCCCCGTGCACCGCCACCAATCCTGACGACTCCGCTTCACGCGGTGCCTTATCCTTTGTGTCAGCGCAATACGCTCGCTTCTGCCCCGCTGCCACATAATCAATCATTTTGCCGCGAACGGTTTTTACCTTTCCTTCAGATACCGCCACCTCAACACACGTCCCGTTGTTGGCCACTGCAAACTGCGTCCCCACCACATGCACCGTGACATCCGCGGCAAAAACCTCAAGCGTCTCATTGCGCTTCAGTTTCGAAACCGAAAACGTCGCTTTGCCCCGAATCACTTCTAATTGCAGCTGTTCCTGTTTCAGCGCCACCAGCGACAGGTCTGAATTTTCTTCAAGCGCCAACCGATGACGCCCCAGCATCACCTCAAGCTGACTGTTTGCTTTGGTATGCAGCGATTCACCCGATGTCAGTGTCGCGTCCTTCCTGAGTCGTGCACCCTCTCCAACGGTTACAGTGCCCTCGACACGGGATGCAACTGCCACGGGTCCGGGCATGGCGCCTTGACTGGATAAAATACCAAAAGTGACCGCTATCCCAACCAGTACTGCCGCCGCTGCTATCGCTCTCGCCCATATGGGGATTGAACGCGATGTCGGAAATTTGTTGATACGGTGGTCAATGGCCAATTCAATTCGACGCGCAGTATCGGGCGCGAGTTCTGTCGACCGATACGTGGATGCCAGTTGGCGGATAATCTGCTTTTTGCCTGCAACGTTCAGATCACTCATGGTGGTCCTCCGTCCATTTTTCTATAAAATCAGCCCGCGCAAATCTCAGGCGGCTGGCGACCGTGCCTTCGGCGATTCCCAGTATTCCGGAGATCTCTGTGCGCGTGTAACCATCAAGGTCATGAAGCAGCAACACTTCGACCCACTTAAGCGGCATCTGCCCCAGAATCTGGCGCATGGCTGGCCCCTCGCTGCTTTCTTCGGGCAAGGAATCGTCAGGCACCCCCATGGGAGCGGTATCGATTTTAAATATCCGTTTCACCCAGCCACTGCGTCTGAAGTTGGCCATCAGTCGCCGGGTCACCTGAAACAGATACGCCGACAACGCCGCATCGGACTCGGGCCATTGTCCTTTTTTATAAACAACAACGAATACTTCCTGAGTGATTTCCTCGGCGCTGGCGCTGTCCGCCCCCAGATACAGCGCCCACCGGTACACCCGCTCCGAATATTCAGAAAAAAGACGATGAAACGCCGAATCCCACTTGCTGCCGCTGTGTATATCCGTCAAAACCGATTTCCGCTCTGGCCAATAGTCAATGGTTGCACGCTCGTTTGCCTGTATCATCACATATACCTATGTGCCGCCCCTTGCGGATTGATCAAAAGCGCACAAAAAAACCAGGATTTAGTGGAAAATGCAACAGACCAATCCGCTTTTGGGGACCATTTTCAACCATGATTCGCCTGGCTGCAGGGAAAATCTGAACCCCTGCCCGAAAAAAAATGCCCAGATGCTTTCCGAGGGAAGCTGCCATCACCACGTGCAATCCGGCACCCATATCCACAAACAGCTGCGTGGTTGAGTTGGGTAAATCCGCTCTTTTTACCTCCCAGTACCGCAACACTAAAAGCGGCTGTAGCGATACACCCAGCCGACTGCGGTTCCCAAACCAGCCTGGCCCCAATTCGAGCGCTCCGACGCGGGTATCAAAGCCACGGACAGCATCGTCATCGTTAATTTCAAAAGAAGAGTCCCCTTCGCCGGTAAAACGCAGCACCAGCCCGATTCGCCTGTGAACCAGCGACACATCCACCATCATCTGAGGTGCAACGTTGCCGGCGGTAAACAGATTCACCCCGCCGCCCACGCCCACACGCACATGCCGATTGTCGGACTCCGTTTTTTTGGCCACAGCCAATTCACTCTTTGGTGTATCCGTCCCATCGAGGGTCAGTCGCAAATGTTCGAGCTTCTTTTCGCATTCATCGCATTTATTGTCACACACACATGACACACTGCGCGACAGAGTCGCATCTTCGGTCACCCGCAGGTTATCTGCTGAATTGCCGTTATCAGGTTGGCGCACCATCGGGGTTGGTGACGTCATGGCCCCTTCATCACCGCTGACTGCAAACGCATCGGTTATCGGCGGCCCGTCCGGCGACAGGTGAATATCCGCATAGTCAAGCACCATGTTGTCTATAAGCAGCGCCAGGGTTTTGACTTTTCCCGCTGCCCGCGTTTTTTCAATGAATTCCGATTCGGTATCACTCCAGTCAATCAGCCGTCGATGGGTGGCAGTCACTGGCCCACCTTCTGTTGACTTCGCCACGGGTTGAATTGTTAAAAAAAGTGCATTGCCATCATTTTCAAGGCGCATTGACAACATTTGATCGCTGCTTAACAGAGGCGATATGGCACCGCACAGCAACACCGGCGACACATCTGACACTGTTGTGTGTCGATTTAGATCTGCAGTAAAGTCCACCACGTCGGAAGAAGGCAAACCGGTGCAAATCGAAAACACCACCGCGACGTTCGACGTCTGCGCCGCAGCTGGTGACGGAATGATGCCCGCAACAATGCCCAGCATCAAAAATCCAAACAATGAACGGTTTCTCACACCTGGATACACAGCCATCAAAATCATCTCAGTCCAGACAGAGGCACATGATACGGTCTGTCTTGTAATTTTGAGTTCAAACACATAACTGATTGAATCCGTAATTTCAATTTTCAATTCACTGGATATTCAAGCAACCCATGAGGCCTCTTTTCAAATCCGTTTCAGATTGGTATCCACCTCACACAATAAACGACAGCATTTCCGCTGCGTCGTCAGGCACCTCGCACCGTTCGCTTTTCTTTAAGCGGTTCCAGCCGTCGCTTTTTTTTACAGGTCCAAATATGCGGTAAAAGCGTTAAGACAGTGGCAACGATACGCTCTGCTGCGCTGGTCTTCACTCTATGAGTGAGTCTGTCACGGTGATGGGGGTCACAGCGTGGTTCGATATCTGCGGATAGGTGGGGTACCAGCTGCCACCGATGTTGTTGGTGATGACGGATTGGTCAATCACCATATCGCCCGTGTAATCATTGCTCACAAAAAAAATGGCGCTCCCATAGGCGTTCACTTCGTTGTATTCAATTCGACTGCCACATATTGACAGCGTCATCTCATTGCCGTCATTGTAGATAGCACCGCCGCTGCCGCCACCAGGAGTATTGTCCTCTGCCGGATTGCCACCGTTTCCAATCGCTCGATTATTACTGAAATAGCTGTTGAATATCGACCAGGATACGCCAATGCTGCTCAATGCACCGCCGTTGGAACACACATTGCCGAGCATATCGCTGCCACCGAATGTGCTGTTGACCACGTAGACCGGCTCACCATTGTACTGAGAGGTTGCTCGAATCGCGCCTCCCCCCACATCCTGCCCCGTATCGGCGCACACATTCGAGAAAAATCGGCAGTTCGCCACTTTCAGCCGCCCGCCGCGCACCCATACCGCACCACCGCCATCGTACTCCGTTTCAGTGCGGGAATCCGCATCCACAAAAGTCAGATTCTGAATGGTCAGCTGCGGGTGATCCTGATTCTGACACTGCGAGGTAGTCCATACAAGCTCCTGGTCACAGGTGTTCATGTACAGAATGCGCCGTTCGCCCTGACCGCTCAATACCACTTTTCCGCCGCCATCTATCACAATGCGAGGTCCGGTATTGTTGTATATCTTTGCCGTCTCTTCCATTTTTATCAGCACCGGGTCCGGTCCGCAGTCAAATGTAATCACGCCTCCTTCGGCTACCGCGTCAACCACGGCATCACTGGTGCAGCTGCCGGGGGTGCCGTCGCCAATCACTGTTGTTGGGTTGCTCACATCGTCCAGCTGTGCTGCCTGGGGCACGTCGCACTGCCCATTCGCATAGCCTGCCGGTGGATACTGTTCGAACCAGCTGTTGCCCTCGTCGCTGTCCCCTGCGAAATTTGAATCCTGATCCTCCTCTGAGTCTGT
>JAFGWT010000198.1 GCA_016937015.1 Deltaproteobacteria bacterium | reverse complement strand
TTTCTGGCCCTGTCGCCTCAGATTGCCCAGTGCGCTGATCTTCAGGCGGGATGTGCGTTTGCCACTCGCATCCTCGGGTTTGTTAATGCCCCCTCCCTGATGCAGCACCTGGCCGCATCCCTGCAGGATGTGACCATTGACCTGGACTGGTATCGGCGGCGGCGCGACCGCCTGTACAACGCGCTTTCGTCCATGGGGTACGCGATGCCGTATCCGGATGGGGCGTTTTACCTTTTTGTTAAAGTGCCCTGGCCAGAGGGAGATGATTTTGCGTTTGTCAATGCGCTCAGAGAAGATCGGGTGCTGACAGTGCCGGGGAGCGGATTTGGATATCCCGGATATTTCCGGATTGCCTATTGCGTTAGCGAAAACAGCATTGAGGCATCCCTTGACGTGTTTGCAAAGCTGGTAAAAAAGTAGAAAAGTTATACGCAAATGCCGGATTAAGGTATACAAAGGCGTGGTGAAATGGTGTTGTCGGGGTGGCCGGCACATCGGAAAGGATTTGAGAAGTCACATGGAAGAAAAAATCAAGGAAATTATCGAACTGAAAATCCGCCCCGCACTTCAGATGGACGGTGGCGATATTGAATTTATGGGAATGGATGGCAACAATGTGAAAGTGCAGCTTCAGGGCGCATGCCATGGCTGTCCGTCCGCACAAATCACCCTGCAGATGGGCGTGCTGCGACTGCTAAAGGAAGAAATCCCCGAAATCGAAGGCGTGATTCCCGTTTAACTCGTTGGAAGATATGACCTTTTTCAGCAAAAACGATACAATTCTGGTGAAGCGGCTGGAACTCTGGGCTTCCGAGTATGTGCGCATTGGCGCTCAGATTAAAAGTATTACCAGGACTCTGGCGCAGCAGGGAATTATCGTGGATGCGCTTCCCCCCAGGGTGAGTCGTACGGACTCATTTGAAGTGGGAAAAATGAAAGAGCGTATCGCGCTTTTGTGTCGTCATCGGGAAAACATACTCAAGGGGCTGGATAACTTTGGTGCTCAGGTCATCGACAAGACAACCATGGAAATACTGCTGCCAGGCGGCCCGCTTGAAGGCTCCTGGCTTAGCTGGCAGCCCGGCGAACCCTGCATTTCGTGGTGGCGGATGTCGACGGATCCGCGGACTGCCGAGCGCCGCATGCTCAGTTCCGCGGCCAAACACGCAAGGCCAGTGATCCATTAATGCGTCTGTTCAGGACAGGCAGGTGTAAATCGCCTGAAATGATTAGGGACAGCAGCAGTTGGATAAAATAATATGACTGAGAGAGACGAAAAGGCCGCCAAACTGGCCAAAGCAATCGAAGATTTTCTTCGTGCCGTGGATAAATCACCGGGTACCTATCCGGAGTTGCTTGATACCCCGGTGCGTTCGGCGGATATGTGGCTGGATGATTTGCTGGATGGCTATCAGTGGGACCCTGCTGCTATTCTGGAAGGCGGCCTGCCGGCAACCAACAATCGTGGCATGGTGGTGGTGAAGGACATCTACTTTCATTCGGTTTGTCCGCATCATTTGTTGCCCGGACATGGGGTGGCCCACGTGGCGTATGTGCCCGGCGAGACCATTGTTGGCTTTTCCAAAATATCGCGTCTGGTTGATTGCTTTGCCCATCGGCTGACACTGCAGGAGACGGTGGTAAAGGAAGTGTGTGATGCACTCATGACTCATCTGGGTGCCAGAGGCGCGGCATGTGTCATTGATGCGGAGCAATTGTGTATGGTGGTGCGTGGCGTCCGCAAGCCGGGCAGTCGGGCCATCACATCGGATTATGCAGGAGAATTTCTAACGGATTCGGCACTGCGGATGGAATTTCTGCAGGCAATTGATGCCGAGGAGTCCTGGACCGAAACAAAGTTCAGTTGATGGAACCGCCAGCGCCTGAAGTTCAATTTTTACAATTGGACAATGAGCGCCAGTAAGGTCAACGTAAGATTGTACAGGCATAATTTGTTTCCGATTCAATTTTTTTTTGGTTTCCAGCGATTCCCGACAGTTTCAGGTGATCCCGTAATTTACTTGTGAAATTGCGGCGATTCCGGTACATACACTCACGATATGAGTGAATGGAATTACGCCGATTTCATCGGCTGATTTAAGATTAAGGCCCAGGTGCGGCGAGGCGTATCCGGGCGAAATGACTCGACGACAAGGAGAGGTCTTTATGAAAGTTACAGTATTTGGCATTGGGTATGTGGGGTTGGTTCAGGCGGCGGTGCTTGCCTCCGTAGGTCACGATGTAATGTGTGTGGATGTGGATGAAAAGAAGGTGGAAAACCTTAAAAAGGGGATTATTCCCATTTATGAACCCGGGTTGACACCAATGGTGGTGGAAAATTTCGAAGCCGGTCGGCTTAAGTTCACTACAGACGCCAGGGAAGGCGTGGCGCATGGCAACATTCAGTTTATTGCGGTGGGCACCCCTCCTGATGAAGATGGATCTGCGGATTTGCAATACGTTCTGGCAGTGGCCGGTGCCATAGCCGCAAATATGGAAGCGCATAAAGTGGTTATTGACAAGTCAACTGTTCCTGTGGGCACCGCGAAGAAAGTGGCGGCACACATGAGCGCGGCACTGACGAAGCGCGGTGTCGATATTCCGTTTGATGTGGTTTCCAACCCGGAATTTCTGAAAGAAGGGGCTGCTGTCAATGACTGCCTGAAGCCTGATCGCATAGTGGTGGGGACCGACAGTGAAGATGTGCGCAAGTTGATGCGAGAATTATATGCCCCTTTTACGCGGAACCACGATCGAATCATTTTTATGGATATTCCGTCGGCTGAATTAACCAAGTATGCGGCCAACTGCATGCTGGCCACCAAGATTTCGTTCATGAATGAGATTTCCAATCTGGCAGAAATTCTGGGGGCGGATATTGAAGCAGTTCGGCAGGGAATTGGTTCCGATTCGAGAATTGGCTTTCAGTTTATTTATCCCGGTTGCGGATACGGTGGGTCATGCTTCCCTAAAGATGTGCAGGCCCTGGTGCGCACCGCGCATGGCGTGAACTACAAACCCCAGTTGCTCGAAGCGGTTGAAGCGGTGAACTATCGTCAGAAGGAAAAAATGTTCGGATACATCAGCAAACACTTTGCCGGTGACCTGAAAGGTAAAACCGTTGCCCTGTGGGGACTGTCTTTCAAACCTAAAACGGATGATATGCGCGAAGCCTCCAGTCGTGTATTGATGGAGTCACTCTGGGCCGCCGGCGCGACGGTTCAGGCATACGACCCCGAAGCCATGGACGAAGCGCAGCGGATTTACGGCATCCGGGAAGATCTGCGTCTGATGGGAACCAAGGAAGCGTGTTTGCAAGGAGCGGATGTGCTGGCTATCTGCACCGAATGGAGTCAGTTTCGTGCACCGGACTTTGACCACATCGCAACGACTCTGTCGAACAAAGTGATTGTGGATGGCCGTAATCTTTACGATCCGGCGATTCTGAAAGAAAAGGGATTTGCGTATTATGCCATTGGCAGGGGCGACAGCGTGAAGCGATCATAGCGATCGAAGCTGCTCAGTCTGAGAACAGATCCTTTAAGCGCAGTTTGGCGTAATCAGCCATAAACCCAATCCCCTGATGAATATCGTCCATCAGAAAAGGCCAGAGAGTGGCTTCTTCAATGCGCAGCCCGGCGCCTGTAAATCTGAACCCGTGCTCGGGGGAGACCAGTTTTGTGAGAGCAAATCTGATGAACCGGGACGGCATGGTTTCCTCAATCAGTGAATCGAAGGAATTGGTCGCAAAAATGTGTTTATGTAAAACCAGTGACAGCCACAGGGCGTTTCGGCATTTCCATTCGCCTGCACGCCTGCTTACATTGCTAAAATTAACGTCGCCGTTTCTCCATAGCATTTCCATGTCTTTTAATCCGCGAACCGGCTCCGCGAAGCGATGCGAAAACAAATGAATCACCTGGTGCAAGAAGTGATCATCGTCACAAATCCGCAGACAGGAAACACCTTCAAACGTTGACTGATATGAGCGCTGCCACACCTGGGAGTAATCAATTGGATGGCGCGCCAGCTGAACAAACTGGCGATGGGGTTCAAACACAATTTGCGTTTGGGCATCGAATCGATGGACATAATGGGCCTCGTGGAATTTTGCCTGCGTTGCGTGACGGGACGGAATGAACACAGGCGAGAACCCGCACGCGTTCATCAACAGTGGGATGCGATGCCAGTCATGTTCCTGAACAAGGAAGTCAATATCCACCATTGCGCCACGGCTTTCACTTGCCGGGTAAACACTGGTGAGCAGATGTGCGCCCTTTAGCGGCGCAACATCAATGTGCATTTCCCTGGCGTGTTCGAGGAGCTTGCGAAAATGGTGAAAAAGGATAACCTGCTGCGCCGATATGAGCTGTGTTGTATCTGACGTATGGATATTTGTTCTTTGGAATTGGTCGATGTTAAACATTGGTGGTTATGAGAAAGGCCACCAGCCATGTTTAAAAAACTGGGGCACTTTGGAAATATTTTTTAGCAGCAGCGTCCCAATTCCGCCGATGCTGTTAGTTTTAAGGGCCACATAGTCTTCGAAGCTTTTGTAAAAGAGATTGCTTACAGAACTGCTTTTTCCCCCGATGCGCATTTTAATCAATACCTTCGGGATATAGCCCACCTGAATTCCTGGTAGTGTCAAGAGTCGCAACATAAAGTCATAATCCGCAGCGATTCGAAATCGTTCATCAAAACCGCCGATGCGGTCAAATACACTCCTTTTAATATACAATGTGGGGTGAGGCGGCATCCAGCCTTTTGAGAGGCGGGATAAATGAAACTGGCCGCTTTGCCAATGGCGGATAATCTGGCCAGATGAATTATGCCCAACGTAGTCCAGGTCGCCGTAGACGACATCGACCGATAACTGGTTAATAGCGGATGCGATGTCGTTTAATACTGTGTCCTCTGCGTAATAGTCGTCTGCGTGCAGAAAGCCGATAACATCACCGGTGGCGTGCAGAATTCCCTTGTTCAATGCATTGTAAATGCCGCTGTCAGGTTCGCTGAAAATCTTCATAGTCGAAGTAGCGTGTTTTTTCAGAATCTCCAATGAGGTGTCGGTGGAATTGCCGTCCATAACAATATGTTCAATATTATCATATCGCTGCTGAGCGAGAGAGCGAAGTGTGGCTTCCAGTGTCGTTGCTGAATTGAAAACGGCAGTGATGACAGATATTTTCAATCCGTTGCTCTTTCAGTGTATGTATCAGGAAACCATGTCACAGTATTCAAGTCAGAGTCGTTTAATCATACGTGCGGGATTTCCGGCAAGCATAATCCGGGGCTCAGTAAACTGCTTTGTTACGACGCTTCCCGCGCCGACGACGCTGTTGTCCGCAATAATGGCCCCCTTCAAAATAATTGAGTTGGCGCCAATGAAGCAGTTTTTTCCGATTCGCACTTCCCTGCACTCAATATTATTTTTCTGACTTTCGCGATCAATACGATGTTCTGGACAAACCGCGTGAAAGTCATTATCGACAATCTTGCAGTTGGCACCAATGATGGTATTGTCGCCGATTTGAATCCCTTTGCGCGCGTAGATGGTTGTGCCGGAAATGCCAACGTTATTTCCAATCTCAATTTTGCCGTTGTCTCTGGCCACGAAAATGGCTGGCTGAAATAGTCCAAACAGATTGGCATAACAGTCACTGTTGACAGAAATACCCTTGCCCCAAAGGATGGATGCCTCGCGTGATCGGTAAATAATGGCTTTGCCAAAAAATCTCACACGGCGAAACAGGCGTATCGCATAGACATAAAACAATAGCGAAAGTGCAATTTTTCGAACCAGCAGTTTCATAATGTCTCTCCCAATCGGCCTTCAATAAAAGATAACAGCAAAATAAACAGACTCGGCCGCGCGACGAACGAATTAATGCAGATTATCAATTTTGCCAATCAGCCCTGGTCAGCTCCAGACAAAACAATGCACGACGGCACGGGTCCCATTCCGGTCATCCATTTTAAAGTGGCACTCATCTCGCCGCCAATGGAAGACCATGCATATCGGGATTCAACAAACTGGCGACCACGTATCCCCATTTGAATGCGGGTGTCGTCTGAACAGCGCATAGCCTTTCTAAGACCGTCCGTGATGGCCTGTTGGGTATTATCAACCCACCAGCCACAGTTCAGGGTATTCAGTTCCTGCCATGGCGCACCCGTCGTGGTTAGAACCGGAGTCCCGTTTGCAAGGGCCTCGGCGATGGCGACACCAAAATTTTCGGATTGTGTCGGCAGAACAAAGATGTCAGCGTCTCGGTAGTGTTTGCGCTTTTCCTCACCCTGAACAAAATCGACAAATGAGAATTGGTCAGACAATCCGCACTGCTTAATTTGTGAGATGAGCACACCTTTATGCCCCTCTTCATCACGGCCGGCAATTATGCACCGCCAGCCTTTGGGTGAAATGTCATGCCAGGCTGTGATAAGTCTGAGCAGGCCTTTTTGGGGGTGAAGCCGTGACAAAAACAGAACGGTGCGAACTCTCTTGTCTGACAATTCAGATTTTCTGCTGTATGGGGGAATATGGATTCCATTGGGAATGAGCGCAACGGCCTGCTTCAATCCGGTTCGTCTGATGTCATTCATTTCATTTGTTGATGTTGCGTGAAACACCGAGGTGGAAGCAAGATCGCGTTGCTGATACAGCGCCAATGCCAGCTTTTTTTTAAATGATTTGTTGTTCATTGACCATTGTGACATCATTCCCCTTGGCGCGGTCAGAATTGGAATCCTGTGTCGCCTTGCAGATGACGCGGCGGCATGACTCAATGGCGTCCACAGGCCGTTGCAGTGGATTAAGTGCGGTGAAATTTTTTTGCAGATCTTTTCGAATTCGTTACGCAGTGTCAAAAAATCACGCAGTTCAGAAATTCTGGAACAAGCTGCGGGAAGCCGAATCACCTCAAAGGGCGCATTGTTCAAATCAACTTCAGGGGTGGTATGGTTATATCCGGTCACCAGAGTGACTTTTATGCCCTCGAGCGCCAGTGCGTTGCTCAATGCGGGCACTGTGTATGCCGGTCCGCCATCCAGTTGTCGTAAACTTCTTACGGTGATCAAAATTGAAAGCGATTCGGCGGTCGGTTGAGCGCGTGCTGACAAATTCATATCCTGTACCATGGTCCTTCCTGTTCCCGTTGCAGAAGATATGCCATGGGCTCTTCAATCATTTGGAGGAACGTCCGGGCGGCACTGGTGGCATTGATTCTCGACGATTTGTCCACCAGCGTTTGTCTGGATTCATTGGACAGTTTTCCTTTTCGTATTTGCTGTTCAATGCAGGTCGCAAGACTGCCAGTAGCGCCTGCCTGAAACACCTGTCCCGCTAAACTGCTTTTAATCATGGCTGATGCGCCACACGCGTTACTGCAAATAACCGGTGTGCCGGCAAGCAGGGATTCATTTACCACAACACCCCACCCGTCGTGATGAGATGCCAAAAGACTGAAGTCCGCACGCTTTAGAAACGCACGTACCGTGAGATTATCCAGTGCGCCATGAAAAGTCACATGTGACGAAATTCCAAGAGACTGAACTAATCTCTTATTAGCCTGGCGTTGGGGACCATCGCCAATGATATGCAGATGCCAGTTTTTTTGGGTAACGCGATTTAGTGCATTTAGAACCCAAGGATACGCTTTTCTTGAAATCTGAGATGCGACAATGACAATGTTGATATTGGGACTATTAAGACTATTGCAGATCTGGCGAGGCAGTTCATTGTGAGTTTCGCTCTGAATAAAGTAGCCCCAGTCGAATATTTTTTTTGTTGGGTATCCTCCATCAATAAACCATTGCCGTCCGATGTCTCCCGCTGCGAAAATGAAGCGGATATGCTTTTCAAAGAGCTTCCTGTATATTTGGTGACGGAACTTTCGAATCGTGCCGCCAACATTAAGCGGATCACCGGCTTCAGACATGATGCCGGCAGTCATACCAGTTCGAACCGCCTGATAAAAATGCTTTCGAATACCTTTGAACCCAAAGGGGTTTGAAAACACATGAAACGTGTCGGCTGCCTGGCTCATCAAATGATGGCATGAATGGGAATGATGGCAGTCATGCAGATGAACGCCACACAGCTCGGGAACGTGCCATCCCATTATTGCTCGACGGGAAGGAAGCCCCGCCTGTTCAACCCATAGATGAACCTCCCCCTGGAAGATTTTCGCCAGTGCGTTTAAGAAATCCGTCTGATGGGGACTTACAATATTTTGCCAAAATACAATACGGGAGAGTTGAGACAAAGTTGTACTGCCTTTTTTGTTGATTTATGGTGTTGACTCAGTTGCGTTTTGAGACAGTCGCACTCTTAGACGTAATCAATGATTTTTTTATTGCGGCTGGGACGCCGGCCGCAACCGCGTTAGCGGGAATATCGTTAGTAACCACTGCGCCCGCTGCAATAATGGCCCCGTGACCAATGGTGACACCCGCAAGGATTGTGGCGTTGGCGCCAATCCAGCAGCCATTGCCGATGGATATGGAACGATTCAGCCCTTTGCCGGCACGACGGTCGCTGTCTCCGGTTTCATGGCTTCCTGTAATAACCGTGACGCCTGCGGCAAAATCGCAGTTGTTGCCAATCGAAACAACGCCATCTCCCGAACTGAAAATGCGACAATCCATTCCAATCCACGTATTGTCACCGATGATAATTTTCCCGGTACCAATGAAGGCGGCGCCGCTGCAGATTTTAACATTTTTGCCAAGCATGAGGCCCGATAGTCTGAATAAGGCATGTTTGGTGCGAAAGAGTTGAGTCGGCGGACTGAAAAGAGAAACCATGTTGGCGATATGCCGATAGACCTTTCGTTTCATTAGCTGGCTCCATCCGGTAAGGGTCGAGGGTTGTTTTTAATGACGATATTGTATTCGTTGCTGAGTTTGAACTGTGCGGAAAAGCAAAATGCAAGGATGATCCACATCCACATCCCGGAACCGCCCAGTGAAAAGAAAATCGCTTCCCCCAGGTTTACAAATAATGCACCTGTTGCAAAGGCAATCATCTCCGCATCGTGGCTTCTGAAAACCCCTGCCAAATAGCGGCCAATAAATAAAAGAAAAAAAACGGTGCCGATAACGCCGGTCTGGGACACAATTGCAAGAGGGAGAAAACCAGCTTCGACCGGTGCACTAATGGGGACACCCAGCAGTGCGTTGGTTTCCACATGTCGAACTCCGTAGGGACCATCCATTCCGAATCCAACGCCCCAAAGAGGCTGGTATTCTATATTTCGAATAAGATTTTCAATTTGTGGCCCTCTTGAACGCATTAGCAGATGCTCGGTCGTCATATTCACGTCATCGAAAGTCGTGGATGTTTGTGACTTGTCTACAAATGCCGCAAACACCGGCTCAAGTTGCTCACCAAAAAAAATCACTGATAACACGGTAATGGCTGCAACAGACAAAATGGATATGGTGACCTTCGACTTTGAGATTAATCCCTTGT
The DNA here is from genome assembly GCA_016937015.1 of Deltaproteobacteria bacterium. Lineage (GTDB taxonomy): Bacteria > Myxococcota_A > Polyangia > JAAYKL01 > JAAYKL01 > JAFGXQ01. The sequence continues at coordinate 2,987 of JAFGWT010000198.1, read as the reverse complement.
AATAGGCTGCAAACAGAATTGTGAATCCGAAGCTGAGCACCAGCGCCAGCATTGCCGTTCGAGCGCCACTCAGCCAAAGCATTGTGAGTAAAATGAGTAAAATCACAAACAGCTTTAATCGACCGGTTAAGGTAATGAGCTTGAGCGCAACATACGACGCGATTGGGGTTAGCAGTACACCAAGTGTTTGCGGATGAACGGTAATTCCCTGAAAACCGCTGCCATTGCGAAAATATCCCCAGGGATGGAACACGAGCAAAAGACTTAAGGCGCAAAGAACCATATAAAAGGTAAAAAACCAGTTTTTCCACTCTTCTATGCTGCGGGGTGAAATTCTAAATGCGATAATAAGCGTCGTTGCACCAATCGCAAAACTGAACAGCCGAAAGATTGAGATGGTGAGATATCGGCTTGATATAATTGAGAGTACAGCCGCGACAACACAAAAAAGCCATAAAGAAATCAGAAGAGGTGCAGTGTTCCTTATTTTGAAGCCCTTTTTTTGAGAATGAAGAATAATGGAGCCGAATGCAAAAATCAGAAGTATCCATTTTAAACTGGCAATCGAGGGATGATTTTCTGAAATGCCAGGATTCCCAATCACAATAAAAATGCCAAATGCCAGTGCTTTAATTGCATTGTCGGCGTTTTTTAATGAACGAAGAATGAGAATTCCCATCACCGCTAAAGAAGCGTATGTATGTACATAAGGCACTGTGAGAAAAGCGAATATGTCCAATGCTTCTTTTCGTACAAATTTGGGATGCATCGTAGTTATCAGTGTGCCAGCGCAAAAATGTGCGTCATCATTTTGCGGCCAGCCTGCTTTCGCCGCGATGGAATACAAACGCCATTGCAATTAGAAAAGTATAGCTGGTAATCACTGTTGACCAGCTGACAGCGCGCGCGCCCCGGAAAGCAAAGTTGACAATGAAAACCATTGTCAATGCAACCAGCAGCACATCGCGGAGCAGTCTGATAAAAAAGCACTGCCAATTGCGATTTCTTGAGAGAAAGCCCTGAGAGTAAACGTTAGAAAGACTCAGGGGCACTGTCACTACAATGAGTAACGAGACAATCTGACTCAGATCGGCGTAGTCGTCTCCATAAATTGTTGAGATATAAGGAGCGCCTAAAAAAATAATCACAGCCGGAATGACGACGGCGCCTCCGTTAATCAGCAAAACGCGCCTGAAAAGGATTTTTTCGACATTACTGTCCACTGCCCCTGAAAAGTGAGAGAGCACGACATTCCTAAGTATACCAGGAACAAAGAGTGTCAGTGCGACCCACTGATAGGCGGCGTTATATACGCCCAATTCACTGTGGGTGGAATACGTCACCAAAATGATACTGGTCAGCCAGGCCGAAAGTGAATAGGTGGCCTCCTGCAGAATAATTGGAAGCGAAAAACTCAGGAGACTCGAAATTGTTTCGCCTTTTGACGGCGTTGTCGAGTTTGGTGTGCTGATATGAAAATGCTTTTTAATCAGTATCATATTCAGAATGCAACTGACGGACTGTCCAAGAATAAGCCCCAGCAGCGTGCCATTGAGCCCCAGGGAATATGTGCCAACGAGAGAAAACAGAGCAGTGAGGGCACCGGACGCTGCATTTATTTTGGCCATGGCCTTGAATTCGCCAAATCCTGACAAAATCCCGATTTGAGTGACTGTTACAGCGTTGAAAACCGTCCAGATAGCAGCGATTCGTAAACTCCCTGGCAATTGCGGAGACTGCAAAATGTGCTCTGCGATGGGAGTGGCGAATATAAACAGCAGGGTCGCGGCAAGGGTGCTGAATACAATAGTGAGCATCAGTGACATGCTAACCATTTGGCGGATCTTCATGCTGTCGTTATGTGAACGGGATTCGGCAACCATTTTTGTCGCGGTGTACCCTAGTCCAAACGAAGCGAAAGTTGCAATCATGATGATGCTGTTCTTAACAATTCCAAATTCACCAAATCCGGCTTTGCCCAGCATTCGGGCAATTACAACCGATGCTGCAAGAGCGAGGCCCTTGCCAATGGTATTCCCCGCCAGAGCCCAGAAAGAATCTATCAGTAACTTTCGCGTCATATCGGATAGAACCTGCGGGTAATTTTTAAATGTGACAATTTAATACCTTTATGAAAACGAGTTATTCTCACGGTCGGCATTGAGGGACTGTTGAATTCTGACCAGTGCTGCACGAATGGTTTTCATTAATATGGCAAAGACCAGACTCAATTGCGGAGAGACCTTTGCATCTTCAGATGACCATCCAAAGGTAAAAGTCAGTTTGTAAGATAATGTCGGGTCGCTGATCTCAAATCTGGGGGATACGTAGTTTCGGCCAATCATGCTGAGCCCCTCGCTGGATTCCCATGTCCATTCGGTGAGCGGATGTTGTTCATTACTTTCACATTTGGCCACAATGAATCCGATTTGACCGCAAAAGGCATTGAGGGCTGTTTCGAGTTCATCCACGGAGGTAACGTGATGTGTATCAATAATGAATTGGGGAAGTGCGTCCATTGCGGCAAGGAGCGTATCATCATGAATGATGCCTGCCGGTGTGTCCTTTTTTTTGATTTGAAAAATTCCAACCACGCGCATCATGACAAATACAAGCAGGGCCGCCGAGAGAAGAATGACACCGGCGTACCAGTCTTCTCGACTCATGTAGGTGGCAATGGCAGCAGCAGTGAACAGCAGCGATATGGCGTACAGCACCAGAACGGTTTTTTTGTGCGTGAATCCCATATCCAGAAGACGATGATGGATATGCCCTTTGTCCGCGGAAAAAATGGGTTGGTTCGTAGCGTAGCGTCGGATAATGGCCAGCAGGGTATCGAAGATGGGAACCCCCATCGCAAGAATCGGAATCAGAAGAGCAACGGCCGTTCCACCTTTTGAGCCAATGAGCGATGTGGTCGCAAGGATATATCCAATCAGCATCGAACCTGTATCGCCCATGAAAATGGTGGCCGGATTAAAATTGAA
>JAFGWT010000022.1 GCA_016937015.1 Deltaproteobacteria bacterium | reverse complement strand
CACCCTTTCGGTGACCGCCTTTTTTTATACATATTATTTCCGATGTCGAACGACCGGCATCGCCAACATTCCCGCAGGTCCGGTGATACTTGCGGCCAATCACGGTGGTCAGCTGCCCATCGACGCCATTATGATAAACACTGCACTTTTTCTGGAACCTTCGCCGCCAATCCTGTGCCGAAGCATGATGGACCGCCTTGTGCCCACATTACCTTTGATTTCCAGCTGGTACAGCCGGCTGGGAGTGGTTCTGGGGACCGCGGACAATGCCGAGTACCTTCTGAACGCCGGACAGAAGCTGCTCACGTTTCCCGAGGGCATCCGAGGCATTCAGAAACCCATATCCAACGCATATGAGCTGCAGCGATTTGGCCTTGGGTTTGTGCGGCTGGCACTGAAAAACCGCACGCCAATTGTACCTGTGTCAATTGTTGGCTCTGAGGAGCAGTATCCCACCCTCTACAACATTAAGCGAGGCACGCACTTGCTCAACGTGCCATCCATTCCCATTTGGCTGCAGATGCCCATTCCGCTGCTCGGTCTGTTGCCATTGCCGGTTCGATATTACATTCACTTTGGTGAACCACTGTATTTCAAAGGAGATCCGGATGATGAGGATGAAGTGATTGCGCCAATGGCAGACACGGTTAAAGCACACATTGGCACAGCACTCAACCGTCTCCGCACAGAGCGAAAGGGCGTCTTTCAATGACCCAGCCGATGAGAGAAGCAGCGACCGAACAGTCCATTGCCATTTGCGGCGCGTCCGGACAATTCGGAAATGTGCTGGTGCGTACCCTGCATCGCAGGCACCGGGTCATGGCGGTTGATCCACGTCCGTTTCCCAACCACCCGGCAGATGTTCGTCATCACCAGGCTGAGCTGACACGACGGTCAACCAAAAACCTGTTTCGAAAACGCATTTTTGATACTGTGATTCACATAGGCGCCAATACCACATCGGTGAAGCGCGGCCCCAACAAATTCACCCGGGCCGTTGAAAACTTTGCGCGACTTCTGGAGTACTGTGACAGTTACGATGTCAAAAAGCTCGTTCTGATCTCCTCTGCCAACCTGTATGGCGCCAGGGCCGAAAACTCTCAGTTTCTCGAAGAAAGCGCGCCATTGCTCAGCGCCGATCTTTCGTCACTGCGTGAAATAGACATGATGACGCAAAGCTTTTTCTGGAAGCGCCCGGATATTGAAACCGTTATTTTTCGCCCTGTGAATATCACCGGCACCTCCAACGGGGTTCTCTGCCGATACCTTCGCAACAGCCGTGTCCCTACGCTGCTGGGCTTTAATCCAATGATTCAACTGGTACACGAACAGGATCTCATCCATGCCATTACTCTGGCGCTAGGTCAGAACTGCCGCGGAATTTACAATATAGCAGGCCCCAGACCAGCGCCTTTGAAACATATCATCAGCATGCTTGGCAAAGAGACCATAGACATTCCACATCCATTGGCCAGACCTGTGCTCCGTCACCTCAATAAACTCGGAAAACTGGAAATTCACCCCACATATATTGACCACATACGCTATATCTGCATGGTCAACGACACCCGTGCCCGCACCGAACTCGGGTATGCCCACGCGTTTAATCTGGAACAAACCATCGACGCCATCGATTTGTGGAGTTAATTACAGTCTGCCCGCCGCTGCGACCATGACCTTCACCGGGTCGAAATCTCTTTTCGATGACGTACGGAAAAATCTTTTTAAGATGCAATCTCATCACGGGCATTAATCTCGTCCGCTACTCAGGCACAATATGTGCCGATACCACACGGGCCTGTTCGGCGATCTGCTCGGCAATCACACCCAGTTCGAATGGCTTTTGTACAAATCCGGTCGCGCCGTCGCGAATGAGCTTGTCCACCTTTTCACCTTTGGAAAATCCCGAAGAAATAAGGATAGGCAACGACGCATCCATCTCCCTGAGTCGATAGTAGGTCTTCTCTCCATCCATCCCTGGCATAATCAAATCCAGAATCACCAGACGCAGATGGCTGCCCTCATTTTCGACCACCTCAATGGCCTCCACACCGTTGGCCGCCACCAGCACATCATATCCCAGCTTTGAAAGCAGGCGAGATGCGGAACGCCGAATCATCTGCTCGTCATCTACCAGCAGAATTTTGCCGGAGCACTCCTGATTCGATACCTTGAACTGCCCGGTTGTTCGCATGGGGGTCGCCGTATTCCGCGAGATGGGCAGCAGCAGTGTCACTTTGGTTCCGGCACCTTTTTTGCTGTTAATTCGAACGGCGCCATCATGACTTTTCATGGTTCCATACACCATCGACAATCCCAGTCCAGTGCCCTTGTTCATTTCCTTGGTTGTAAAAAACGGCTCAAATGCATGCCCTAAAACACTTGCATCCATTCCCTCACCTGTGTCGATAATATCGACTTTAATGTACCGCCCGGCGCTGAGCTGAGGCCATGCCAGCAAATCCACACCGTCCAGTTTTACTGTCCGGGTCGAAATGGAAATCACGCCTTTTTCGGCGATTGCATCGGCCGCATTAAGACAAATGTTCATTAACGCGTGAGATAACTGACCGTGATCACCTTCCACCAGTGGCAGGGAGTCGTCGAGCAGCAACTGAACATCCACGTGAGATACCGTTCGGGCCAGAAGCTTTCGAACATCCTCCACAATGTCGTTAAAGTTCAGTCGCTGTTTCAGATAGTTTCCTTTTCGAGCAAAACCAAGCAGGTCTCTCGACAAATCCCTGCCCCGCTTTGCTGCATAGATAATATCTTCAATATCCTGCTTAATGCTGTCCCCGAATTGCGATGCATTCATTTTCAGCAGTGTCCCCAGATTGAAAATCGCGCTGAGCACGTTATTCATGTCGTGTGCGATGCCCCCGGCCAGCGTGCCTATGGCTTCCATCTTCTGCGACTGATAAAGCTGTTCCTCAAGCTGGCGCTGAGAAGACACATCCTGAAACGATATCACAGTGGCTGTCACACAATCCGGGCCACTGCAGACATTTACCGCGTCCACAAATACTTCCGCCGGGGTGTTCACGGACTTGCTGCCACGTCGCACCACAGAAATCTCACCCCGCCAGCGGCCATCATTTCTAAGCGCCGGCACAGCCTCGGTGGTCCAGGTTTTCTTCCCCTCCAGATCCATCAGGTCCCGCACTCCAAGCCCTGTGACTTCATCAAAACTGTCATAACCGAGCATGCGAAGCAATGCCTGATTGGCAAACCGTATCTGTTCATCCGCATCGAGAAGCAACAGCTCTGCAGGCAACGCCTCCAACACCTGGCCAAAGTATTTTGTCT
>JAFGWT010000197.1 GCA_016937015.1 Deltaproteobacteria bacterium | reverse complement strand
CAACATGAAAAGCAAAATCCGTCGTCCCCGCGGAGGCGGGGACCCAGTAAATGCACAGTCTGGATTCCCAATCAAGTTGGCAATGACTGCTCTGATGAATCGAATAAACATTTTCGCGACACCCGCGAAGGCGGAGATCCAGTCTTGTGCGATCTGGATTACCGCTTTCGCGGTAATGACGGTGTCCTGGCTTTTAATTGTGGAACGTATTGGTGCATCTTCAATGCGTTAATGTTAATCGAACTGCGTACTTGATTATGATAAATTCAGGAAAGCGCTTTTTGAATTTTGCTGAGCAGGTCCTTGGCCCTGAACGGTTTAGCCAGTAAATCGGAACCGGACAATTCGTATCCCCTTGAGGTCAGTTCCTCGTTGGCATATCCGGACATAAACACCGCTTTTGCGCAGGGGCAAAGGTCTTTTACGCGCTCGATTAGTTCGATGCCGGTCATTTTGGGCATTATTAAGTCTGTGAGAATCAAATCAATACAGTCAGCGTTCCGCTCGCATTCCAGTATGGCTTCACCGCCATTGGAGGCAACAAGGACATTGTGTCCTGCGTTACTGAGAATTCGCTGGGTTATCATGCGAACAGCGGGATCATCCTCTACAACAAGGATGGTCAGATTCTGGTTGGGCTTGCGCAGTGGGGGACGACTTTCTCTCGAACGATTCGCGCCTTCGATAGCCGGAAGATAAATGTCGAATGTGGTCCCCTGGCCCAGAGTGCTTTTCATGTTTATAAAGCCGTTGCTTTGTTCAATGATGCCATATACGGTCGACAGCCCCAGTCCGGTTCCCTTGTCTTTGGTTTTGGTCGTAAAAAACGGCTCAAATATTCTTTTTTGAACATCTGCATCCATGCCTGTTCCCGTGTCTTCCACCCGAATGCGGACGTAGTTGCCTTCTCTTGAACCGGGTTGTGCTTTGACAAAATCGGCATCCAGCACATGGCTGGACGTGGTCATTTTCAAAATGCCCCCCATGGGCATGGCATCTCGCGCATTGACTGCAAGATTCATGATGACCTGGTCTATCTGGGCTGGGTCAGCGTGTATGGTGGTCAAGTGGTCATCATACAAAATTTGCAACTCTATACTGTCCCCAATCAGTCGCTGAAGCAGCTTTTCAAGTTCCCTTATCAGCACATTGACATCAATGAATTCAGGTTCCATCATTTGTTTTTTACTGAACGCGAGTAACTGTCTTGATAAACTGCTGCCTCGATTGGCCGCGTCCAGAATCTGTTTTAAGTCGCTTTTAATCGGGTCTTCGTCCCGCAAATCCTCTATGCCAAATTCGGCAAAACTGGCAATGACAGTGAGCAGGTTGTTGAAATCATGCGCAATGCCCCCTGCAAGGCGCCCCACTGCCTCCAGTCTGTCGTACTGATGCACTTTTTTTTCACTTTCCATCAGTGCATGTTGCGCATTTTTAAGATCAGTGATGTCAGGAAAAACCAGAATGCCCGCAATTACATTGTTATTTTCATCCAGTAGTGGCGACGCACTTGCGGAGACCCAGCTGGAACCCTCTGGATTCCGTAAAACGACCTCAGTGTTCCTGGTATACGCGCCTTCTCTAATGGCTTTAGTGAGAGGCAATTCCTCAATTGAATATGGTGTTCCATCGGGGTGGTAAACAGACCAGTATTTAAGCCTGTCCAATCCATCGATTTCTGTTTGTTGAGAAGGCGGAGATGTCGACATTAAGTGTCTGGCTGGAGGATTAATCCGGAACAGTTTTTCATCCTTTGCTGACGCAAGCAACACAGGTACAGGCATTTGATCGATGGCGAAATTCAGAAGTCGGATGCTTTCAGCGAGCTTTCGCTCGGTTTCGTGTCGTCCAAGTGAATAGCGCAGTGAACGGCAAACAACTTCAACGTCAATTTTTCCTTTGATTAAATAGTCCTGCGCGCCGTTTTGCAGGGTTTCAACTGCAAAATCTTCGTCATCAAATCCTGTTAGAACAATAATGGGTATTTGCGGAAAGGAAGACCGAAACGTCTTTACCGTGTCGAGTCCTGAGCTGTCAGGTAGCCCAAGGTCGAGCAAAGCAATCCGGCAGGGGTGTGATGCCGCATGGGCAATGGCTTCTCCCATTGTGGTGACGTGGTCAACCGAACTTTCCATATGACATTGTTGTAACAGTATTTGAAGCAGTTTTGCATCGCCCGGATTGTCTTCAACAAGAAGTATTTTGATTGCCGCGTCCATTTTCCATCCCTCGGTTGATATTAAGTCAGTTTGCTTTCACATGGTGTCGTTCGGCCACACGATTATTGACAAACTCGGCCAGAGTCCGATGATCAAATGGCTTGCTGATAACCGGCGGATCATAGGTGGCAAGGTACTGTTTGGCATCATCCGTGAATACGCCACCTGTCATAAATACGATGTCGTCGGCTAATTCGGGCACATTGGCCAAAAGCCACTTGTGAACATCGATGCCACTTGTTTTGGGCATCACTAAATCGCAAAGGATCATGTCAAAATCATGGTCTTTTTGAAGCAGCTCTATTGCGTCCTTACCGCTTGCTGCGTCTTCTGTTTTATGCTTACGCAAGATTCGATGCAGTGCCAGTCTGATACCATCTTCATCATCCACCAGCAGTATTCTGCCCTGTACAAATCTGTTCGATACGCAAGTGTCCAATTGTTTTTCCATATAATCTGCAATTGATTTTCCATGAATAGGGATTTGCATGGTCACTGTTGTGCCTTTGCCTTCAATACTTTCAAGTCTGATTTCGCCATCCAGTTCATTGACAATCTGCTTACAGATAGGTAATCCGAGCCCAGTGACGGTATTCTCCCTGCACGCGTAAAAAGGCTCAAACGCGTTATCAATTGTGTCTTTCGAAATACCTCGTCCGGTATCGCTGATTTCAAAAAAAACGCGACCGTTTTGCTGCCAGGTTTTCAGTTTGATTTCACTGTCCGCCACTTTTCCAGGCTCGATTGATTCCACTGCGTTGATTAAAAGATTCAAGATCCCCTGAGCCAGTCGTCCTGGGGATGCCATCACCGGAGATACAGCGGTAAATTCCCTTGTCAGCTTTGCCCTGTATTTAATTTCATACATGGCCATACATGCGTGATCGCTTAAGCGGGCCATTCTGAGCGTATCCGTCAATATTCATCGTAGTCTCGGGTCATATTTGTGAGTTCCGGT
>JAFGWT010000196.1 GCA_016937015.1 Deltaproteobacteria bacterium | reverse complement strand
TTCGATGTAATCGTAATTCACTGCGTACTGCCACCAGGGCAGGTCACCCTCCGCCTGCATGATACATCCCCAGTCAAATCCGTTGTCCATGGACGGTGCGCCCTCACCCCCCTGGTCAATTGCAGCGGTTGCGGTTGCCTGCAGGTGAAAATCCAGATCACCAGTGGCGGCGGTGACAAGGTCGATGACCCCATCAAATATGTTGTTGCGGGCTTCGACACCGTCACCCATTTTGAGGCCCGCCTGTCCCTCAGTGGGAATGCACAGATTGTTTAAAAGCAAAGAACCGGTTCTCGATGTCGAATCGGAATAAAAGATTTCGTCGTGATACAGGAGGTTTTCATCCTGACCATTGTGGATGCAGGTATTGTTAATCAGTTGAACATCGGCGCTGTTGGTGATGCGAATGCAGGAACCGCCGTTGTGAAATCCAATGTTGTTTTGGAAAATCGCGCCGCCTTCGCTGTTTTGATCCACAATGTAGCCACTGCCGTCGCTCTGGTGTTCGGATATGTCGGTATTCTCAAAGGAGATGTTGCCTCGAACAATGTTATCTGACGGCTCGCCCATGGTATGAAACAGATTGACGCCACTGGACCAGGAGGGCAGCTGATTGCCGTTGTGCGCGATGATGGAATTTTCGATTAAGATGCCCTGCGCACAGTAAAAGGCAATGCCGTTGATGCCGTTGTTGTCCGCGATGCAGTTCACAAATTGAAGGTGACCGTTGGACCGATCCGTATCCTGGGTGCACGACCCGGATGTCCACCCGTTGCCAAACCCCCCAGATGAATAATTTTTCGCCACAATCCCCTCGTAGCGAACGTATTCCGTGCTGCCGTTGCCCACGCCGGACCCCCAGGGACTGTCGGCGCCGTCAAACACAGGTAAGGCCCCTGGCGCGGCTTTAAACGTTATCCATGCATCGGGGGTTCCGGATTGGGACGGACTGAGGTTGCCGTCGTAGATGCCGCCTTCGAGTAATACAACATCACCCGGCGCGGCCTGTCTGGCTATCTGCGAATAGTTGGCGGGATTGGCATTCAGCTCGGCGCTCATTGCATTCTGGCCAGACAGCAGCACTGAGACAGCACATGTAAAAATCGAAAACGGCAAATGGGTATTCATGGTGGTCCTTTCAAAATTGGCCTGGTTCAGGGTCATTATTCCAGTTGTCGTGGTACCAGAACATTAAGACAGCGCGGACGAACTTTAATTTCGATCTCAGCGGGCGCAGCCACCAGCTCGCCATCAATCTGAATCATGCCGGGCATTTCGCGCATCACATGCAAGTGCCTGAATTTCCGATACGTCACTTTGGGCAGCTCTGAAAGGGCACTTTTCGTCAGCGACATGATATTGCTTAGCAGCCATGGCGTATCCTGTTTTCTGGCAATGATCAGTTCCAGGAAACCATCGTCCGGCTCCGCGTCGGACGCAATGCGGAGATCCGCGCCATACTGAGTCAGGTTGGCCACAGTGAATAAAAGTGGATCTGGAATGCTGATTGTTTCAGTATGGTCAACAACAATCTCCATTGCCTGTGGCGTGTAGTCAAAAAACTCATATATACCGGCGACAATATAGGGAAATATTCCCCGTACCGGCGATTTTTGAAATGAACGAACAATGGCGGCATCCCAGGCCATGGAGCAGGTTGCCAGAAATGGCTGGCCATTGACGCATCCCACATCGATCGCTTTTATTTCGGCGGTGGCCAAATCAAGGGCGGCCGCTTCCGGCGATAGTGCGATGCCAAAATGACGGGCGAATCCGTTTCCGCTGCCCATGGGGATGGCGCCCAGCGCCGTTTTCGCGCCAAGAAGCGCCCTTCCCGTGGTGCTGATAGTGCCGTCGCCGCCCACTACAAGGAGTACATCAATCCCTTGCTGTGCAGCCCGCAGCGCCTTGATTTGTCCGTCATTGGCGTCTTTGCAGAACTGATAGGAAAGATCATTTTCCGGCACATCCCAATAGTCATCAAAAGCGGCCTGCACTTTTTCAAATGACCACAAAAATCCCGACTTCCGATTCACCAGGATGCGTACCTGTTTTAAGTGATTTAATGCTTCATTCATCCTAAATGCTCCTTGGCCAGAACCTTGATGCGTTATGGTTTTTTTCTCGCGGATACTAAGTTCCATCCGAAACCGTTCCTAGCCAAATTATGACAATGTCGGACTGTCTGTCACAATCAAACCTAAAGACCAGTCTGGGGTTGGACCAAGGGCATTTTAACATGCTTTTGAGTTGAACGGGATGTGTAAAAAACAACCTTATTGTGACGTTTTTATCGCCGCACTTTGTTCGGTTAAGCCCGTTGCCTGTTACGGAGTGCTGTACAGCACATAGGGGACGGAAATGACGCCACACCATTGGGTGGCGATTGAAAGCAGGCTGGATTTCAACTTTCGGGTCTCATAAAAGAATGTGAAAATGAATGCAGAGACGCTGCTGCGACGCCTCACGGCCTATCTTCCTCAACCCAATACGGAACCATGAAAATGTACTCATCGATCACGACTGAAAAAATTCGCTGGTCCGGAGATTTTTCTTGATACGGATGAACTGCAATTTTCCAAAGGTCACCCTGACCAAGATGAAAAATCACTTGTTCTTAAGTAATATTTCGTTGAGTTCGTAATCGCTCGTTTTTGGATGAATCCCAGTCAAACTGAACAATCTCTAACTTATCTCTCAATGACACAGGAGGGCTTGTTCAACCATCCGATAAGGTCGCTGCGGCTTGCGCCTCACGACCTATCTTTCATTGTTAGCAGCGTCATGGATGTCTTTATTGCTTTCTTCTTTCCAATAATTGGGATTGATATTTTTTCCCCTATCGATTGTTTCCAGAACCTTTGCCAGTTTAGAATGCGAGAATCCTTCACATTCAATCTTATCACCTTCAATTGATATTTTTATCGGTTCAGGGCCTGCAGAACGACGCCATTTGATATTTAATACCATCATTAAAATTACACCTAAAAACATGGACATTAAACCAATGGAACCTGTTTCAATTTTTCCCTCAACTATTGCAGAACGCAAATCGATTACTCCAGTTGCGGACAAACCACTCATGCACATGAAAATTCCGCCAATTATTAGTATCAATCCACCCAACGCAGCGAAGGCACGTACATTTATTTTTGCCAAAACTAATTCAATTGTATTTTGATTTAACATTGTTGCTCCTCAATGGGTTATTTCGGAAATAACCATTGGCGTTTTGTGTAGCCATCCGGATAGATCAGGTGGACTTACGCCCCCCGTCGCCCCCAAAGAACCGGACAAGACAGTTTCCCACATTCCGGCTCAAGCCCCTTTAAGCCTTCCTGTCACAGAAGACCGATGGTTTAATATACTTTTTTTTTCAAATTTCATGATCGCGCCAAAGCCTTTGAGGCGACGGCGGACCTGCGCATAATAAAGTACTCTTTATACCTTGAATTGAAGGGATTTGCATCCGCTTTGATCTTTATGTAGTGTTCCTTATTCCGGTGAGACGCACTTGTCAGCTCACCCACTGGGGTACAAAGACGATTTCAAGGGTCGTCACTCCCTATTCCAACGTCACCGAGCTTTCCTTGGCACGAGCAAGCACTGGTTAGCCGCGTGATCTGTTGTATTCGTCAACCAGGATCGAATGGACACATTTATTGTTAAAAAATATACAATATGGATTGCCTGATGAGTCAATCGAATCGTTTTTTTCTTTGGCAGTTTCAAAAATATATTTAGCAAGAATGTCGTCTAATTCCGATATCAACTTTCTAGACAAATTGTTGGGTATAACTGGCGTGACTTCATTTACACTTATTTGAAACGCTTTCCAAATAGGGTCTGTTAGAAAATTGGGAGCACTAGAAGAAAAAACGATCAAATCAGAAGCTTCGATGTCTTTGTATGTCGCGATTTGTTTAAACGCTTCAAACCCCGGCATTTGCATCATTGATTCGGGATTTCTCAATTCCAACCAATACACAAATATCATTGATTCAGTTTCCTCTTCATATTGTAATACTAACACAGTGCCTGGCTCATATTCTCCCTTCATGATCTTCACAATTTCTTGTGTAAATTGAACCTTGTTATCATGAAGAAACTGTTCAGCTTTCAATTTGCTGATTCTTACCTTCGATACAATCGCTGTTGGTTCCATTTTTCATCTCTTTTCTAACTCATTGAAGGCGAATTGTCTTGATGCTGTCCGGGTAGATCCGGGGGGCTTACGCCCCCCGTCGCCTCCTAAGAACCGGACAAGACAGTTTCCCATCATCCGGCTCAAGCCCCTTTAAGCCTTCGTTTCACGGAAGACCGGTGGTTTAGTACTGGCAGGAAATGGTTTGGTGTTACTGCTCTTCCTGCGCATAATGAATTACTCTTTATACCTTGAATTGAAGGGATTTGCATCCGTTTTGATTTTGATATACTCCACGAGCGCAGTGTCCCAGATTCGTCGCAGAGATAACAACTTGGTGGTGTCCTTTGCCGTTTCTGAGAAGCAGGAAAGTTGCCATTCTGCTTTTGGGATTTCGCGCCGCCAATAATCGAAAACAACGCGACATCCTGACCGTTATGCCCTTAATTCGAATACGCGTATGCACCGCTGCGTTTTCCTTTTGCAACAAAACGCACTGCCTTCCCGTCTGCATCTGTTTGCGCCCGACTACACCTCAAAAATCGATACATTCAAATCAGTTTTCCGCCCCTGAAGTCGCGCCAGCACCTGTTGCATTCAAAACATCAACCAATAATCTGTAACTTATTTCCTATTACAAAGGAGGGCTTGTTCAACCATCCGATAAGGTCGCTGCGGCTTGCGCCTCACGACCTATCTTTCATTGTTCGCCGATGAGTTTAGAGGGGATGATTATCTACTTCAATAGAAAGTTTCAGACCGACACTGTGAAGAACAGAATTGAGACTTTTTAATTTTGGATTACCATCTGTTGAAAGAATTCGTCGACTTTCACGATATCTCGCTTATCCAATTTGGGGTCTGGATCTCTCTCAGAGATCGAGTTCAGTAACTTTAGAGGACGTCATACCCGCAAAGGCGGGTATCCAGTGCGTAGGGATCCTTAGGTGGTGATTTGTTTCCACAAATCGTTCCAATTGGGATTATTCTCTTCTATAAGTTTTAGTTTCCATGAACGTCGCCACTTTTTCAGCCGCTTTTCCCGTGTGATGGCGTTGTCCATGTCATTGAACTGCTCGAAGTAAATCAGTTTGTGCACGCTGTATTTTTTGGTGAATCCATCGGCAATCCCTTCACGATGCTCCCAGACTCTTTTAACCAGATTAGTTGTAACTCCCACGTACAAAGTCCCGTTGCGGTCACTTGCCAGAATGTATACTGCAGGTTTCTTATCCATGGTTATCGAAGATAACACAGCAGCGTCTCGCC
>JAFGWT010000195.1 GCA_016937015.1 Deltaproteobacteria bacterium | reverse complement strand
CTGGATCAGCGCCTATCCTGACGCTGGTGTTATCCGGCAACGCCCCCATCGACGAGATGACCGAATTTGCCGAAAACCGCATTCAGGAGCCCCTGCAGGCGGTCCCCGGCGTTGGAGGCATTGATATTATCGGCGGCGCCAAAAAGGAAATCAAAGTGTGGGTGGACCCCTTGAGGCTGGAAGCCGCCGGACTTGCGGTGACCGATTTGATAGGTGCGCTTAGAGGTAACAACCTGGAATTTCCAGGTGGCCGGTTCAAGGCGGAAGGCAAGGAACTGTCGGTTCGCATTGATGGCGACCTGCAGACGGTGAATGATATTGCGCGGTTGCCCATTATGCAGTCGCAGGGCAAAACGGTGCGAGTGGAAGATGTGGCCCGGGTCGAAAGCGGCACCGAAGAAATGCGCAGCGCGGCACAGACCGACGGTTCGCCGACACTGACGCTTCAGATTCGCAAGCAGAGCGGCACCAACTCGGTTGAGGTGGCAAAACAGGTGAAGGAACGACTTGCCGAAATAAGCAAAACACTCCCCAAAGGCTGGCATACCCGTGTGGTATCGGACCAGACGCTGATTACAGAGGCATCTTTTAACGCGGTGTGGTTTGACATGATTTTCGGTGGGGTGCTGGCGGTGGTCATCGTGTTTATCTTCTTAAGGAATTTTCGTTCCACGTTTATTGCTGCACTCGCGCTGCCGGTATCGGTGGTGGGGACATTTACCTTTGTTTGGATAATGGGCTACACGTTTAACGTGATGACCATGCTGGCGCTGACCCTTTGTATTGGTCTGCTTATCGACGATGCCATTGTGGTGATAGAAAACATTTATCGCCATCTCGAAGACGGAAAGCCGCCAAAGGAAGCTGCGCTTGAGGGCGCAAAGGAGATTGCCCTTGCGGTACTCGCCACAACGCTTTCGATTGTGGCAGTGTTTTTGCCGTCCGCGGTCAGTGGCGGCATGATGGGACTCATTTTGCAGGAGTTTGGTCTTACGGTGGTGGTGGCGGTGATGATTTCACTTTTTGTGTCGTTCAGCCTGACGCCCATGCTCAGTTCCCGAATGCTGGGAAAACATAAAACCAATATCTTTTACAAGGCCATTGAGTGGGTATTGAGTGGTATCGATCGCGGGTATCGATCCATTATCGGTTTCGCCCTGAATCATCCGGTCATTATTGTGATGCTGACCATTGGCGTGTTTGCGGGCACCATCTACACCACGCGCTTTATGACCATGGAATTTTTTCCTTCGTATGACATGGCGAAAGTCAATGTGACCGTGAAATTGCGGCCCGGAACAGACCTTGATACCACCGCCCGAAAAGCCGAGCAGGTTGCCGCCATTATTTCTGACAATATGGACATTGTTAGCGGGACCGTGGTTGAAGTGGGCGCGGACGCACAGGAAACCCAGCATCAGGCCAGAGTGACGGTTAAACTGGTCGACAAGAACAAGCGTACCATGACGCACCTTGAAGCGGTTTCAAATATTCGTGGCCTTTTAAAAAATGTGGACGGTGCGGAAATAACAGTGAAGGAGCCTGGGGCTGTGGGAGATGATGGTGCTGTGGGCGGCGGTGCGAAGCTGCAGTTTAATCTGCGAGGCAATGACCTGGTACAGATGGAGAAAACAGCGCATCAATTGATGACTGAAATGGTGAAAGTGGATGGCCTCGCTGACATCTCCATGAGTTACGAGGGGGGGAAGCCGGAGATGATGCTGAATATTGACCACGAGCGCGCGGTGGGGCTGGGGGTGCCGACTGCCCATGTGGGCCAGACGGTGAATGCGCTGGTGGGCGGTGCGGAAGCATCAAAATTTCGCGAAGGGTCTGAAGAATACGACGTGTGGGTCCAGCTGGATGAACAGTACCGCAAAAGCCCTGGACAGCTGACAGGTTTGAAGGTGCGGTCATCAACATCCGGGCAGCTGATTGATATTGG
This sequence comes from Deltaproteobacteria bacterium, assembly GCA_016937015.1. Classification (GTDB taxonomy): domain Bacteria; phylum Myxococcota_A; class Polyangia; order JAAYKL01; family JAAYKL01; genus JAFGXQ01. Next base: position 10,622 of record JAFGWT010000195.1, on the reverse strand, counting down.
GAATCTGGCCAGTCTGGAGCCTCGCATAGGGCCCACCCAGGTGGAGCGAGAAAGCCGCCGTCGTCAGATTACGGTTTTTGCCAATAATACCGAAGTGCTGCCCCTTAGCGCGGCGCAGCAAAAAATTGACCTCATCGCGGCCAAAACGGTGCCGCCGGAAATCGAAACGGATTGGGGTGGCAGTGCGAAGATGATGAAAAAGTCGTCGGGTGAAATGGCGGTGTCCATGATTCTGGCGGTGATTCTGGTATACATGGTGCTGGCCGCTCAGTTTGAGAGTCTGTTGCATCCGTTCACTATTATGATGTCGCTGCCGTTGTCGGTGATAGGCGCGTTTGTAGCCATTCTCTTTGCGGGCGGTGGCACCATGAGCATGATTTCGATGATTGGGATGCTGATGCTGATGGGGCTGGTGACCAAGAACGCCATCTTGCTGGTGGACTATACCAATACATTGCGGACCCGGGATGGGCTTTCCCGCAAGGCGGCGCTGCTCAAGGCCGGTCCCACGCGACTGCGACCGATTTTAATGACAACCCTCGCGATGGTGTTTGGCATGATTCCCGTGGCCATCAGTCATGGCTGGGGATCGGAATTGCGCGCCCCCATGGCGGTGGCGGTGATTGGCGGACTGATTGCCTCAACGCTTCTCACTCTGGTGGTGGTGCCGGTGATTTACACAATTATTGATGTGTTTGGCGAAGGGTTGAAAAAGCTGTTCTTTGGTAATCCGGAAGCGGTAACAGCAAAGGAGGCGGCATGATGAAGTGGATTTTTAAGATGTTATTGTTCATCGGTTTTTGTCTTTGCACAATACCATTGTACGCCCAGGATACGGATGCCACCCAATCTGACACTGCGATGGAACAGGACACGCAATCTCCATTGGAAGTGGCGGGACTCTCCAGCGCAGCGATGATAGTCACTCAGGATTTAATGCCGCCGCAGGTGACCCCCGGCCCAAAGGTTGGGCTCGAAGACGCGCTGCAAAAAGCGGCAGAGCGAAATCTGGATTTGCGAAGTGCGCGCATGGAAATCGAAAAAGCCAAAGCAGGCTTATCGATGACATGGGGAATGGTGCTGCCAATTCTGCAGGGTAAGGTTGAATACACCCACATGGATCACAAGGATACGCTTGACCTTGCAGATAGTCTGGGACCGTTATTGCAGGGCCTTGGTGGTTTAAATGATGCTCTTCAGTTGCTTGGTCAGGAACCAATGGATATGAGTGGACTTGACAGCGGGCCCATGCTCATCAACCCCCAGGAAAAGCTGGTGGGGTCCATTGACGTGTTGGTGCCGCTGGTTAGGCCCGAAGCATGGCTGCAAATCAAAACAGCCAGGCAGGGAATTCAGGTAGCGAAAATTTCCATTCAGGAAGCTGAACGGAAAATATTACTGGGTGTGGCTCAGGCCTACTTTATGGTGCTGACCACGCAGAACCTGATTGATTTTCATTTCTCCCAAATGCAGACCGCAAAGGAACAGTTGCGTATCGCCAATGCAAGGTTTAATGCAGGAAGCGCCATGCGTATTGATGTGATTCGCGCAGAGACCGATTTTGAGCAGGCGAGCCAGGCGCTGCAATCGTCGCTCCTGATATTTGATAATGCAAGAGATGTTCTGGGGCAGTTGATTGGCATGGATAATTTGCCGCTGCCTGCGGATTCGCCAACTTTGACCGTGCCCGAAGGCGATGTGGCCGAACTGGAGAAACGGGCAGCGTATTCGCGCGTGGACATAAAGGTGATTGGCGCAAAGCAGACTTTGCTGGAACGCCAGAAAAAAGCGGCTCAGATGAAGTTTTTACCCACCCTCGACATGGTGTGGCATGGCAGTTATCAGTTTACCGATATGCCAGACATGGGGTCGGATGATCGTTCCAGATGGGCGCTGATGTTTTCTCTCACCATTCCGTTGTACGACCATTTTCGCTATGCGGCACTTGATTTGAAACGCGCCGAAATTCGACAGGAGGAACTGAATCTGGAGAACGCCAGGCAGAAAACCTCACTGGCGGTGCGCACGGCCCGTCGGGATTACGCCAATGCATTGGTGGCTGTCGCCAAAGCTGAAAAGCAAATCTCTCTCGCCGAGGAGGGACTGCAACTGGTTGAAGCCGCGTACCGCGGTGGCCGGGGCACATCCCTCGATGTCACCATGGCCCGTCAGGCTCATACCGGCGCAGGTCTAAATCTCGCCACTGCCAGACTCAAATCCCAGCTTGCCCTGCTTAGTTATCTCGACGCCGTGGGTGAGGATTTGAGCAGTGCGTCCATCGACATCGTGCCAGCGCAATAGGCGACTCCCTCGAACGGTCCGTCATTCATTTCTGTTGACAGATCAAAGCCGGGCAATATAGCGTTTGCCTGATGAAAGATAATCCGAAAAAAAAGCGATATTTTCCACCTGAATGGGCGCCTCAAAGCGGTGTGCAGCTTACGTTTCCCCATGCGAATACAGACTGGTCGCCGTATCTGGATGAGGCGACGAACTGCTTTAATCAGATAGCAAGAGCTGTTTCCTCTCGGGAAAAATTGATTGCGGTGCTTCAAAACGATGGAGATGAACATCGTCTGCTGGCGGGTTGTAACCTCGACAATGTGCTGATAGTCAGAGCAGACAGCAATGATACCTGGGCCAGAGATCATGGCGGTATCACTGTGTTTGAGAACAATCTGCCACGTATGCTCGATTTCACGTTTAATGGGTGGGGCAAAAAGTTTTCTGCTGAAAAAGACAATTGTCTCACCCACGCGCTGTTTTGCAAAGGCTGTTTTGGGGATGACGTGTCATATGAAAACAGGCTGGATTTTGTCTTGGAAGGGGGCAGCATTGAATCCGATGGTAATGGCACCCTGCTGACAACAGCGGATTGCCTGCTGTCAAAAAATCGCAATGACAGCTTATCCAAAGCGGAAATTGAGCAGTATCTGGCTGAAGCGTTTGGCGTCTCACGGGTGCTGTGGCTGCAGCACGGATTTTTGGCTGGTGATGATACGGACAGTCATATTGACACTCTGGCCAGATTCTGTGATGCGCGTACCATCGCCTACGTAAAGTGCGAAGACAAAACAGACATGCATTATGATGCGATGAAGCGAATGGAAGATGAGCTGCGTCAGTTTCGAACCATCGAGGGCGCCCCGTATCGACTCGCGCCATTACCGATGGCGGATCCCATGTTCGACGATGGCGATCGATTGCCTGCCACTTATGCGAATTTTTTAATTATTAACGGGGCAGTGCTGATGCCTGCATACAACAGCGCAAAGGATGCTGCGGCACGCGCAGCGTTGGCGCGGGTGTTTCCCGACAGAGAAATTGTAGCCATCGATTGTTCCGTGCTTGTCAGACAGCACGGGTCGTTGCATTGTGTGACCATGCAGTATCCGGAAGGGGTGCTGCGTTAAGTGACAATTACCGAACACAGGAAAGACCAGGTATGACCACAGCCAAAAAACGAACACTGCAGGTTGGCATTGTGCAGCAGCGCAATTCTGAATACGCCGATGAAAATATTGATTTGCTGGAGCGCAATATCGCCGCATTGGCGGAGGCCGGGGCTGAGTTGATTGTTTTGCCCGAACTGCACAATACCCCATATTTCTGTCAGGTGGAAAATACAGATGTGTTTAATATGGCCGAGTCCATTCCTGGCCCTTCCACGGATCGGTATGGTGCGCTGGCGGCCAGTCTGCGGGTAGTGTTGGTGACATCGCTGTTTGAGCGACGCGCGCCAGGGCTTTATCATAACACTGCGGTGGTTTTTGAAAAAAACGGCACCATCGCGGGAAAGTACAGAAAAATGCATATTCCCGATGACCCGGGTTATTATGAGAAATTTTATTTCACCCCCGGAGACCTGGGCTTTAAGCCGATTGATACATCTGTGGGGAAGCTGGGGGTGCTGGTATGCTGGGATCAGTGGTATCCGGAGGCGGCGCGTCTGATGGCCCTCTACGGTGCGGATGTGCTGATTTATCCCACGGCCATTGGGTTCGATCCCCGGGATGATGACGACGAAAAAGCGCGGCAAAAGGACGCATGGGTAACTGTGCAGCGGGGTCATGCGGTCGCCAACGGTATTCCGGTGGTCACTGTCAATCGGGTCGGCGTGGAACCGGACCCTGGGAACGCCACGGCAGGAATCGAATTTTGGGGGAACAGTTTTGTGGCTGGGCCCCAGGGGGAGATGCTGACCGAGGCAGACGATCAGCCGGTGAATCAGATTGTTGAAATTGACATGACCCGCAGTGAAACGGTTCGGCGTATCTGGCCGTTCTTCAGAGATCGGCGGATTGATGCGTTTCAGGGGCTTGTTAAACGATTTCTTGACGAAACATAATTTTAATATGCCGGCCCTTGCGCGCGAGAATGCGCGCGAGAATGCGCGGGAGAATGGGGCCAAATCGATTTTCGCGGGCACCCAGCGTGATGCACCGCTCCGGATTAATATCGATCCCCATAAAAAGACCCCTGGTGTGATTGATTGAGATCAATGGCATTTTGCGACTGATTTTTATGAGATCAATTAGCGCGCACAATTACCGCATGGGCGTGTTGGATTTATATCAATGATCGTTATTAAATGTGCGTTGCGTTGGTTTTTCAGCCGTTCCTGATTTGATCGGAAAAAATAATGATGGATATCACCCGTTTTTGAAAATGGTGTGCACTTCACCCTGGACAATGTACGGTTTACAGTTTTTTAAAGTGTACGAATAATAAGGAGAAGCAAAAAATGAGACAATCGACTTTGCACGTCACTATTTTGTTATTGATGGCCATTTTTCTGGTAATTGGCTGTGGCACCACGGAGAGCATTGATTCGGGTTCGGATTCAAATTCAGATTCAGATTCAGATTCGGATTCGGACACTGACAGCGATTCGGATTCAGACGCAGACTCGGATTCAGACTCGGATTCAGACTCGGACAGCGATTCGGATTCAGACTCAGACACTGATTCAGACTCGGATTCGGACACAGATAGCGATTCAGATTCAGACTCAGACACTGATTCAGACTCGGATTCAGACACAGATAGCGATTCCGATACAGACACGGATACCGATACAGACAGCGATTCAGACTGCCCGGGTACCTGTGTGGCCCAGGGCGCATGCCGCGATATGGGCGGCACGTACTTGCCGGATTACACCTGTCCCAATGCGGATTCACCAATCTGCTGCGATGTAGTCAGCACAAGCGATACCGACACGGATACCGATACGGATACCGATACGGATACCGATACGGACACCGATACCGATAGCGATACGGATAGCGATACCGATAGTGATACGGATAGCGATACCGATAGTGATGGCGATGTAGGCGAAGGTCCCTGTGACATTTATGAGGCAGCCGGTAACAAGTGCGCAGCAGCCTATAGTATGATTCGTCGCATAAAAGGCGATTATACCGGACCACTGTACCAGCTGCGAAGTAACAGTAACGACCAGAACAGCGGCAATGGTGGAGAACTTCATGATATCGGCCAGACTGCGGATGGTTTTGGCGACAAAGCTGCTGCGGACGCAGCATGTAACGGCACCTATTGCACGGTTGCGAAACTGTACGACCAATCCGGTTACGGAAATGACATCATCATTGGTACGGGCGGTAACTCCGCTGGTGGGGCGTATGCCGCACTCGACGATTTTGAGACAAAATACGATGCAGGCCCACTCAAAGTAAGCGGTAAAGATGTATACTCGCTGTACATGGATGCCCGCCAGGGTTACAGAAGCCCCAAAGGCAGTGGCGCTGGTCCGGGAATGCCCAAAGGTGCAGAGCCACAGGGCATCTACATGCTGGCAGACGGTACACACTCAGGCACAGCTTGCTGCTGGGATTTTGGTAATGTGACATCGACTCCTGCTGATGGATGGCACTTCATGGATACCCTGTTCTTTGGCGTTGCTTACTGGGGACGTGGCGCAGGAAATGGTCCATGGTTTGGTAACGACTTCGAAGCGGGTGTTTGGATGGGCGGCTCAAGACCGGGCGATCCCGGTTGGGGTGCACTGGATAATCCAGGTCCAGCCAACAACAATAATCCGTCTCTTCGCGTGAAGTTTGCCATCGGTTTCACCAAAACGTCCACAAGCGCCTATGCCCTTCGGATGGCCGATCTTCAGACCGCAAACAGTCTGACCACTGGATATGAGGGCGCACTGCCTCAGGGCAAGACTCTTGATCACCAGGGCGCAGTTGTGTTAGGTGTTGGTGGTGACAACAGTAATAACTCATGGGGCACCTTCTTTGAAGGCGCCATTGTTCAGGGCTATCCGTCAGCCGAGACTGAAGACGCTGTATTCCAGAACGTCAAGGCAACCGGTTACGGGCAGTGACCACACAGGATTAGGAGAATTATATGGCTAACAGAATGAACATTATTGCGCTAAGTGTGACCATGCTATTTTTTGCCGGGCTGCTTGTTGGTTGCGGCACCACTGAAGAATCGGATACCACCGGCAGCTCAGACTCGGACAGCGACAGCGATAGCGACAGCGATAGTGACAGCGATAGTGACAGCGATACAGACAGCGACAGTGACAGCGATACAGACAGCGACAGCGACAGTGATTCCGATAGCGACACTGATAGCGATAGCGACGGCGATGAATGCGGTGATGTGGATCCATGTGGCGGCGATCTGGAAGGAACCTGGAATGTAACAGCCTCGTGTATTTCTGTAAGCGGTGAGATGGATATGACGGCTTTTGGTCTGGGCGAAAAGTGTGAAGCAACAGTATCGGGTGAACTGGTGGTCACCGGGAAATGGACTGCCAGTGACGGCACTTTAACTGACGACACGACTGTGACCGGTACTGAAATTATAGAGTTGTCAGAAGACTGCAAAAGTCTGTCCGGGACTATAACCACTTGTGATCGCATAAGTGGTCCCCTCGCTTCTCCTGGTTATTTGACGGTGGAATGTGCAGATAACGATGACACTAGCGGATGCACCTGCACGGCGGTTGTCGATTCGGCCGGTATCAGTGTGGCGGGCGGACTTGGGCTGGCTCCTGGGTATCCATTAGCCACTAGCGCATATTCGGTCGATGGGGACACATTCATTACCCCTGATGGATCGTACTCATTCTGTGTGACGGATTCCACAATGATCGTTGCGCCGGTGAGCACAGGAACGACCGGACCGATTACAGGCTCAGTTGTACTCGAGAAAGAGTAATTTTACAGTCGTTTCTCTCCTGAACCCCGCTGATTTTCATCTCCTTTGATTTTGTTGATTTTTTTGGAAACAGCGCCCATCTGCCACATGGAAATGAAGCTGAAATTTCAGCCGATTGATAGCTGGCGAACAAAGCATGTTTCCTTGCGAAAAATCGAATTGTCTGTCCTCTGTCTGTAGATGCTGGATACCCTGCCGATTCGGACTATTCCTGACTGTGTCTGGTTGCAGAATACAGGAGTGAACCGGCTGGACGGGCAATACTTCTGCGATTACAAAAGTTTGAACGGGTCTATTTAAAAAATTTTATGGCTTCGCGCTCGATGGCGAGTCCCTGACTGTGGCGACTGAAGAATTCGGTAAACCCTTTTACATCCTGTGGATCGGGATTAACGGGCTTTCCGATGCTTTTGGCAATGTGTTCGTCGAGGTAGTCCGGGAGTGACTGTTGCGTATCGCTCCGGCGCATGAATGCAGCGAGTACCGCCATCCCCCAGGCCCCGCCCTCACCGGCTGTGGCGGGAATACTCACCGGGACGTTGAGTGCCGCAGCCATCATCCGCTGCCCTGTGTCACCGCCTTTGAAGAAGCCACCGTGGCCGCGAATCTCATCGATAACCACGCCCTCTTCCTCTGTGAGGATATTCATGCCGGTGCGCATGGCGCAAAGGGACGCGTAATACAGGGCCCGCGTGAAGTTTTCGAGGGTAAACCGACTGTCCTGGTTTCGTGCGAACAGGGGACGCCCTTCGTTGAAACCGGTTACGTGTTCGCCCGAGACATAATTGATGGACAGTAACCCACCTGCGTCGGGTTCGCCGTTTACGGCCAGAGGCAGAATTTTGTCATAAATTTCACCCGCGGTGACCTTGGCGCCCAGCGCATTGGCAACTTGCCCAAAAAGAGCTATCCACGCATCGAGATCTGATGATCCGTTGTTGGAATGTGCCATGGCTACGGGACTGCCGTCAGGCGTTACCACGATATCAAGTCCGTCGTGAACCCGTGAAAGGCTCTTCTCCAGAACGATCATCGCAAAAACAGAGGTACCGGCCGAAACATTGCCCGAGCGGGGATGCACTGCGTTGGTGGCCACCATTCCGGTACCCGCATCCCCTTCGGGGGGACAAAGGGGGATGCCGGGCTGCAGTGTGCCAGTGGGGTCAATCAGTTTGGCGCCTTCCGCTGTCAGGCGCCCCGCTGGTTGACCCGCGGACAGCACTTCCGGGAGAATGCGTCTCAGCGTCCAACCCAGTTTGCGGGGCTCGACAAGCCCGTCGAATTTTGCCATGCGGATGGCATCAAAGTCGCCGGTGTCCGGATCAATGGGAAACATGCCCGATGCTTCTCCCACGCCCATTTTGTGTTCTCCGGTGAGTTTCAAATGGACGTAGCCGGCGAGGGTCGTCAGCTTTGAAATCTGCGGCACGTGGGATTGCCCTTCGAGTATTGCCTGGTATAGATGCGCAATACTCCAACGCTGTGGTACTGCGAAGTTAAGCAAAGGGCTCAGCTCTTCACAGGCCTGACCGGTAATGTTGTTGCGCCAGGTGCGGAAAGGGACAAGGAGCTCTTCTTTTTCATCCAGTGCGACGTATCCGTGCATCATTCCGCTAAATCCCATTGCGGCGACGCTACCGAGGGCTACGTCATAGCTCGTGCGTACATCCTTAACAAGGTCTGCGTAACAGGCCGAAAGCCCATTCCAAACGTCTGTCATGTCATAAGTCCAGACACCATCCTTGAGCTGATTTTCCCAGCCATGTGACCCCGACGCCAGAGGCGTGGTGTCCGGTGCGATGAGGGCCGCCTTGATGCGGGTGGAGCCAAACTCGATGCCAAGGAAGGCAGCGCCCGACTGGATTAATTCTTTCGCGTTGACCTGATTCTGGTTCACCGATACCTCCTTCGCACGGCCGTTGCCGTGTCCTTTTTCTGCTCTATTTTTGTCCGTAGTAAGCGTTTTTCCCGTGTTTGCGCTCGAAGTGCTTTCGAATGAGCCTATCCGGTAGCCGTGCTGTTCCCGGGTCAACCGTGTGAGTCACAAAGGCCATTTTCGCCAGCTCCTCAAGTACGGCAGCATTGTAAACGGCTTTCTCGGGCGTTGGTCCCCAGGTGAATGGTCCATGGCCGGCCACCAGCACCATTGGGGTGTGAAGTGGATTACTGTTGTCGAAGCATGCCAGTATCTGGTTTCCGGTTTCAACCTCGTAGTCCCGTTCCACCGCGTCGTCGGACATGACCGCGGTACAGGGGACATCCTCGGCGAGATGATCCGCATGAGTGGTGCCGTAAATAGGAATAGGGCGTCTTGTCTGGGCCCATCCGGTCGCGTAGGTGGAATGGGTGTGGACCACGCCGCCGATACCCTCCCATGCCCGGTACAGAACAAGATGCGTAGGCGTGTCAGAGGATGGGCGAAGCTTGCCCTCCACGATGTTTCCCTCAAGGTCGACGACAACCATGTCGTCAACGGTGAGCCGGTCGTAATCCACCCCACTCGGCTTGATGGCAATGACACCGCGATTGGCATCAAACGCAGAAACATTGCCAAATGTGTAAATGGCAAGGTTGCGCTTCGGGATTTCAAGGTTGGCAGCAAAGGCCTGCGCCTTCAGCTCGCGATATGATGATGGCATGAGACTACCGTCCGAGTCTGTATGCCGCGTCATTCCAGCGCAGTTCGTTGCGGAGCGCATGCATGTCGAGGTCATTGCCCAGTCGGATCACTTCCAGCCCCGCCATTCCGGCAAAGTCTTCCCATTCGGCGGCGGTAACCGCCTGGCAGAAAGCCGCGTGGTGTGCACCGCCCGCTTCAATCCACCCTTGACATCCGCGTTTGAAGTCCGGTCGCAGGTGCCAGAGGGCACGCGCCGTTGGCAGTTTGGGCATATCGTTCTCAGGTTTGACAACGTCGACTTCGGCCACTATCATTCGCATTCGACCGCCCATATCCACAAGGGTGGTGTTTACTGCCGGGCCGGCCTTCGAGTCGAATACCAGTCGAGCCGGATCTGCCTTGCCGCCAATACCGAGCGGATGCACTTCAAGCGATGGTTTTCCATCGGCGATGGAAGGGCAAATCTCCAGCATATGCGCGCCAAGAACCTGCTCTTTTCCCTTGATGAGATGGTATGTATAATCTTCCATAAACGAGACGCCGCCAGGTCGTCCTGCTGTCATTACTTTAGCCAGCCTGACGAGGGCAGCAGTTTTCCAGTCACCTTCGGCACCAAAACCGTATCCATCCGCCATGAGTCTTTGGCAGGCCAACCCAGGGAGTTGCTTCAATCCATGGAGGTCTTCGAAAGTGGTTGTAAAAGCGCCAAATCCGCCGGCTTCGAGGAAGGCCCGGAGGCCGATTTCCTGACGGGCTGCATCGCGAATATTCTCATGATGGTCGCCGCCCTTTTTGAGTG